>JAFMBM010000038.1 GCA_017858515.1 Cryomorphaceae bacterium | reverse complement strand
ACAACCTCAACCCAAAATGTTACAGCCTGAACTCAAAATGCTGCAAGCTCAACACAAAACGCCACAACCTCAACCCAAAATGCTACAGCCTGAACTCAAAAAGCTACAGCCTGAACCCAAAACGCTACAGCCTCAACCCAAAATGCCACAGCCTCAACCCAAAATGCTACAGCCTGAACTTAAAATGCTACAGCCTGAACTCAAAATCCTACAGCCTGAACTCAAAATCCTACAGCCTGAACTTAAAATGCTACAGCCTGAACTCAAAGGGAGACAGCCTGAGCACAATAGAGTGCAGTCTGAACTTGAGACGATGCAAAGTCTATGCTTTCAACTTTGGAGGAAGGCTTTTATTCTCCTCCCTCTTTGAAGAATAAAAAAGTATGGAGAAAATAGGTTTGATAAAGAACCAAACATCGGAGAGCGGTAAGTCCATTTTGTCGGATACAAATGCCCTATCCAAGATACATCACTCCTGAAAAATCTAAGCCAAGTTCTCATTCCATGAGGCGAACTAAAAAGTCTAGTTGATCTAGAAAAGGCAAACCATCAATAGGCCTACAAGCGAATGGGTATAGACCTAGATCTCCTTTCACTAGACTTCTGTGCACTCTGCTTACTCGTGAAAATAAAAAGCCTTCCTTTCATACTTTAATTGGATGTAAATAAAGCAGGCATACTACATCCAACCTACTAAGGTCAAATGCACGGAATCTTTTGGATAATGAACCAAGGATTTAAAAATCTATACCTCAGCAGCCTTTAAGCCTTCTTCTTTTTCGGGCAAGATGAAAGAAAACAAGAGGGCAAAGCCAAGCAGCAGCAGGCAGCCAATAACATTGTACCAGAGGTATTCTACTTTAAAAGCCTCAAAGGCCTTCCAGTTTTGCACCCTGCCTAAATGTATGAGCAAGACTGCCGATTCTGCCAATATAGCGGCAAAAAACACTGCCTTCGATTTAACCTTCTTTATAAAGAATGCCACCAAAAAGACGCCCAGAATGGTTCCATAAAAGAGGGAGCCCAAGAGATTCACCATCTCAATAAGATTGTCGAATAAGCGAGCAACCAAGGCAAAGCCAATGGCCAACAATCCCCATACCACCGTCATCCATTTCCCTGTAAACAAAAAGGTTTTCTCTTGCTTTTCCTTTCCTAAACGCTTGTAAAAATCGACTAGTGTGCAAGAAGTAAGCGCGCTGAGCTCTCCCGAGGTAGAAGACATGGCCGCGCTGAGGATTACCGCCAAGAGCAGGCCAATTAATCCATGCGGCAGATGATTGAGTACATAGTATAAGAACACATAATTAGTGTCTTTTACACTCTGATCGGGCACCGTAGATTGAACTAGGTTCCGAACCTCTTCTCTCAACAACTTCTCGGTAGCCTCTGCTCTAGCCAATCCTTCCGAAGCCCTGTCTTTAGAGAAGATATCGCCATGACGGATGGCATTTATATACAGATCTCTGTTCTCTTCAATGATCTCGAAGTTGCGATTAAAGCTCTCTTGTATCTCATTCAACTCTGCAGCCTTATCTGAATTCTTTAAGGCAGTTACCCCAGCGGTATTAAAATAAATCGGCGGGGCTTGGAACAAATAGAAGACATAAATAAGCACCCCTATAAAGACTATAGAGAATTGCATGGGAATTTTAACTATTCCGTTGAAGATAAGACCCAATCTACTTGCCTTTAAACTCTTACCACCCAAGTAGCGCTGCACTTGACTCTGATCTGTACCAAAATATGAAAGGGCTAAAAACAATCCTCCGGTTAATCCACTCCACAAGGTATAGCGCTCATTGAAATTAAAGCCCGTATCAATTACCGTCATATGGTCTGATCTTCCGGCCAGAAGTAAAATCTCATTGAAGCTAACCCTATCCAGCAAATAGAAGAGCACCAGTCCCATAGCGAGAAGCATTCCACCTAGAATCACAGACATCTGCCATTTTTGCGTAATGCTTACGGCTCGACTTCCTCCGCTCACGGTATAGAGGATCACCAATCCTCCTACGCTCAATATGGTTAGATTTAGATTCCAGCCTAATATGGTACTCAATATAATAGCCGGCGCATAAATGGTTAGTCCTGCCGCTAGTCCGCGTTGAATAAGAAAAAGCAGGGCTGTAAATAACCGTACACGCAAATCGAACCGCTGCTCTAGATACTCATAGGCCGTATAAACCCTGAGCTTATAATAGATAGGAATGAAATACCTACTGATAATAACCACGGCAATGGGCATACCGAAGTAAAACTGAACAAAGCGCAAGCCACTTTCATAGCCCAGACCCGGTGCACTTAAAAAGGTAATGGCCGAGGCCTGAGTAGCCATTACTCCCATACCTATACTAAACCAACCCATTTCATTTCCGCTCCGCAGATACTGATCGAAGCTCTGCTTAGAGCGTGTTTGCCAAATACCGGCAGCAACAATGGCCAGCATGGTTAAGGTCAATATTATCCAATCGGACCAATTCATAGGCTAGGAGTAATAAAGTGATAGGATATAATAGAAGATGATCTGAAAAAGCAGAAATGCCAAGACAAAAGTGTGTAGACTATTCCAATTTCTCAATCCTTGATAGCGAGGTCTATTCTGGCTCATAGCAAAGCATATTAACCAAAAGCTTATACGCACCAGGCACAGCAGCTGGCAATTGTCTGAAGAAAGAAATGCCCGTATACATAAAAGCCCCCTTGCCATAGTGGGCAACGAGCAATCCTCCCAATCGAGGTGCCTCTTCCTTATCGCTCCAACTAATAAGCGGACGATACTCTGGAGCCCATTCGCTAGCGAAATAGAGTCCTCGCTCTTGAACCCAATGATCGAAATCGGCCTGACTGAGCTTATTGGGTTTATTAAAAACCCCATGCGTTGGATCTACAAAATTTGCCACAGCCCTTTCATCGGTTACCCTATCTCTGCCCAACTCTATTGAATAGGGACCAAAAGAACGCAGCTTTAGATCAGAGCCACTGGTATTGTATTGAACAATATAGTTCCCGCCCTCTTCTACATACTTCATTAAAACAGACTGCACCTCAGGCAACCAATCGCAGGTATTATAGGCTCTAATGCCAGTTACTATGGCCATATACTTAGAAAGATCTGCATTGCGCACATCAGCCTCCGTAAGCAGATCTACCGTAAAGCCCAATTGTTGCAAGGCCTCCATAACCTTGTCGCCCGCCCCGGGTATATAGCCAATCTTTCCTTTATCGAATACTATTGCCGTCTTTACCGCATTCAGCTTAGACTCTAAAAACAAATCTTGATGTTTGATATGAGGATAATCGATGGCTTGATAGCTTTTCACCTGCTCAGAATAAACCTCAAATCGCGGACGAATAACCGCCATAGACTCTTTGAGCGAGCAAGAGAACTCTACTTTATAGCGCTTTTCCTCTCCTGCCTTAGAAAAATCCACCGCAATAAAAGCAGGCTTGGCGCTCCATCCTTCAGGCAAGTCGAAGAGAATATTTTCTGAAATACCTTCTTTCCAAGCCTTTACTATGAGCTCTACCTCAACGGTTTTATTCTCTTCAGTACAAAAAATCTGCTCCTGCGAAAAGCTCAAACTCAGGGCTGGAGCGACCACAAAAGGTTTACTCAACTCACCCGCTACCCTATCGGTCCATTTATACTCTACTGCTGTCTTTAGGTGGATGGATTTGCCGTTTAAACTGATCTCAAACTCAACGAAAGGAGTTACATCGTTGATGGGCTTACCAATGTCTTTGGTTTCTACATCAAATCTTCCTTCAAACGGCTTCTGAAGCCAATAGCACTGAGTATACTCTTTCAGTAGTATGCTTCCTTCTGTTGTTAAAGTCTGATCGGTAGTAAGCTCCTTAGAGAAGGCTTCTTGTTTTCCGTTCCAGTTTACTCCAACCCACTTTAAATTGTCAAAGGGAATCCGTGCAATTACTTCTGCTTTTAGTCCGGTTTCAAGTCCTTTCACTCCAAATTCTTGGGTTGCCACCGCTTCCACATAGACACCGAGCGCACCCGCAATCCAACGATCTATTCTCTGTACCGATGCCTTGTCTTTCCAAAGATCTTTCAGCAATAAGGCTTTCTCTATTGCGACAATCCTTCTGCCCGCTAGCAATTCGCCTTCCACTTCCTTCAACAAAGCTTCTTGTTGCTTTCGCAGTTCAGATGGATTTTGGATGATCTCATTAAAATCGGCTCCACCCTTTTTTCTCTCAAGGTATTCCATCATCTCACCCCTACTCACAGGTATGCCAAATCCTTGACTCTTGTGCATTGAACGGCTCAGTGAAGCCAGTTCATTGCAAGAATAGCCGGTAAAAGCATCGTAGCTACCTACATTAAACTCTATAATATCCGGATTGGTCTTCGCCTTTTCGGGCAAGGTCTTATCCCACCAAGAGCTAGCATTCCAATACAAGACTTTGGGCTGCCAAACCTCCAAATCGGCAAGTTGTTCAGGAAAGGCAGCGGGGTCTGCGGCCAGTTCAAAGGCTTCTTCGGCCAGAATAGCACTCGCTGTATGGTGACCATGCCCCCCTCTACCGTCGGAAGGAAAACGTGTAATGATAATATCGGGTTTAAATTGTCTCACCACTCGCACTACATCCGATAAAATAGCCTCCTTACCCCAGATTGCAAAAGTTTCTTCAGGGTTTTTACTGTAGCCAAAATCCACCGCCCTACTGAAGAATTGCCTTCCCCCATCAATTGCACGTGCCTCCATCAATTCATTGGTGCGAATTACTCCCAGTCCTGCTCCCAGCTCAGTTCCTATCAGGTTTTGTCCCCCATCACCACGAGTAAGAGACAGATAGGCTACTTCCGCATGCGCACCTCTACTCAACCAAGCAATCACTCTAGTATTCTCATCATCAGGGTGAGCGGCCACATAAAGAACCCTTGGCCGAGCAGGCGCGAGGTTTCTCAATTCATTGACAAGATCACCAAAACTATAGGGTGTGGGTTGTGCGAAAGCAGCGGTTGAAAGCAAAATCAACCAGAAGGAATAGATTCTTTTCATGATGCACAAACTTAAACCCAAGTTTTCAATATTAGTTGTTTCAACTTTAATCGACTATTTTCGTTAAACATAAAGAAAACTTAAAATAACATTTATGTTAAAACATCTATGTATCGCGGCCTTTGCACTTCTCATCCAACTACCTGCTAGCGCGCAAATGCGCCTACTCTTGCAGGATGGGACATACAAGACCGAAAAAGAAACTTCTTTCGACTGGAATAGAGAGCACTATTCTTTCGACCAAGCCACTCAGAAATTCTACGGGATAGCCCAATTCGAATCCATGCCCACCCAAGACGACTTGGAAGCCTTTGCCAAATACGGCATCGAATTCGGCCATTCTATTCCAATCAATGGCTATGTAATCACTGTTCCAGCAGCATCGGTTTTAAAACTTCAAAACCACAAGGCCTTTTTCAGCTTCACCCCCATTCCGGCAAAGAGTAGAATGTCTGCCCGCATGCTGAACAAAGATTTTCCAGAGTGGATGTGGGCCAGTAAGGATATAGCCAAGATCGACATCCACCTACACATGGATTCAGACTACGGCTATTGGAAAAAACGCATAGAGCGGGAAACCGGATTTAGAATAGTAAAGGAAGACATTGGAATCGGGATGCTTTCGGTGGAAGGTTCTTTGTATGGAATGGATGCATTGATGAAAATGCCAATTGTAGAGTTTGTTCAAGAAGCCGACGAGCCCGGACAGCCAGAAAACTTCAACTCAAGAACCAATGCAAGAGTGCATGCCGCACAGCGCAACGGACAGTTTCCTTACACAGGTGAAAACGTAATAGTTGCCCTTGGAGATGATGGATCGATAGGTCCTCATATTGATTATCAAGGCAGAATACTTCTAAACAAAGCAGGAGCCAGCATAGGTGATCATGGAGACCACGTAGCAGGAACCATTTTTGGAGCTGGAAACAGAGATCCTCGCGGAATGGGAATGGCCCCTGCCGCTGAGATGGTGTATTATGACTATCCAGATAATATAGGAGACATTGATCAGGATTATTCATTGTATGGTATACTCATTACCTCCTCTTCCTATAGCAATGGTTGCAATGCAGGTTACACTTCCTTTACCTCAACTGTAGATAATGACAGTCGCCAGCATAGATCCTTACTTCATGTATTCTCAGCAGGAAATACAGGCACCTCAGACTGCGGATATGGAGCCGGTTCTGGATGGGGAAATATTACAGGAGGTCATAAGGCGGGTAAGAACGTTGTAACCGTAGCCAACCTCACCACAAATGATGTTATCGCCACTTCATCGAGTCGTGGCCCAACAGCAGACGGAAGAATAAAGCCCGATGTAGGAGCCGTTGGCACTGATGTTTATTCTACTATCGATCCGCATACTTACGGATTCAAAACCGGCACCTCTATGTCGTGTCCAGGGGTATCAGGAACCCTATCGGTATTGTACGATGCCTATATGAAAAACAATGCAAACGCAAAACCTGAAGGAGGATTGATGAAGGCCATCTTGATGAACACCTGTGAAGATTTAGGCAATCCCGGTCCTGACTTTATTTACGGTTATGGTAGAGTAAATGCCCTCTACGCTATAGAGGCCATAGAGAACACTCATTATACCAGCGATAGCATAACCAACGGACAAACCAAGACTTTCAGTATTACCGTTCCCGATCAAACCAAAGAACTAAAAGCCATGGTGTATTGGGTAGATCCATCCGGAAGTCTTTTGGCCTCTAGAAAATTGGTAAATGACTTAGACGTAACCCTAACCGCACCGAACGGGACTGTTTATCAGCCATGGGTGTTAAATCCAAACTCCACTGTAGCAAACCTAAGTGCCAATGCAGTAAGAGCTGTAGATAGCTTAAACAATACAGAACAGATTACACTTCTTGATCCCGCAGCTGGAGTATATACCGTAAGCGTTAATGCCAGTTCCATTCCCTTTGGAGGACAAGAATACTTTATCACTTGGCAATTTGTAAAGAACGAGATGTCTTTTGCATGGCCAGTAGGCGGAGAGTCTGTTGTACCCTTCCAGCCCGAAGTAATTCGTTGGCATGCTCCCGCGGGCACAACTCCCTTCAGCGTAGAAATGTCTTTAAATGGAGGAACTTCATGGATAACCTTGAACAACAATGTTTCTGCCAATAGCCGTTTGTACAATTGGAATAGTCCTCCATCTGCAACCATTGGCAATGCTTTGATAAGAGTAAGTAGGAATGGTCAATCGATTGTTAGCAATCCCTTTAACATTATTGCGATGCCCAATAATCTAAGCGTAGATTATATCTGTCCAGACAGCATTGGTTTATCTTGGACAGCCTCCCCTGGAGCAACGGGCTACGATCTTTTTGTTCTGGGTTCTCGTTATATGGATTCTGTAAGTACTACTTCAACGAACAGTGGAGTTATTTTAGGTTTAAATCCGCAAGAAGATCATTGGTTTAGTGTACGAGCAAGAAACGGTTCGATCGTAGGACAAAGAGCGGATGCTATCTTTCAAGTGGGAGGAACATTTGGCTGTGTTTTGGAAAACGATTTAGGGGTAAACGCCTTGTTGAGTCCTGTAAATGGAACTCCTGAATGCCAAATTTCGAATATTATTCCTGCCATAGAAATCGGGAATTACGGTTTAGATACAGCCTATAACTTCCAAATACATTATAGTCTGTTTGCCCAAGGAGGATTTTCCAGCACCCAAACGTATATAGTTACAGACTCCCTCCTTCCAGGTCAAATTGCAGCCATTCCATTCCCAGCCGCTGCCACATTAAATAGTGGCATCTATACTGGTTGGGCTACTGTAACCTATGCTGGCGACCAGAATAGATTTAATGATTCATTGGATCTTACCATAAACATTCTCAACTCAAGTGCACCGGTTGCCTTCCCGTCTACAGAAGATTTCGATCTATTTAATAATTGTGCAACCGCTACCACCTGTGGAAGCACTATTTGTCCACTTCCAGGCAACTGGGAGAATCTACAAAATGGTAGTTCAGACGATATAGATTGGAGAGTAAATTCAGGAACAACACCCAGTGCAAACACAGGACCAAGCTCGGATCATACTCCGGGCTCCATTAATGGAAAGTATCTCTATTTAGAAGCCTCTGATTGTTTTTTACAAGAGGCAATACTATTAAGTCCATGTGTAGATCTAACGGGCACTCTCAATCCAAAACTAGAATTCTGGTACCATATGTATGGCGCAGGCATGGGCGAATTGCACATTGATGTTATAGCCAACGGACAAATTATTGAAGACATAATGATTCCATTGACAGGCGACAAAGGAAACCAATGGCTTCAAGCCTCAGCCGACCTAACCAATTGGGTTGGACAAACCATTACCATTCGGGTAAGAGGAATAACAGGAGGAACCTTTACCAGTGATATGGCAATTGACGACTTCAAATTTGTAGAGAATAGTTCGGCTCCAAGCGCTTTATTTAGCAGCAATGAAACAAGTAGCTGTTTAAACTCTCCTGTTTCATTGAACGACAACAGCAGCAATTCACCCAATCAATGGGAATGGAAAATATTTCCAACCAGCTTCCAATTCATTAATGGTACAAGTGCCACTAGTCAGAACCCCGTGGTAAGCTTTACCCAATATGGAACCTATACCGTTCGTTTGATTACAGCCAATCAATTTGGTACCGACTCTATTGAACTCAATAATTATATTGATGTTAGTCCGGGTGATGCCATCGCTGTAGCAGAAGATTTTGATCTATATGCCCCTGCCTTCCCTCCTCCTTCCTACCAATTAGTGAATCCAGATGGAGACATGACTTGGATGCTAACCTCAGCAGTAGGACTAAATGGCAGCAATTCACGAGTAGTTCGAATCAACAACTTTAGCTACAATGCCGTAGGTGAAGAAGATTGGCTCATTACGGGTAAGGTTGAAATTCCTGCCACAGGAAACACTCAATTACTATTTGATGTAGCCTATGCCGAGTATAGCGCCAGCTTTAGCGATGCAATGGAAGTGCGCGTTAGTACAGACTGCGGATTGACCTATTCTAATATTGTGTACAGCAAGGCAGGTCCCAATTTGTCGAGTGTTTCTAATTATGTTACAAGTAGCTTCACTCCAACCCAAACCGAATGGAGAACAGATACGATAGACTTAAGCGCCTTTGCAGGACAAAACATTAGTGCCTCTTTTGTAGCAATCAATGGGTATGGAAACAATCTTTTCTTAGATAATATTCGATTTGTTGATCCCAGCGTAACCGCGCCTACCACCGCACAAATTAGCACCAATCCTAGTCAACCTTGCGTAGGCCAGCCCTATATCATAGAGGTGAGCAACCCACAAGCGGGAGTAAACTACGAATGGGATTTTAGCGCTTTGGCAAGTCCATCGGTAGTAACAGGACCTGGACCGCACACCATTCAATTCAGTGCAACGGGATCTTCCACCATGAAATTGAGAAGTTTCAATACCGGAGGAAGCAATAGCTTGTTGAATGTATTGAGTGTGTCTGAATCGCCCACTGTAGCATTCAATTCAACCCCTAGCTTCATACAGAGGCAATTCAATTTCAGCAATCAAAGTACCGGCGCTCCCTTCGGATTTGTTCAATGGCACTTCGGAGACGGTAACACCTCCAGTCAAAACAATCCAACCTACCAATATGCCGCACCAGGAACCTATATGGTGTCTCTGGTGGTAGAAAACGGATGTGGAAGAGATAGTTTGAGCCAACAATTGGTTATCAGTGGAATTGGCATTGGCGAAGACGAGAGTGTTTCTTGGCTTGTGTATCCTAATCCAACAAACAACCTCCTCCACCTTGCAGTGCCCACCGGCAAGCAGGTAAGCCGAGTACGTATTTTAGATTTAAGAGGACAAGAAATTCTAAATCAAGAAGTAGAAGAAGGTCTGAAAGTCGTTCAAATTGAACTTCTTTCATTGGCAACAGGAACCTACCTATTCGAATGGATTTCAGACGATCAACCCTATCAAAGGTTGATTCGAGTGAATCAGGGCAAAAAGTAAAAAAGCAAAAAGCAGCGCCAAAACGGCGCTGCTTTTTTTGTTACATACACTATCTAAGCCCTAAGACGGATAGAATAAGGATTCTTCGTATTGAGAAAACGCCCTGCTTTTTAAGAAAAAACCCCTTCAGAAAGAAGTACTTTCGATTGTCAATACAGACCCCCTTATTGGGGTAGAATAAAGCTTAGAATGAGCAAGAAGAAGGTGGTAATTGTCGGCGGTGGGTTCGCAGGCATCAACCTAGCAAAAAACCTAGATTCGAATTTCTTCGATATTCTTTTGATCGACAAGCTCAACCATCACCAGTTTCAACCGCTGTTTTATCAGGTGGCTACTTCTCAGATAGAACCCTCGAGCATATCCTTTCCCCTGCGCTATATTTTTCGTAAGAATAGGAACGTGCGTATCCGAATGGCTAAGGCGGTGGAAGTCTTGAGAGAAGAAAAGATACTGCGCACCAATATGGGCGATTATCCATATGATTTCTTAGTACTGGCCATGGGTTGCACTACTCATTATTTTGGAAATGAAGGAATCAAAAAGCACGCACTCGGACTGAAATCGACTTACGATGCTATTTCCATTCGCAACCATATCCTTGGTATTTTCGAAAAGCTCATAACCGCTGAAGCGGATGAGAAAAAAGCCCTATTAAATATCGTTGTGGTAGGTGGTGGTCCAACAGGAGTAGAACTAGCCGGTGCCTTTGCCGAAATTAAAAATACGCTCTTACCCATTGACTACCATAGAATAGACTTCTCTGAGTTAAAAATATGGCTCATGGAAGGCAGTGGAAACACGCTCAATAATATGAGTGATAAATCCAAAAAGTATTCTCGTAAGTTCTTGGAGAACCTAGGAGTAGAGATTCACACAAACACCATAGTGAATGATTATGATGGCGAGCTGCTTATCTACAATAAAGATCAGCAGTTGTTCACTAAAACAGTTGTCTGGGCCGCGGGCGTAACTGCCTTTTCGCTTGAAGGCATAAAATCAGACGAGATAGGTCGTGCAAATCGAATTAAAGTAGATCGATTTAATCGCATTCTGCATCAAGACCCCGTTTATGTATTGGGAGATCAATCGATCATGGAGACGCCCATCTTCCCAAATGGTCATCCACAATTAGCGAATGTGGCCAATCAGCAAGCTCAATTACTAGCAAAAAATCTTAAGCGATTACTACAAGGAAAAGAGCTTGTGCCATATGAATACAAGGATTTAGGCTCAATGGCTACCGTAGGAAAAAACAAGGCAGTAGTTGACCTCCCCTTTTGGAGCTTTCAAGGTCTTTTCGCTTGGCTCGTTTGGATGTTTCTTCATCTTATGCTCATTCTCAGTGTGCGCAATAAACTCATCATTTTCGTGAATTGGACTTGGGCCTATTTCAAGAAAAACACTGCGCTTCGGATTATTCTCAAGGGATCGGAAGAATAGCCTACTACTAGGCAGTTGAAACGAATTTTGAAAAGCGAAGGTTCTATCTTTAGAAGCCCATTCATCCCTATGAGCTATAGTTCTTTAGAGGGGAGAAAGGCAAGTAAATTAAGACTTAATAAAGATGATGAATGCAAACCGAGACTAGAAATGTTTTAAAATCTAAAGAGTCTAGAAGGATTTTAAAATTTTATTGTAAGACACTTTCTGAATTAACTAATTTTCAAAGGATAATTACTCCAAGTCTGACAGAATTTATAAAAATCAGATTAGCTTTGAAGTCGTTCTAAGCAGTTTGGTATCCTTGGAGGAGCGAATAACTGATTAGCGAAAATGAATAGACGTAACATCTTAGAAAGAGGGAGATAAATGGAATCTAAAACGTTTTCTACTGTAGACGAATACATCGCTTCATTTCCACCTGAAATTCAAGAGAAGCTTCAGACAATCCGTGAGCATATATTTAAAACACTACCTGAAGTAACAGAGTCTATCAGCTATAATATGCCAGCATACAAATTCAAAAAGAAGCCCATTATCTACTTTGCTGGACACTTGAATCATCTGGGTATTTATGCGCTTCCAAATGCGCATGAGCACTTCAAAGAAAAATTACAAGCCTACAAGCAAGGAAAAGGCTCCATTCAAATTAGCTACGCAAAACCGATTCCTCTTGAGCTCATTACCGAACTCATCCATTTCAATCTTTACAAAATATTGCTATAGGGCTTTGTTAAAAAGACTAGCTCGTTTTTCTGAGCTTCGCTCCCGTTCGAAAATAAAGATACAAGGGCAGTCCTCCAGCCAATCCGAAAAGAAAAGTTGAAATCCAAATCAAACCTAAATTCGGTATTTGATATTTTTTATTCGATTGATAACTCCAAATAAAGAACACCAAGCCAACCAATAGTAAGTTGATAGTAAAAGCCGATGTTATGGCATTGTTGAAAAGCGCTTCTAAGGTCTTGGAGGGTTTGGAATAGAGTAAAATATTGGAAGAAGTAACCGTTTCTTTCAGAACGTAAATATTGGGGAGCACAAAACCAAGCACACTCAATAGTAGATAAAGACTTTTAATCTTCATTTTCTCTTTTTTTTCCTTTACGAGAACAAAGATGTCTGAAAGAAGGCTTGTAAACCTAATTAAGTTTCTGTAAAGATATAAACAGAAAGTGCTAAAAAAGAATTAGTTATATCTAAATACTTGATTAGAATGAAGAGTGCTTTCACATCCATCTATCCATGATTCAATCTAAATTCATGGAAAAAGTACCACTGTTTTATAATCATAAAGTGCTTTCATTGGGTAGCTCAGCTTGTATAAGAAGGAATATCACAAAAATTTAGCGCATCATTAAAATTCGGTTTAAACCCATGTACTTTTATGAAATAGCGATCGTTTAACTAATCAACATTTGGCATTGAAGAAGTGCTGAGTGAAGATGAATTCTGTGCCTAAACTGCATCTACCTTTGAACTCAGAATGAAGAACAATACACTCTTTGCTTGGGTCTTTCTATTGGTTGCTAGTCAGCAACTTTGGGCTCAACCAACGGAACGCTTTAGGTCTCAATGGTTAAAAGGCCATGAGCTTTTTGAACTGAAGTTATTCGCCAGTGCCCAATCGGCTCTCTTTGAGGAAGCGGAGATATCCAAAGGTTTAGGAAAAGAATATACAGAGTATCGTGCGGTAGTCTCTGGCCTGGAATTATTGAATGCAGATGCCGAAAGCTTGGCAGAAGCATTTGAGGAAAACTATCCAAATAGTGCTTTGCTTACACCCATGCAACTCTTTACCGCAGAACATTTTTTTAGAATTAGGAGGTATAAAAACGCATACATCTGGTATTCTAAGGTGGATGTGGCTCTAGTTGACTCTAAGAAACGAGAAGAAATTAAATTCAAGAAAGCCTACAGCTCCTTCATTCAAAAAGACTTCAATCAGGCTAGTCAACTGTTTTCAGAAGTAGCCGCCAATAAATCTGAATTTTCGGCTTCTTCATCCTACTACAAATCGTTTATACAATATACAGACAGTGCGTATAGCGATGCCGCTTTGGGCTTTGAGTCATTAAAATCCGACGCTCAATTTGGCGATGTCGTTCCCTATTATCTTGCTCAGATTTACTATAAAACAGGTCGGTATTCGGAATTAATTGATCTGGCAAATGACATTTTAAATCGTGAGGAAGTAGTTCGGCGCGATGAAATAGAGCATTTAGTAGCAGACGCATATTACCGAAAGGCAAAGTATACCGATGCTGCTATTCATTTTGAGCGTTATAAGGAATTGGGGAAAAGCTTTCGCCAGCAAGACCATTATCAGCTGGGATATTCCTATTACCAAATGGGACGCTATCCAGAAGCCATTCAATCCTTTAACAAAATAACTCAATCCAACGGTCCTTTATCTCAAGATGCCTGGTATCATTTGGGCGATTGCTATTTAAAAACCAACGACAAAGCGAAGGCCCTGACAGCCTTTTCATCTGCTTCCAAAGCAAATGGAAACGATGAGTTAGCGCAGCAAGCTAGATTTATTTATGCCAAGCTGAACTATGAGTTAGACGGGCCGTATGAAGCAGTGGATAAAGTGATACAAGATTATCTATCAGATTATCCTAGTTCTCCCAATAAAAAAGAATTGAACAGCTTATTGGCTCAGCTCTACCTTACTCAGAAAGACTATGAAAAAGCAATGCAGAGCATTCGCGCCATAGACAAGCCCAGCATAGAATTAAAAGCGGCCTATCAAAAAGCAGCCTATTTCAGAGGGATTGAATGGTTTAATGCCACACAATATCAAAAAGCTGCGGAAATGTTTAAAGAATCTAGAAGCAATCCCATTCAATCCAGTTATTTAGCCTTAAGCCATTATTGGGAAGCGGAGAGCTATTATCGCAGGAAGATGCCAACAGAGGCCTTAGCCTCTTTCGATTTATTTCGAAGAAGTACAGGAGCACAAGCTACTAGCGAATACATTTTAAGTGAATATGATATTGCCTACACTTACTTTTCAATCAAAGATTATCAGAAGGCCGCACAAAACTTCCGTTCCTTCACCAATCAATATTCAAAAGAAGACGCACTAAAAGCCGATGCACGCGTCCGTGCTGCAGACTGTTATTTTGTAACAGGAGGGTATTTAGTTGCCCTAGATTACTATTCTCAAGCCTTGAAGTTTAATTCTAGAGAAGCCGATTACGCTTTACTGCAAAAGGCCAATTGTGAAGGCCTTTTATCTAAATACAACGATAAAATTGCGAGTTTAGAAAGGCTCAATGTAAACTATCCCAATTCCCGTTACGCACCAGAAGCCGCCTATGAGAAAGCAGCCACTTTGTTGAAATTAGATCGAAACGCAGAGGCCTTAGCTGCAATGGAAAAATTTAGAATGCGCTTTCCAGATCATAGTTTAGTGCGGGTTGCGCTTTTAAATGAAGGGCTTATTCTGCGCAATTTGGAGCGATTGGAAGAATCTGCCGATCGGCTCCGTACGGTTGTAGAAACCTATCCAAGTACAGAAGAGGCGAATGAGGCAATTTCCTTTACACGCTTGGTCTATTCCGATATGGGCCGGATTGATGACTATATTGAATGGGTGCAGAAAATTGACTTTGCCGATGTTAAGCAGGTTCAATTAGACAGTACATTATTTAATAGTGCTTACGAATTGTATGCCTTTGGAGATTGTGAAAAAGCTGAAAATCAATTGAAGCAATATCTCAATCGATTCCAGAATGGATTGTTTCTGAGAAGAGTTCGATTCTATTTAGCCGATTGCTTGGAGAAACAAAATAAAATGGATGAAGCCCTCCTGCAGTGGGATGCCATCCACCAAATGGGTAATGGAGATTACAAAGATCTAGCTACTCAAAAGCTGGCAAAAAAAGCCTTTAGAGACAAAGAGTATTCAAAGGCAAGGAGTTATTTTATTTCAGTCAGTCAAAGCGAAGATGCTTCTATTCAAAGAGAATCTACCATTTACTTAATGCGCTTGGCGGTCATTGATCAATTGTTTCCAGATGTTATAAGTCTATCAACCAAAGTGCTGCTCGATGACAAATCGGCACCTGAGTGGATTACAGAGGCTCAACTAGAGAGGGCTCGTGCCAACTATAGCCTCGATAAATTAAACGAAGCTCGAGCCGACTTTATCGTTTTATATCAGAATCCAAAAGGTATTTCTGCGGCAGAAGCAGGATATTATTTGGCTCGTATTCTCCAGCGGGAAGGGAGAATTACTGAATCCGTAGACAAGGTGTATGAAGCCATGGATCGGATTCCATCTTTTGGAAAGTGGAAAGAAGAAAGTTTGTTTCTCTTGGTAGAAAACTTCCTTTCACTTGACGATCTCTTTCAAGCCAACTATACGCTGGATTTTATAGAGAAAAACCCAAACGACGAGAGCTCCAAACAAAGGGCTTTAACTCTTAGAAATGCTATGGAAAAGGCTGAGCAAAACAGTTCGGAAGAAAATAAAAAGGAAGAGCCCGCCCAAAGAGCTGCCGATGATTTATACCTAGATGAAAATTCGATGCCATTCTTGGAAATGCCAACTGAAAGCCCTGAAAATGAATAAGAAGACACAAATATTGCTCATTATAGGATTTGGATTTAATTCCTTGTTGGCACAGGAGCAATTAAAAAATGTGGAAGTAACTGTTCTCGATCGATATAAAGGAAGGATTGCGGAGTCTGTAAAGATTTCACAAAACGCCAACTTTATAGATACAACGGACACGAAAATCCCCATGGTTTACAGAATACCAACCAGCGCTTTACAATTTTCATTTCGTCCAGAACCCTTAAAGCCGATGCTTATCAGCAAAGTTCCTGTAGAAGACTTGCCCAAGCACCACATAGACCTCGGATTCGGAAATTACGGCTTATTTACAGCGCATGCTTCCACCTCTAATGGTCGATCCTCAAAAAGACAGTGGGGGATTGAATTGGATCATATGAACCTAAGAGGAGGAGTTCAAGACATAGTCTTCGAAGAGAATCCATTTTATAGGAGCCGAATTCAAGCTCATTTATTCAATTATTTAGATGGGTGGAAACTTTCAAATACCATTGAAGGAAACTTTAATGGTGTGCGCTATTACGGATTTCCTGAAAGTAGCACCGCACTAGATAGCAGTATGAGCGCTGAAGCCATCCAACAAAGCTATACCCAATTTGGGTGGAAAGGAGGCTATAATAGAATTAAGAAGCCCTTGGGTAAGTCTTCAATGAATGGAATTGGGGCTGGTTATTATCATTTTTTTGACCGTTTTGGAAATTCAGAGAATCAAATGGAAATTTCGGGAGAAGGACAGCTTGATTTAAGTGGAAATCTACTTGAATTGGGATTTAATTTGGAACATTTTGCCACCCAATTCGACTCTGTACTACCCGTCAGTCAAAGTTTCACTCAGTTCAGGCTAGAACCACGCCTGGCCTCTGAATGGCAAGATTTGAGGTTTGAAATAGGATTGGATCTCGGATACAACGGCTATACACTTCCTGTAAAAGGTGGAACGGAAGGAACCTTCTTTGTTCTACCCGCCTTCTCTGCTCAATATACTTTTGTACCCTCTTATTTATCCGCTTTTGCCACGTGGAAGGGTCGCATCGATAACACCTCCTATTCTGAAATCAGTCGGCTGAATCCATATGTTTATCCAAGCATCCAACAAAATGCATCTAAATACAACAAATTTGAAATGGGCTTAAAGGGCAGATTGACACAAAAACTGGCCTTTCAACTTTCTGGAGCCTATGAGTTAGTGGATGCACTGCCTCTCTTTTATAGAGATCCTTTCTTTGCAGACAGTACAGCAACACCAGGCTTCGCAGTAGTTTATGACAATGCTGATTTATTGAAAGTTCGAGGTGAATTAGGTTACCTATCTGATACTTGGAACTTTAAGGCCAATGTAGAATTTATACACTACAGCATGGATCGCTTTGAGTCTCCTTTCCACCTACCCAATTTTACAGCTGAGTTTTCAGGAAGCTATCCAATCAATAAAAAATTACGTGCTGGAGCTAGAGCCAATTATGTTGGAAGTAGAACCGCATTTCAATCGAACTTAAATGCCGCATTAGATTCTCAACTCGATGGCTATCTTGATTTAGGTTTAGAGGCCACTTATTCATATAATGATTATTTGGGCGCGACACTCTTCTTCGACAATTTACTGGCTCAACGATATCAACTCTGGTTAGGATATCCAGTAGTCGGATTCCAAGCTGGATTGCAGCTTTCCTATCGGTTTTAATCCACAATGTGGATAAAGTGTTAACAAGCCTAAAATATGTGGTATCTAAGATGCTTAGATACCCATTTTAATGAATTATTTTTGGCTGTTATCATAAGAATTACAGCATTCCATGAGTGATTTAGAAAAGGAATATGGTGCCGATAGTATTCAAGTATTAGAAGGACTTGAAGCAGTGCGTAAAAGACCCGCAATGTATATCGGCGATATCGGTATCAAGGGCTTACATCATCTGGTTTATGAGGTAGTTGACAACTCGATCGACGAAGCCTTAGCAGGTCATTGTAAAAACATCTTTGTTACCATTAACGAAGACAATAGTATTACTGTCAAGGACGACGGAAGAGGAATTCCAACAGAAATGCACCTCAAGGAGAAAAGGTCGGCTTTGGAAGTAGTTATGACCGTTCTGCATGCGGGAGGTAAATTCGACAAAGACAGCTATAAAGTATCTGGAGGATTGCATGGTGTAGGTGTATCCTGCGTAAATGCCTTGTCGAAAGACTTGAAAGTAGAAGTTCATCGAAATGGTACCCTCCACGTTCAGGAGTATCAGTGTGGAATTCCACTTTATCCAGTAAAAGAAGTAGGCAAAAGCGACTATAGAGGTACGGTGGTTACTTTTAAACCAGACGACACTATTTTTCAGGAGTCTGTTTATCAGTATGGTATATTGGAAGCGCGTATGCGTGAGCTTTCTTTCCTCAACAAGGGTATTGCCATTACCCTTACCGACCTCAGAGAAGTAGATGAAGCGGGAGTTGCCTACAGCAACCGATACTTCAGTGAAGGTGGATTGAAAGAGTTTGTTGAGTTTATAGATGAAACTCGAGAAAAACTGATTCCGAGTGTAATCTATATGGAAGGCGAAAAGGCCAATATTCCAGTAGAAGTAGCTATGCATTATAATTCTACTTACACTGAGAATATCCACAGCTACGTAAACAACATTAACACTCACGAAGGAGGAACGCATTTGGCTGGCTTCAGAAGGGCCTTAACGCGCACATTGAAGAAGTATGCAGATGAGAGTGGATTATTGGCCAAGGAAAAAGTAGACGTTTCTGGAGATGACTTCAGAGAAGGACTTACAGCTGTTATTTCCGTAAAAGTTATGGAACCTCAGTTTGAAGGTCAAACCAAAACCAAACTGGGTAATAACGAAGTAGCGGGAGCGGTAGATCAACTCGTAGGGGAAATGTTGACTCATTTTCTCGAAGAGCATCCAGCAGAAGCAAAAATGATTGTTCAGAAGGTTGTTCTAGCTGCTCGTGCACGAATTGCAGCACGGAAGGCAAGGGAAATGGTTCAACGGAAAAATGTCCTTCAAGGAGGAGGACTTCCTGGAAAGCTAAGTGATTGTTCAGAAACAGACCCAGCTATTTGCGAAATTTTCTTAGTTGAGGGAGATTCTGCGGGAGGTACTGCCAAACAAGGAAGAGATCGTAATTTCCAAGCTATTCTTCCTTTGAGAGGTAAAATCCTCAATGTTGAAAAAGCAATGCAGCACAAGGTTTACGAAAACGAGGAAATTCGAAATATCTATACAGCACTTGGAGTAACTATAGGAACGGATGAAGACTCTAAAGCCTTAAACATATCCAAGCTCAGATACCATAAAGTTGTTATCATGTGTGATGCGGATGTGGACGGTAGCCATATCTCAACACTAATTTTAACCTTCTTCTTCCGATATATGAAGGAGCTAGTTGAACATGGACACATTTTCATTGCCCAGCCTCCACTCTACTTAGTTAAAAAAGGAGGAAAACAAGAATATGCATGGAATGATCTTCAACGTGACATTCTAATTAAACAACTCGGGGGTGAAAAAGAGTCTGGAGTTGGGGTTCAACGATACAAAGGTCTTGGTGAAATGAATGCTGAGCAGCTTTGGGATACTACCATGAATCCAGAAGAGAGAACTTTTAGGCGTATTACGATTGAAAGTGCTGCAGAAGCAGACAGAGTCTTTAGTATGCTTATGGGTGATGACGTTCCCCCACGAAGAGATTTTATCGAACGTAATGCTAAATATGCCAAGATTGACTTCTAAAGTCAAACAATAACAAAAGCGCCAGATGGCGCTTTTGTTATTTTATAGAATATTAGATCTACAATTACTTAAATACTGCTTATACACAATTTCGAAAACTAAGTTTAACAAATTCTTAATGTAAGAAATACGATGTAAGACTATTTTGGTGTTTGGTATGAAGTACTCAAATACTAGTATTGCTTTACCTCTAGAATAGATCCGTCTTGAAAAAACTAAATTCAATTAACTCCATAGCCATAGTGATTGGCTTATTAAGCATCTTTTTTGGTGCCTACAACTTCGCTTTGGGAGGCGAATGGGAAGATCTGTATTTCTCCCTATTCGTAGGCGCTTCTTTAGCAGGAACGGGTTATATCAATCACAAGGAGTTAAAAAAGAAATCTAAGAAAAGGAAGTTTTAACCTTCAAATTTGCTTAGATATTGCTTAGGATATGCCCTATTGCTTTTATTGGCCGCTTCCCTTTAAGCTCAAAAACAAACAATCCTTTTAGAAACGCAGAAGCCCGTTTATTGGAATAAATAAAATTACAGCAAGTTGCAGCCTAATAGAAAGCCCCTTTGTGCTATTAAAAAAGCCCCATTCGCAATAGCGATGGGGCTCGAGGAGCGGAGAGAGAGGGATTCGAACCCCCGGAGGTTTAACCCTCAACGGTTTTCAAGACCGCCGCAATCGACCACTCTGCCATCTCTCCGCGGCGAAAATACAATGCCTTTCTTTCTCGAACCAAGAAATTTTTAATTTTATATAAAATGCTCATTCTAAAATCCTTAAACTACTTTAAGGTCTTGCATTGGATGATTCATGAACAACGGTCAAGCTCAATTTTGGATTTAAATTGCGGAAAACCGCAACTCTTGCCTACTTTCTTTCGTTATTTTGTTGTTCTCTGTAGTTAGATTCACCACTTGAAAAACAAAATCATGAATGTTCAACTCTGTCTTTTTGCCTTTCTTTTTCCTTTTCTCGGATTTTCGGCAAAAGAACCGAGAGTATTTGTTCATTACATCTCACTGCAAAATGAGAAAGAACAGGGCGTTTTTTATAGCGTGTTCGCTGTAGACGGTGAAAGTCTTTCACCATCTAAAATGAGCAATGGTATGTGGCAGACCGCTTTACAGATTGAATTGAGTTTTCAAAAAAATGATAGTGTTTTTTTTAGTGATGCCATGCGGCTTAAAAGTCCTCTCTCTAAAGACTCAAGTTCATTACAATCTACTTTTTTACATCAAAGTCGTTATGCGCTTCCGAAGGGTAAGTACACTTTAAAAATGAAGCTCTTTGATGTCAATTACCCCAAAGATTTTCAAGAGGTAACAGCAGATGTTTTCATGCGGGTTGAAATGGATTCTTTACTCATTTCCGAACCCATTTTCAGTAAAAAATCGGATATGCAAGAAGTTGAGCCAATAATTCCTATTGGCGACTACTTGTTTCCCAAGGAGCTCAGTCAATTTCAATTCTATTATGAAGTTTATAATTCTAGTAAACTCAATTCAGATAAACTATTCGCCAAATACTATTTAGTAGATAAGGCGGGTAAAATAATGAATGACTATGCTGGATACCAGAAACTAGATCCTAAAAGCGTGAATACCATTTCTGGAGTTATGGATATCTCTAAACTACCTCGGGGGATCTATTATTTCCACATAGAAATTATTGACACTAAAGGTAAAACTCGAGATGCTCGACAGACATTTTTATACAGAAAGTCAGATATACAACCAGAGATAGACTTCTCTAACTTTCAATCTAAAGCAATAAGTCATTGGTTATCAGACATACATTCTATAGACAGTTTAAAATTCCTAGTAGACATTCTCTATCCAATCTCGAATCCTAGCGCACGACTACAACAAGAGCGATTACTGGAAAACGGCACAGAGGAGCAAATGAAAAAATATCTATCCGTCTTCTGGGATGAAAGAAGAATGGCTGACTTAACGGCTCAACAAACCTTTGGAAGGTATGTCGACGAAGTAGAGAGGGTTGACCAAATTTATGGCGCTAGAGTAATGCCAGGATATAGAACAGATCGAGGTAGGATTTATTTGCAGTACGGCCCTCCAGATCTAGTTGAAGACCGTAAATATGAACCATCTATGTATCCTTATGAAATTTGGCAATACAACCGTTTGAGTTCAGCTGCGAGTACAGATCAAGTAAATCGAATTTTTGTCTTTGCAAATACAGAGAGTGCGGGTGACCTCTACAGAATAATTCACTCAAATGCAGAAGGCGAATTCTTCAACAATCGTTGGATGTTGGTTTTAAATAGAAGAGTACTTCCTCAAATGGACATAGACGAGACGGGCTCTGATTTCATTCAGCATGGTGGAAGAGTAAACTCAAATATGATAATTAACGACGCCAGCATGGATCGTTTGAATCGCCGATGATAGTTCACTTTTTCGTTCTGAGCCTACTCAAGGCTATTGCTTTGCTTCCCTTTCCGGCTATTTATCGCCTCTCAAACGGACTTTCCTTTCTTGTTTATAAAATAATAGGCTACCGAAAAGAGGTTGTAAAAGACAACCTTAGACGTGCTTTTCCAAACTATTCAGAAAAAGAAATCTCAGAAATTGCTCAGAAATTCTATTTGCATTTTACAGATTTAATCTTAGAAATGGTTAAGAGCCTGCGAATGACTGAAGAAGAGGCTCGCAAGCGATTGATTCTCAAAAATCCAGAACTCTTTGATCAACTCTATTCCCAAAAAAAAGGAGTTATACTTGTTTGGGGCCATTACACCAATTTTGAATGGATGGCTATGGCCATGCCATTATTGGTTCCTCAGCGCTGTCATGCTGTTTATCAACCTCTAAGTAACAAGTATTTTGGTGAAACCGTTGTGAAGATTAGACAACAATTTGGATTAAGACTGTATCCCATGAAGGAAACCTATCCCTATATGTTGGGGAACGATTCGAGTGATAGCCTATATATATTTATGGCAGACCAAAGTCCAAGTGCAGACAGGATTAAATACAGTACGAACTTTTTCGGTTGGAAAACACCTGTACATTTGGGCGTGGAAAATTTGGCGAAAAAATTAGACCTAGCCGTTGTCTTTCTTTATGCAGAGCGAGTTAAAAGGGGACATTACGAACTCACCGCTCGTCTACTTACCGAAGATCCATCTAGCATGCCTGAACACAATCTCACTGATCTTCATGTTGCTTGGCTGGAGGAAGAGATAAAGCTAAAACCTGAAGATTGGCTTTGGTCTCACAAAAGATGGAAGCATGCAAAAGAGGCTGTAAATGTCTCTTAGTGTTGGAGTTGCCATTTTAAACTGGAATGGTGTAGAATGGCTTAAAGCCTTTCTTGGCAATGTTGTGGAAAACAGCAAAAACCAAGCGAAGGTCTACGTAATAGACAATGCTTCTACGGATGATTCGGTTCAATATATTGCAAAGTACTTTCCGGAAGTAATTGTCTTGCAAAACAAGTTTAACTCAGGATATACGGGTGGCTACAATTTCGGAATGACTCTCTTAGAAGAGGAAATCGTCATCCTTCTTAATTCTGATGTTGAGGTAACTCCCAATTGGCTAGATCCCATTGTTAGGGAATTCAATTTAGATTCAAATTTAGACGCCCTTCAACCGAGAATTCTCAATCAGAGGTCGAAGTCTCAATTTGAGTATGCAGGTGCAGCAGGTGGTTTTTTAGATTCTTGGGGCTATCCCTTTTGTAGAGGTCGAATTTTCCAACATCTGGAGGAAGACCATGGTCAGTATAATGATAAGTGTAATGTATTCTGGGCCTCTGGTGCTTGCCTTGCTGTTCGTAGAAATGCCTATTTAGAAATAGGCGGGCTAGACCCTCTGTTTTTTGCCCATTTTGAAGAAATTGATCTTTGTTGGAGGATTCAAAGAAGGGGCGGAAAAATCCTTTACTGTCCGGATTCTACTGTATATCACGTAGGTGGAGGAACCTTAAGCAACCTGAATCCCAAAAAAACATTCTATAATTTTAGAAATAATCTTTTTGTCCTTTTCAAAAATCTGCCTAGAAATCCATTGTTTGTTGCCATATTCTTAAGGCTAATTTTAGATGGGATGGCAGGTGCATTGTTTTTAATTCAAGGAAAACCAAAGCATACAATGGCGGTTATTAAAGCTCATTTCAGCTTTTACAAACACTTTAATCAATTGAGAGAAAGAAGAAAGGAACTAAAACATTTGCCCGCCCTTTGGCCATTAAAAGGTGTTTATCAAAAAAGTCTTGTTCTAGACTATTTCCTCCTTGGTAAGCGAAAATTTGAGGATCTTGATCAACAAAAATTCACCTGATTTTTTAGCTCTACTACCTTATAAAAGAATGTAAAGCCAATCGATATCCATTCAGACCAAATCCCATTATACTCCCTTTACAATAAGGACCAATCAAAGATTGGTGACGGAAATTTTCTCGGGACAATAAGTTGCTAATGTGTACTTCTATAGTAGGAACTTGAATGGCGGCCACAGCATCAGCAATGGCAATGGAAGTATGTGTGTAGGCCGCGGCATTTAGAACAATACCATCCGCTCGGTTGCCAAATTCTTGAAGCTTTGTTACAATTTCGCCTTCCACATTCGATTGAAAGTATTCTAGATCGAGGGTAGAAAATTCCAATTGAAGCAGCTTATAAAAACTTTCAAAGTCCTGATTACCGTATATTTCTGGCTCTCTCCTGCCCAAAAGATTCAAGTTCGGACCATTGATGATGCATACTTTCATGGGATAAAGGTAAATCATGATAGCGAAGAGCCCGCATTGCCTTTGCCGAAGCACTATTCATTACTTTTGCAAACCCTCACTCCTAATCGATTTTATCCATGAAGAATGTGTTGAAGGAGGATATCTCCCTTGATGAATTGAAAGAAATAATATTGGCCGATTATCGCCTTGCCTGTGAAAGTCGTGAGACGAGTTTGTTAGGCAGACGTGAAGTCTTAACTGGTAAAGCAAAATTTGGAATTTTTGGCGATGGAAAGGAAATCGCACAACTAGCTTGGTCAAAGGTTTTTAAAAACGGCGATTTTAGATCGGGTTATTACAGAGATCAGACCTTTATGATGGCCATTGGGGCATTGAGTATTCAAGAATTTTTCGCTAGTCTGTATGCTGATACAAATCATGAAAATGAACCTGCTAGCGGAGGAAGACAGATGAACGGTCATTTTGCCACCCAAAGTCTAGATGCCGATGGAAATTGGAAATCTCTTAAAGACCAGAAAAACTCTTCTCCAGATATTTCACCAACGGCTGCCCAAATGCCTCGTCTACTTGGTTTGGCTCAAGCATCTAAAGTATATCGTCAAATAGAAAGTCTTTCAGATTCAACCCCTTTTTCAAATGCTGGAAATGAAATTGCATGGGGAACGATAGGAAATGCAAGTACCTCAGAAGGTCATTTTTTTGAAACCATCAATGCCGCTGGTGTTCTACAAGTTCCAATGGTTATTTCAGTTTGGGATGATGACTATGGAATTTCAGTACACGCCCGTCATCAAACCACAAAAGAAAATATATCCGAAATCTTAAAAGGATTTCAAAGGGATAATCGCTCAGAAGGATTTGAAATCCTTACAGCAAAAGGATGGGATTACCCGGGCCTGATCGATGTATATGAGAAAGCAGAGAAAATAGCAAGAGAAAAACATATCCCTGTTTTAATTCACGTACGTGAGATGACTCAACCTCAGGGGCATTCTACGTCGGGTTCTCATGAGAGATATAAAAATGAACAACGATTGAAGTGGGAAGCTGATTTCGATTGTATCAAAAAAATGAAAGAGTGGATGTTGGCCAATGCTCTTTCAACTCATGAGGAATTATCCGAAATTGAAAATGATGCTAAGAAAGCCGTACGTCGCGCTAAAACTGAAGCTTGGAAGAACTATTTAGAACCTATACTTGCCGAAAAGGAACAGGCATTGGAAATGCTTCAGCAAACTCAATCTGCCTCGGGTATTGATCTTTCATCGTTGATCCAATCGCTAACATCGAATGCAGAACCTGGACGAAGAGAAATTTTTTCGAGTTTGAGAAAAGGACTTTTCCTTCTTCGCAATGTGCCTTTCGAACAGAAACAAGAAATAGTTGGTTGGCTCGATAGAGAATTTGAAGAAAATCATGAGCGCTATTCTGCTCATCTCAACAGCGAAACCTCCCAAGCCGCTACGGCCATTGAAGAAGTAAAAGCCGTCTATAACTCAGATAATGAGATTGTAGACGCACGGATCATCTTAAGAGACAACTTCGATAGAATCTTAGAAGAAAAAGCGGAGGTTTTAATTTTTGGTGAAGACGCCGGTAAAATCGGTGATGTAAACCAAGGACTAGAAGGATTACAAGCCAAACATGGCGAGATCAGAGTTGCCGATACTGGAATACGTGAAGCCACTATTCTAGGTCAAGGCATTGGAATGGCGATGCGCGGATTAAGACCAATAGCTGAAATTCAATATTTAGATTATGTGCTTTACGCACTTCAGCTGATGAGCGATGACCTAGCAACCGTTCGATATCGTACCAGAGGAAGACAAAAGGCTCCACTTATTATTCGCACCAGAGGGCATCGGTTAGAAGGTATTTGGCACAGTGGCTCTCCAATGGGCGGAATTATAAATTTAGTTCGTGGTATTCATGTATTGGTTCCTAGAAATATGACCAAAGCTGCAGGCTTCTATAATACCTTGCTCGAAGCAGACGAACCTGCCTTGGTAGTCGAATGCTTAAATGGATATCGTTTGAAAGAAATGATGCCCTCTAATCTTTCAGAAATTAGAACACCTCTTGGTGTTATTGAGTGTATTGCAGAAGGTACAGACATTACAGTTGTTACTTATGGATCAAATTGCCGAATAGCCTTAGAGGCTGCGGAGCAACTTCTTGAAATGGGCATTTCAATTGAAATTATTGATGTTCAAAGCCTATTGCCATTCGACTTAAACAGTGAAATTGTTGAACATCTTAAGAAAACAAATCGTATTATTTTCTTTGATGAAGATGTAGAGGGTGGAGCATCTGCCTTCATGATGCAACAGGTGTTAGAGAAACAAGGCGGATATCAATATCTCGATAGCGAACCAAAAACACTTTGCTCTAAACCCCATCGTCCTGCTTATGGCTCGGATGGTGATTATTTCTCAAAACCCTCAAGCGACGATCTAATTCAAACGTGTATAGAAATTATGCACGAATATGATCCAAAGCGATTCCCAAACTGGAAATGACAGAAACAACCCTCCATAAAAATTTAGTTGCTGGTGTATTAGAAGTTCTTGAACAATGTTTTGGGAAAAAGGTCTATGCCGATAAAGTAATTGAGCGCATTCTCAAGACAAATAAAAATTGGGGAAGCAGAGATAGAGCCTTTGTGGCTGAGAATGCTTACGAAATGGTTCGCTATTGGCGATTACTGTGGTGGTTCGCAGATAGCGAACCTTCATTAAAAAGAAGAGATCTCTGGCGCTTTTTCGGCATCTATTGGCTTTGGAAAGGCAACAAACTTCCTAATTGGGATGTCTATGAACATTTCGAAAAAGTTCATTTTCCGCGTCTTTCCAGTCTTGAACTTGGGGTACGTGAAAGTTTTCCAGGTTGGCTCTGCAGACAAGCTGAGATGGAATTGGGAGAAGAATGGCCTGCAATTGCTGAAGAATTGAATGTTCCGGCACATCTTATTTTAAGAACGAATACACTAAAAACCAATAGAGAATCTCTGATGAATCGATTGGTTTTAGAAGGGTTGGAACCTGAAGCTTTTGCCTACAATGATGTTGGGATTGTGCTGAAGAAAAGAGCCAACACCTTTCGTCTTGATAGCTTCAAAGAAGGATGGTATGAAGTGCAAGACGGGGGATCTCAACTTATTGCACCCTATCTTCAGGTAGAACCTGGTATGCGGGTAATTGACGCCTGCGCCGGTGCAGGAGGGAAAAGTCTTCACTTGGCTGCTCAAATGGAGAACAAAGGCACTTTGCTTTCTATGGATATTGAAGCTTGGAAACTCAATGAATTAAAAAAGCGCGCAAGGAGAAATGGGGCTCATAATATAGAAACAAGGGCCATAGAATCGAGTAAAACCATAAAGAGATTAGAAGCCTCAGCAGATAGGGTACTACTAGATGTTCCTTGCAGTGGTACTGGAGTTATAAAGCGAAATCCTGATACGAAATGGAAGTTAGATCCATCTTATCTCGATCGAGTTCAGAATATGCAATTTGATATTGTTTCCCGCTATTCTCAAATGACTAAGGTAGGAGGCAAATTAGTGTATGCTACTTGCAGCATTTTTCCATCAGAGAATGAACTTCAAATTGAGCGTTTTTTACAAACTCATCCTGAATTTAGTCTAGAAGGTCAACAAAGAATAATGCCTTCAGGAGAAGGAACGGATGGCTTTTTCATGGCCCGAATGACTCGAATCAGTTGATATGCTTTCTACCGAATCCTCGTCGAATTACTCAAATCTTGAAAAGAGGTCTACTGCTGAGTTAATTACTCTCATTAATCAAGAAGATAAAGGAGTTGCCTATTCAGTTGAAAAAGAACTTACAGCCATATCTAAGCTGGCAGAAGCTGTTCTGGAAAAAATGAAAGTTGGTGGAAGGCTTTTTTACATTGGCGCTGGAACTTCAGGTCGTTTGGGTATTCTCGATGCATCTGAATGCCCTCCCACCTTTGGCGTAGAGCATGGTAAGGTTGTCGGTTTAATTGCGGGAGGAGACTCTGCCATTAGAAAGGCCGTTGAGGGAGCCGAAGACAATATTTTTCAAGGGATTAAAGATCTAGATACATTTGAAATTTGCCCCAAGGATTTCGTTATTGGTATTGCCGCTTCCGGCACAACTCCCTATGTTTTAGGTGCTTTAAGAGCTTGCCAAAGCAGACACATCTCTACTGGCTCCATTTCTTGCAATGCAAATAGTCCTATTTCGTCCGTTTCTGATTTCCCTGTAGAAGTAATTGTAGGTCCAGAGTTTATCTCAGGAAGTACAAGACTGAAGGCCGGAACTGCTCAAAAAATGGTATTGAATATGCTCACTACAAGTGTAATGATTGGATTAGGTAAGGTAGAGGGAAATAGAATGGTAGATATGCAACTTTCAAATAATAAGCTCATTGAGCGTGGGGTTCGCATGATTATGGAGGTTACTGGATCTAGTGATGTTCAAGCCCGCTTATTATTAAATAAATTTGGGAACGTTAGAAAAGCAATAGAGGCATATGGCAACCAATAAAGAAAAATTAATTAAAGGAATTTATTTTTTGGCGGCAGCCTTTCCATTAATCTTTGCTGGCCCGATAATTTACACTTGGAAAGGTGCTGAAGGCTTTAGAGATTCCTCTAAACTTTTGCCTACCTTTCTTTCTATTGCAATAATGCTTATCGCTGCAATTTTAGTTGTGAAAGGTTTACGTACAATTTTATCCTCTCTCTTTGATCACGATAAAAAGTAGTTCATGCGATCAATGAAAATAAAAAGTCGATTTATTCATAAAGAAAATCGATTTGTTATTCTTTTTCTTTCTCTCATTGCAACCATAATTCTTCCCGCTCTTTCACCTATCTTGAGTGAAGGCTTAACCGATTTAGTTTCTGCCATCTGTTTTTCGGGAATAGTAGTAGCTGGATATATTTGGGATTCTGAAGAAAGAAGGGATCACGCACTAGGACTTATTTTTGGTGCGGCAGCTTTCTTTAGTCTTGGAGCAAGAGTTGCAATTTCTCAGGATGATACTTGGTATCTTGTACATACAGTTTTTGCGCTTTTCTTCTTTAATGTACTTGAATTCAAACTTTTAAGGTCTGTTTTTAATTCTAAGGAAGTCAATTATGGAATTATCTTCGGAGCGATAAGTGGTTATCTTACTCTAGGAATAATGGGAGGGTTTTGGATGACGCTTATGGATTTTGTTGAACCTTACTCCTTCCACCCTAGCATACCGCATTTGCCTAGTTACGATTATACTTATTTTAGCTTTGTAAGTATGACTACTTTGGGTTTCGGGGATATTTTACCTCAAAAACCTCCTGCAAAAGCAATTGTTATGCTTATTACCATCTTGGGTCAACTTTACCTCAGTACACTAATTGGATTACTCATTGGAAAACTAATGATTAATTACCAATCGCAGGTCAAAAATTAACTATTTCGATTTATTGGAAGTAACTGTTTTCTCCGTAACCTCAAACTGAGTGACAGTGTTTTTATCTACTCTTCTCAGGGCTTTAATCATTCTGAAAAATGCTCCAGGTAGCTGAAAAAGAGCCATGAATAACTTTTTATTGTACATTTTTCTTGGAATATACAAAAGCATAGACAGCGCCAAAGCCAAAGCCAAAATATCCCACGCTGAAGGGAAATAGAAAAATAAATCCAATACTCCCACTGGTATAAGAATGCCAAGTAATAAGGACCTTAAACGCCAAAGCAAATTGAATTAACTTGTCGAAGTAGCCCAGTTTTCCCGTGCGTAAAAAGTGTCCAAATCCTTCCCAGAAATAAGTTTTTAATTA
>JAFMBM010000069.1 GCA_017858515.1 Cryomorphaceae bacterium | reverse complement strand
CGTTCTATTGGGTTCAACAGCCGTTGGATTGAAGTGAAGAGTATGTTCAATAAAGTGTGTCTAGGTTAGTAAATCTTTCATGAGATTATAATTCTTTTGTTTTCAGAGCCTTATACCTTCCGACAGACTCACTTAGCATGGGCAGTTTTCTTAGTAGGTATTCTTTCGGGTGAAGACGGACTTCAACTCCTGTATTTCAACTAAAAGGTGACTTACTATTTAAAGTACATCAAAAATGCCATCCCATTTTAAACTCCTTTTACCCTTCAATACAGATTCTCTTCGGAAACAGACTCACAGAACTGAAAGCAAATGAAATGCGCTTCACCATTGTTTTTTGCCTTACATCATTAGGCAATGCAAAGCATCCTCTTGGCTTTGGCAGAATGGGACGTAGAAATAGGGAGTCCTTTTACCTCTTCACCTAAAAAACTCCGATAACTCTGTTAGGAACAGGCCAACTTCTGCTCCAGGACCGATAGCTATTCCCCCATTTCTCAAAATAAATTCAAGCGATCCCAACAAAACCATCACAATAGACTTCCAACTACGCTTTATTGACTAATAATAAAGGCATCTAGTCATATAATTTAACATTTATCTTGTAAGACAGTCCATATATTTGATTAAGCGTATTGCCAAACTAAAACTGAAAGTCTATGAAAACGAGAATCATTGGTGCAATCATCGGACTCATTCTTCCCTTTCTAAGCTATGGGCAGCTGACTTGGTTCGAACAATACTTCGATGGAGATACTTCCACTCAAGTTGGTATTCTCAATATCAATATAGACACTTCCTCCAGCAATGTTTGGCAAATAGGAAGGCCGCAGAAATCAATTTTTAATAGTGCCTCTACTTTGCCCAATGCTTTAATTACCGATACGGTAAATTTTTATCCTACAAACGACACCTCTAGCTTCTTGTTTGGCATCAATAGAATTTGGAACAACTTCGGGATTGTTGCCATTCAATGGAAACAAAAATTGGACATGGAAAAGGGCCACGATGGTGGAATCATTGAATACTCATCAGACACAGGAAAAACATGGACGAACGTTATTCATGATCCGAATGTTTACAACTTCTTTGGATTTAACTACAACAACATAGACACCCTTGGCAGCGGAGAATATGCCTTTAGCGGCCTTGATAGTACCTGGAAGGATATTTGGCTTTGTGTTGATCCCAATTGGCTATTCGCCTTTTCTGATACATTGTTGGTTCGATTTACTTTAAAATCTGACTCTATAGAACACAACAGAGAAGGTTGGATGATAGACAATATGCTCGTGCATGTCACTTTTGCTCATACTATAAACGAAGAAGATAGAGAACAGTACATGACGGTTTCTCCCAATCCTACGACAGGAAGGGTGAATATTTCAACCAAAAAAATAGAAGAATTCCATGTCATTGAAAAAATGGAATTGGTTAATATGGAAGGAAAAGTAGTTCAGCAATGGGGGCTTAGTCCGACTAAATATTTTATAGAAATTGACCATCATCCCGATGGCATTTACTTCCTATATGTCAAGACAAATAAGGGCCAGGAGAAATTCAAAATCATCTTGGAACATTAAGGGTAGATGGGCTTTCGCAAACCAAGTATCTGGATTTTCAGTGGGGTCTTATTTATCTTCATCTTCTTGGGATTTAGATCTGGAGACCCTCCTACTCCTTATCGGTTTACGAATCTAAAGTTCTTTCCAAAAGTACCCGAAACCAACAATTCGCCTACCCTTGAAGGGGCGGAGTTGGGCAAATTCCTTTTCTACGACCCCATACTAAGCCAAGACCAAGGCTTTTCGTGCGCAAGTTGTCACAAACAAGAAAGAGCCTTCTCCGATGCACCTCAGCGTTTCAGCCTAGGCATAGACGGAAGTTTAATGAAGCGGAATACCATGCCTTTGTTCAATCTAGCCTGGTATCCCTCTTTTTTCTGGGATGGGAAGGCCGGAAGTATAGAAGAGCAAGTATTCCACCCCGTTCGAGCCCACAATGAAATGAACTTAAGCTGGTCTGAAGCAGTAAAAAGGATAAAAGAAAGTGCTTTCTATGCCCCGAAATTTTATGCCGCCTTTGGAAATGCCGAAATAGACAGCGTTCTAATAGCCAAAGCCATAGCCCAATTTGAGAGGACGCTTATTTCTAATAATTCTAAATATGATAAAGTGCTAAGAGGCGAAGCTTACTTAACAAAGGATGAGTATAGAGGCTTCATATTGGTGAACGACCAAACCAAAGGCGATTGTTTACACTGCCACACCACCGATTCAGATGCCTTAGGAACCACCGGCCGATTTAGCAATAACGGATTAGATTCCGCCTCTAGTGCAGAGAACTACACAGACAAAGGAAGGGCTGAAATTACAGGAAGGGATAAAGATGTTGGTATGTTCCGAATTCCATCTTTGCGCAACATTGCTGTAACTGCTCCTTATATGCACGACGGAAGGTTCAACAGCCTAGATGAAGTACTCGATTTTTACAGTGAAGGCGTAAACCTTAGCTATAATATCGACTCTAAAATGGTGAGCGCGCACAAAGGCGGAGTACATCTAACACAAGATGAAAAAGAAAAAATAAAAGCTTTTCTACTCACCTTAACCGATTCTGTGTTCTTAATGAATCCAGAATTTGGCAATCCGTTTCTAGAAAGAACTAGATAAGTTTAGCAAAGGCAGTTTTAATCCGCCTCATTAAACCTCAAATTTAGATATCATTGGCCTTACTTGTTGTAAGAGAATAACATTATTCATTTTCTGCTCATTGGATAATTAAAAGCTAATTCTGTTTACCAACTAAGAGTAAAAGCGCTAGTAGAAAGTGAGTGTATTTCAATCAAACCTAATTACTCTTCATAAAAACATATTTCCCTTCTCTCGGACCTCTTTATTTTCAGGAGTATACCAACCCAAACAGCCCCTTTTTCGTGTACATAGATAGCGAACCAAGAGGTTCTCGTTCATTTAAATCGTGTGGTCATGAAAAAAGATTCCTTTTCAAGCAGTTCTATTCTACTGCTCCTTGTTTTCCTCTTTCTTATAGGAAACCCCTTATCTGCTTTATATAGCAATGCAAACCATCCATCTAATTTCGATCAAACACGTCCGGGTTCAATTAGAGGCATAGTAACGGATATAACTACAGGAGAATGCATTCCATTCGCTCCTGTTTACATTAAAATAGGGGAGAAAATAATAAAATCTGTTACCACTAATATGGAGGGAGAATACATGATCAATCCAGTTGAACCGGGTAAATACGATCTTTATTGCCTATACGTGGGATATGCAGATTATATAGCTAGAGGAGTGATCATTGAGGCTGATATGCCAAGAATAGAAAATATTCGTATGACTATGTCTTCTGCTGTTCTACAAGAGATCGCAGTGGTATGGAAAGCCCCTTTAATAGACGGAACAAAAACAGCCAAGACAGTTTCCGGTGAGGACGTTATGTTTATGGCCGTGCGCGACATTAACTCCATTGCGGCTCCAACAGCGGGGGTAGCTTCTTCAGAAGAAACCGAAGTGAGAGGGTCACGCGCCCTTACCAGCACTTATTTTATAGATGGGGTGATCAATGACGAAATCATCTCGGTGAGGTTAAGGAGAATGGAAAATACCTCAAGATCATTGAACTCAGAAAAGTGAGCTAGTGGGATGATGAAAACAAGCGCAGCTAAGAGTTTATAACAAATATCCGAAGTATGAATACCGCCTATATCGTATTGATATAAAAATAGCGATGGCCAATAGAGCTGCTCTTCAAGCAACTCTAACAAAACTTCCTGCTCAAGTGTTTCTTGGAAGACGAGCAGAACAGCATAAAAATTCTTAAAGAAGCTACTCATCTGGTTAATCTTCCCTAAAGGAAGCCATAGTTCATATTTCTACCCCAATAATTCCAATTTGAGAACAATTGTTTCTTGTTTTTGGCCAAGAATATTATTATATTTCGAGAATATAAAGTAACTCCAATAAAAAATCCTAACAATCCTATGACCATGAAAATCAACTACCTATTAGTTTTTTGTCTAGTGACTGCATGCTGGAGCCCACTATTTGTACACGGCCAGTTGATCACCCAGCATTGTCCTGATGACAACTCTATTATGACACCACCAAGTCCTTTAACAAGTGGAAGTATGGCGGCCAAGGAAAACTATTGGCCTTTTTCCAACTTGGGTAACTTTCCAGCAGAAATACACATCAGTTTCGTCTGTGTGAGTGATCCTGTAGCGAATCAGGGAATCACTTACAGTGCATACTTTGAAAATCTTCTCAGAGATTACATAGATGATTTCAATTACGATATTTATGAAAATCATGCATTACCGATAGATGTAGTTCCATCTCGTTTACCCCATATTCAAGATTTGAAATTCAAATGGGTAATCGACAACATAATTTATGTTGCAGATTCGAATAATACCAATGAATGGTTTAGAGACAATAAGCAACCACCACAAAGCCTTTTTACATACCTAGAGAATAACTATCCTCAAACCACGAAAACATTTAAAGTTTTCCTGCGTGATTTCTGTTATTTGCCTAATGATACAGCTTGCGGAAAAGTTTGGGGCTTATCATCATCTCAACCTCCTTCATTTTTAAACTCCAGTCAAGTAAACTTTCAATCAAAAATAGATAACACTTTCTATTTAGAACACCCAGAGGGGATTCTTGCTTTTAGATCTCACTTGGCTCATGAACTCAATCACAATTTCGGCTTACACCATCTTTATGGTAACGGTGGGACCTCCGAAGACATTATTCGAAGCAAGCCCGATTTCTTGGAGGATGTATTTGGCCCAGATGGACATCAAGACCCATGGTGTAACGCCCCATCTGATGAAGCTTGCCATTATACTAAACCACATCATGTTTTAACCAATAACATCAATAGTGGAAGGGCAGAGGTTGATACCATCACAATGAGCACAATAGCAGCCTTCTGGTCTCCCATGCAAATAGCGCGGATGAGACGGGGAATGATGACCACTGGCATGCAGCGCTTTATCACAGGGTACGGGGGCAATAGCCGTATTGTCATTTCTTCAAATGAAGTTTGGACCACACGTATGAAAGTTTATCAAGATATTGTGGTTCAAGCGGGTGGCAGCCTCACCATTCAAAACGATCTCTATTTTGTTGAGGAAGCCAGAATTATTATTGAACCCGGTGGTGAACTGATCATTGACGGGGCTTTGCTGACAAAAGCCAATACTTATGCCAATCACTGGCAAGGCATCTTTGTGGGAGGCAACCCGTCTCAACCTCAAACGGCTTCCAACCAAGGAAAACTGGAAATACGCAATGGGGGAACCATAGAACATGCCCTTGTAGGCATCACAACAGGTTATCCTTTATCCAATTATACCCCTCCTTTGCCCAGTGGTTCTGGGGGCATTATTGAATGTTCTAACGGCATTTTTAGAAACAATCTTCAAGATGTTCAAATAAATCCTTACTCTGTTGGAAATAGCCGTTATAAAGCCAACTTTACCAATAGCCAATTTGTTCTTTCAAATGATGCTGACTGGGATTATTTACAGCTATTAACTGAGCCAAGGGTAAAACTAAACGGCGTAAATGGTATTCGATTCAATGCCTGTACATTTACCAATACCCATTCGCCCCAAGAGTTTGTTGCGCTAGAAGTTACTCAAGCCAGTTTCAATATAGGACGAAACAGCAATGGGCAAGGCGGTCAATTTAATGATTGGAATTATGCAGTAATAGCATATAGCCCTCTTTGCCCTTTGCTTACTGTTAACACATCCATCGAAGGGGCGAATTTCCAAAACAATATCCACAGCATTTACTTGATGGGGGTAGAAAATCCTTCTATCCGAAACAACTCCATTAATTCAATAGTGCTGCCATCATGGAATGGCAATCCTTTCATATCGCCCAACCAACCCAATACGTATGGCATCTACCTAGATGGTATTACCACTGGTTTTACCGTAGAAGGCAATCAAGTGAATGGCCATATGAATCCTCAAGCCATTGAAAAAGCTTATGGCATTGTGATACATGATGGCGTTGGCCCCAATTTGGTTAACAACAACCAAGTAGAAAACTGCGACTACGGCCTTCATGCCATCGGGGTGAACAGACAACTGAATAACGCCACAATTGGATTGGAATTCGCCTGCAACGCATTGGGCGGTGAACCTTTTTCGGTGGTTCAAGCCAATGGATGGGATGTATTGGTATCTGCCAATGCAGGTCTGTTAACACCTGGTGATGGTATTGCCCTCTATCAAGGCAACCCCAATGCTATCCATTGGTCGCAATTGCCCAACAACCTCTTTTCCTATCCCCATATCGATAAACACATTGCCAACTCCGCCAATAGCTTTTCGTATTTCTATAGCGACAATCTGGCACAAGCCTACAGCGAGCGCTTTGAGCCTTCGGAGGTGAGCGGGAATGTACCGGTTAGCAGAATTAATATTTCACTTGTGAATTGGGAAACCATTTGCCCAGACCCACCTTTCGCTACAAACGGAGACATTACCACAGCTCTAAACTCATATACCCAGCAAGAAGCAGAAGTGGTGAATAAAACCAACCTCTTTGTTCAACTGGTCAATGGGGGCAATACGGCTGCCATAGAATCCCAACTGTTGTTTGCCTCCGATCAAGAAGAATATCAAATGCTTTACCTCGATCTTATGGCGGCGGCGCCTGAAGTAGAAGAGGCCATTCTATTGGATGTTTTCACTTTAGAAGACTTTCCTGAGCTGGCGCTTCGAAATATCATGATAGCGAATCCTCATGCCTCAAGAAATGAGGAAATCATGACTGCCATTCGCGCCATAGAGCCGCCTATCAGCCAGCAAACCCTCACAGATATCGAAAATGGCAAGACCACCTATACCACCTATGATCATTTGGTTTTTGACATGGCCAATGCCCAATCAGAAAGTGAGCGGAGCAGTTGGAAATTGCTACAGCTCTATGCCAACGACAGCTTAAACGACAGACTGAACGATATACGCAACCATTTGAAGATGAGAGATGAACCTGGTTTTCGGTACGCACTTATTGAGTCTTATCTTTATGAGGGTAACAACAGCTTAGCGCAAAATGAAATTTCGGCCTTTGAAACAGAGGTAAATTTGGGTGACGATGAGGTGCTTCTTATGGAATGGACATCAATGAAAGTTTTGTACAATTTACTCGCACAGCATGCGCCTAATGCTTGGACTAACCTCAATGAAACGGAGATAAATACATTGGTGAATGTGTCTGCCGACCCTTGGAGTTTTAGGGCCGGTATAAAAGCGGAGGCCTTGTTGCGGATGAATGATACCACTTCTGGCTATATTGAGCCTTTGGGTACTGCAAACGGAGGTTTTGCTAAAACCAGTCTAGATGCGCAAAATGAAAAGAACCGCCCTGCATTTTACACCCCAAAAGTGGAGTTGTCGCCCAATCCGGCAGAAAACTTTGTCGACGTAAGTTGGTGGGGTGCAGATCAATGGGCTGCATCTGAAAGCCAAGTTGAATTAAAGATCACCGATAATTCTGGAAGACTAGTGCTATCTCAAACCGTTGAGTTTACCCAATATGCCCAACGCCTTCAAATTGCTCAACTCACCAATGGTATTTATCATTTAGAGGTCTTTATGGGTCGCAAATCAGTCTTTCAACAGAAACTCATCAAACACTAAGCCCATGCCCCTTCGCATCAACCTACTGCTCTTGGCCATAGCCGCTTGCGCTTT
>JAFMBM010000007.1 GCA_017858515.1 Cryomorphaceae bacterium | reverse complement strand
TGCGGAGGCAGAGCGCCGCAAGCAGGAGAATGAGGAAAGGTAATGTGGAGGCAGAGTACAGAGAGCGGGAGAATGAGGAGATTTGATGGGAGGATGAGTAGCAAAGGCGGGGGGATGAAGAGAACCAACGAGGGAATGAGGAGTATAGGCGGGAGGAAGAGTAGAAGCTTTGGGAGAAGGACAAACAACACTGGGAGGTTGAGTACAATGGTCGGGAGGATGAGAAGATTAGATGGGAAGACGAGCAACAAGGTCAAGATAAACCTCAGAGTCTGCGGGGTCTTTAGGAAATAGAATGGGAGAACCAATGGATCTTTAGGGAGATTGAGTGGAGCAAGTGGAACAAGAAGCCCATATTATGGGAGTATGAGCTCAGCGAGCGAAAGGAAGGACAGTTGCCGTTGGAAGAAGAAGAATTCCATGGAGGCAGTGAGAAATAGTAAAGAGGGAAGGAGGATGGCTAGCGCTGGTGAAATACAATGCTGAATTGGAGATTACATCGTAAGCAGGGCGATGAGGTGCAGATTCAAGGATTTTAGGAAGTGCTCAATAAAGTGTGTCTATTTATTAAGACACACTTTATTGAACATACTTGGTTTTTTCTACTTTAACTAAATGCCTAAGATTCTCTGTTGGCTAGGTTGCTTTCTCTTAAAATAGGGAGACTTCCTAGAAGTAGGATTAAGTTATTGTGTATTTTTTGTCGAGTCCGTTTTTTGAGAGAATTGTTGGAGCATATTTGTTATTCTCTTGCTATATTGTATTTTAATTAATTCATCTGAATTCAAACAATGATTGAGGCTTTCGAAAGCTACAGCATTTTGCTTAAAACATTTTGGATTGTAGCTATTCCAACTAGTTTAATTTTTATTGTCCAAACACTCATGACCTTTATAGGTTCAGATGCAAGCGAAGGATTGGAAGCCGATTTTGACAGCAATCTCGAAGGAGTCGATACACCCTTCCAGCTTTTCTCTCTACGAAATCTGATCAACTTTCTTTTGGGATTTAGTTGGACTGGAATATCCTTTTATTCTTCTATAGAAAGTCAGAGTGTATTAATCCTTCTTTCTCTCGCAGTAGGACTTGCGTTTCTATTTGTATTCTTCATTATAATAAGAGAAATCCAAAAACTGGCAGAAGACAATAGTTTTAAGCTAAATGAAACCCTTCAGAAAACGGCCGAAGTATATCTACCGATCCCAGGAATGAAAAGCGGCAAGGGCAAAGTATCCATTAGTATTCGCGGTGCTATGCATGAGTTAGATGCTATAAGCGAGCGGGATGCCATTCCTTCTAATGCCATTGTAAGAGTAGTGCGAATTGAAGGTAATGCCCTTTTAGTTGTTGAACCCATTTAATAGATCTATATGTTGTCACCTGTAATTATTGTTATTGTAGCGGCGATTGTTCTCTTCGTAACCATCTCCGCACTCGTTTCGCGCTATAAGCGCTGCCCTTCAGATAAGATCTTAGTTATTTATGGTAAAACAGGTGGAACCTCGGCCAAGTGCGTGCATGGTGGTGGAGCTTTTATCTGGCCCGTAATTCAAGATTATGCTTTTTTAGACTTAAAGCCTCTATCTATAGAAGCTAACCTCACAAACGCCCTAAGCAGACAAAATATTCGGGTAGATGTTCCCTGCCGGTTTACCATCGCCATCTCTACCGAGAGCGACAATATGAATACGGCTGCAGAACGTTTGTTGGGACTGAGCTCTGAGCAAATTCAGGAGCTGGCAAAAGACATTTTGTTCGGACAGCTGAGATTGGTAATTGCTACCATGACCATTGAGGAAATCAATTCAGACCGAGATAAGTTTTTGGAGAACATTTCTAAAAACGTAGACAGCGAACTGAAGAAAATAGGCTTAAGACTAATCAACGTAAACGTAACGGACATACGCGACGAGTCGGGCTATATAGAAGCATTGGGTAAAGAAGCGGCAGCCAAGGCCATAAACGAAGCCAAAGTAAGCGTGGCCGAGCAAGAGAAGATTGGAGAGACGGGAAAAGCTCTGGCAGATAGAGAAAAAGACACTCAAATTGCGGAGACTCACAGAGACCGAGACGTTAAGATTGCTATTACTCAAAAAGACAGGGAAATTAGCATTGCCTTAGCGGGAAAAGACGAAGAGATTGGTAAAGCAGAGGCAAGTAGAGATACTAGAGTAAAAACCTCTGAAGCCAATGCAATAGCTATTCAGGGAGAGAATGAAGCCAAAATTGCCATTGCTAATTCAGATGCAAAGAGAAGAGAGCGTGAAGCAGAAGCATTGAAGATAGCCATGACGGCCGAAAAGGTTCAGCAAGCAAGAGCATTAGAAGAAGCCTATGTAGCAGAGCAAAAGGCCGAATTGGCACGTTCTGAAAGAGAGCGTTCTACCCAAATCGCCAACATAGTAATTCCAGCAGAAATTGCCAAGCAGCGCGCCATTATTGAGGCACAGGCTGAGGCGGAAAGAATACGCGTAAGTGCCGTAGGAGAGGCAGACGCCATTTTTGCGAAGATGGAAGCAGAGGCAAAAGGACTGTTTGAAATACTAACGAAGCAGGCTGAAGGATATAAGGAGGTAGTTAGTGCTGCCGGAGGAGATCCAACCAAAGCCTTCCAATTGCTGTTAATTGAGAAATTACCTGAATTGGTTCGTACCCAAGTAGAGGCGGTGAAGAATATTAAAATTGACAAGATTACGGTTTGGGATTCAGGCAACAATCAAGATGGAAATGGCTCTACGGCCAATTTTGTTTCTGGAATGATGAAAGCGGTACCTCCCTTAAACGACCTGTTTGATATGGCTGGACTTAAACTTCCTTCCTATCTAAAAGGAGAGACGGAAGAAGAGACCAAAGCCGAAGCCCCTGATTCTAAGGAATAAGTTGGGTTGAATAGCCAATAGCACCAAAGAGTGCCTAGGCGTATAGAAATGAAAAATCCCCTTGAGAGCTGGCTCACAAGGGGATTTACTATTTAGAAGAACTTAGTCTTTAATAATGCGGATGTTTTGGTTTTCTTCACCTATTACCTCCAATATATAGACTCCATTGGCCCAATCGGCTGTGTTTAGCACGTGACTTCCGGCATTCATGCTAGTCTCTAAGATAATACGTCCTAAAGCATCTGAGATTCGAATGTTAGAATCGCCATTGATTTGAATGGTGATAGAATGCTTGAAAGGGTTAGGATAGGCAAGAGGACTAGAAGAAGCGATAGAAGCTCCCTCGTTCTTAGCACCAATGCCATTGTAGAATTTGCGCTCTTTGCAAGTAAAGCCACTGTTTAGAAGGGTACCATTGTCGTTCACACGAGCAAAAGCGGCGAATTCATAGTTGCCAGAGGGCAATCCACTTCCCGTAAAATCTACGGTAGCTGTTTGGTTCGGACTCAGTGGAGTATATGACCAAGGACCACCCACATTGGCCTGACGGTAAGCCATTCTGTAGCCAATGAGGCTTACTCCAGGCATAAGAGTAGGCATGGCCCAGCTACCCGTAAAGGTAGTAGCATTGTCTTTCGATAATGAGAATCCAGCGGGAGTGTTGTCTCTATTAAAGTAAGCAATCGTAACACTTGCAGAATCTTGACATCCTGCTTCATCGGTAACCACAACAGTATAGTTTATTCCCTGTCTACCGTAAATAAATCGAGTAGTTTGGCCTGTATTCCATAAGAAGGATTTGGATCTATAGCCACCCGTGAAAGTTGCTTTCAGAAGAGCAGAATCATTTTCGCAGAAAGGAGCCACCAGTTCAATGGCATTTACGCTCATAGGCTTGCAGTCGGAAGTAAAGCTAGAAGGACAGCCATAGGTCCAAGTTGTACCATCAAAAGCACCCAAACGAAGATCGATGGATTGATTATAACCCAAAGCTTGGAAATTGCGCTGATTGAGACTAGCGTTAGTCCAAGTTGCGGAAGTATTCCAAACCGTATCGCTACTGAGTTTGGTTTGTAGGGCAAAAGAGCTGCCTGAGGCGGTAGAGAATTGAACTTGGTAGGTTTTGGGGTTTCCTATTTTGGTTATCTGATTAATGTTCATGAAGTTGCAAGAAGAGGCAGTAGTAAAGCTAAACTCATCTCCGTAGGCCGTGTCGCTTGAGTTGTATGCGTAGGCTCTGTAATAGTAAGTAGTATTGCTTTGCAAAGGAGAAAGAACAGCGTTGAAAGATCCTAAACCAGTGCCCTTTACAGAGAAAGAATGGGCTAGAGTAGGCTGCGTGGCAGTGTTCCAGCAAAGTCCTTTCGCAAGAATAGCGCTTGAGCCCTCCGAAACCGCTGAGCCACCTGCATAGGCAGAATCAGCGCCAACATATTGATAATATGCTGTGGAAACGGCTAGAGGAGCAGGATTTACATTTTCAAGTTGAGTTATGAAACCATCTGTAAGTCCAGTCATGGTTTTAGGAGAACCACCGTAGATAGGATCAAGGTCGACATCCGTCTCAAAATAACCAACGAGGTTAAGAACAGGATTGGGACCAGAGCTCAGAGACATGTCTTGAATAGAAGCATAGTCAGTACTATAGATACTGCCTCCCCAAACAAATTGCCCCGAGTTGTCAAGTTTCTGAATAAAGCTATTGGTAGCACCCGTTGGTCGGTTTACTATAAAGGTATTGATAGGATCAGGATCGAGATCCAATGCACTACCATTAAAAGTACCCGCAACGTAGATATTAGCCTCTGCATCTAAAAGAAGCTTACGTGGGATTTGGGATCCACTTCCAGCGTACTGACTTCCCCATAAAAAGCTGCCACTTGTATCTACTACGGTGAGATAGCCGTCAGCATTACTAGTGCTTTTGTACAACATATGTTTAGAAGGAGAAGGATCAATATCTATGCTATCCCCTAGGAAATATCCAATAATATGAACTTTGTTTCCATCGATTTTTAGATCACTAGTATACTCGCTTGCACCTATATAACTTCCTCCCTAGTAGGGGTAGTGATAACTAAGAATTCATTTCGCTTTATAATTGCCATTTGCACTTAATTTCCAGACAAAGCCCTCATTATATTGAGAACTCCAGATATCGGTTTGGCTAGTACCTGGGGCAAAATCATACCAGCCCGAACAATTTCCACTTAGATATAGGTCTCCTTTGCTATCAGCATCGATTCCTGTAAACGTCATATCTGGAATCGTAATACCGGAGGCAGGAATACCATCCAAAGAAACAAATTGTTGTAGAGTTCCATCTGTGTTCAAGAATAGAACAAATCCATCTTTCTTGGTGGCGGAACTTCCTGATTGATTGGTTGCATTGAGTATTTGATTGTCGTAACCGAACAATCCGCTCCAATTACCTGCCACTATAATTTCATTATTGGGCTTTATGAATAGCTTATGGGTGTTTACATAGCACGCGGGAATTGTACCACCCGCAAAGTTTGATAATCCGATTCTCTTGACCCAGTTAAAGGCAGCTGAAGAGGTAATGGACAAAACAAATCCTTCACTATTTCCAAGTTTAACCAGATTGGAAACAGAGGGTCCAAAATCGAAGTCTACAGTGCCTCCATAGCGGCCAAGTATGATTAAATCTCCGCTGCTGGTTAATTCGATATCGGAGATGTATTCATTTTCATTTCCACCAAACCCATAAGCCCAAATAAGGGCTCCATTGGGATCATACTTTGCTACAAATGCGTCGGAGTGGTTATTGCCATTGTAACCTACTGTAGAGGTGAGCCAAAAGGTTCCACCGCTGGGATCCATATCCACAGCACCTTGGAAATATCCACCTACATAGGTGTTGCCAAGAGGGTCTATTGCTGTAGCTGTAACGGTAAGATCAGCATTAGAGTGATTTGTAGTGCTCGTGCTTACTGAAGGGCCACTTAAGTGCGCATCCCATTTGAGTTGTTGAGCTCTTAATCCAAGAGTGCTACTCAAGAGTAGAGAGAATAGAAAGAGTTGAATGGTTTTCATAGTTCATTAGATTTAGATTCCGAAAGTATTCACTCTTAGAGGAGTAGGATGGAAAAGAGCGCAGATATACAGTCAATTCCTTAAGATTGTCACCGAAAGCACCTAAATTGTCACTTAGGTGGTAAGTCGCTCTAGGAGTTCTTTTTTATAAGCCTCACCGATGGGAATTTGCGTTCGGTTTTTAAGAAGGAGGGTGTCGGAGGCCAGCAGGGTTTGGATGGCGTCTAGTCGAACTACATAGGATTTGTGTACGCGTATGAAATCTTGCTTAGGCAAAGCTTCAAAAGCCTCTTGTAAACCCGTGCGCATACGGTATTCCTTTTCGTTGCAGAAATAAACGCAGTATCGATTTCCAGCGGTAGAGAGGTAAACAATAGAATCTAAAGCCACTCGATCGGTTCCTCTAGCGTGCTTGAGTAAAATGAAATCCGAAGATTTATTCAGAAGCTTGGTGTTTTCAACTGCCAAGAAGATGGAAGTTTGAAGGTCTTCTAGCCTAAGTGGCTTTGCGAGATAAGCTTGAATTCCTGCTTGGGCTGCTTTCGAAACGAACTCACTGCTAATTTGACTAGTGGTAACAATCGCTAGAGGTTGATAGTGTGCACGAACATCGGCAATTAGATCTAGTCCGTTTGTGCCCTCTTTCAACATAATGTCTACTAGAATTAGCTTGGGTTTATGCCGAAGAATGAGGGCCAGCGCATCGTAATGATTATCGGCTAGGGCCAAAACTTCGAGATCTAGTTTTTTACACAGACTCTTCGCATTGGATTGATGGATTAAGTCGTCTTCAACAATGATTACACTGAGTTCCTTCATTCTTGACAGCTAAATTCGAAAATGAAATTGGAAAAGGTATCCTCCCTTTTATAGGTAACTTTGGTGGAAGAAAGATCGGCATAGTACCGCATAATCCATAATCCGAATCCACTCTCAGTATCTTTCCAATGATTTGCCAGCGCAGAAGTTCCTTCCATAAAACGACTTAAAACTTCTTGTGGCAGTCCATTTCCATTGTCGCGAATGGATAAGATAAGCTGCTTGTTTTTTAGTTCTGTGCGTATGGCGATTTCAGTGGCTTGGCTATGTTTAATAGCGTTGAAGAGGGTGTTTCGAAGAATAACGTCGAAGGTATTTTTGGATATTTTAACCACTTCTTCTCCTGAATGAAACTGCTTCAATTGTATTTTAAAGCCTTTCAACAGCGATTCCGATTGTTTTAGATGGAAGTCGATTGTATTGGGAATATTCAATTCCGATTGAAGAATAGCTACGCCCATTTTTAATTGAGGCACCGCCCAAAGCATAAGGTTGGAAACACTGAGATTAAGCGAGCGGAGTTTTATTTCCAATTCCTTCAAAAGAACCATTGCTTGATCTAGTTCTTGGTTTTCAATTAAATCCATTACCAAACCGGGACCCATTTCCAGTGCTCCACTGTAGTTTCGAATGTCGTGCGACAGAACGGTAGACAAGGTGTTTTGGAAGTCTAAAGACTTTTGCAATTCGGTGTTGAGTTGTTCGCTCACTTTCTTTTCTTTTCGAATACGAGAAAGGGCTATAAAGATAAAGACTGAAATACCCAAACTTAAAAGGAGCAGAGCCACATACAGGAGACTTCGTTTTTTCTCTGCTGCGATGAGCTCTTCCTGAAGTTGTTGATTGGTCTCTAATAATTTTATCTGGGCTTCCTTCGCTACCAAGTCGAATTTCCGCCTTAATTCCTCTCCTCTAACATTGCGCTTTTCATCAACCAGAAATTCTTCCACACTGTCTGGAAGTTGATAGTATCGGAGAGAAGATTCAAGATTCCCATTTTTTTGATAAATGTTGGATGCAAGCAATTAAAAAGAAGAGAGCCAATTTGGGGATTGTTCTGCTGGGTTAACTTTAGGAAGAAAGGCTTGCAATGAATCGAGAGCAAGAGCCGTTTTCCCTGAAACAACCAAATAGTCTAATTCAGTGAGTTTATAATCTAACAAAATAGATTTCGAACCGTATTCACGTGCAATCAAACGAATTTTAGAAAGAGTAGATTTAAGCTTTCCCAATTGATTTGTAGAGCTGTAAAGTTTAACTTGGTTTGTGCCAATACTCAGTTGGTAATCCTTTCATCCACCTAAAACAGCCTGAGTTTGTGCGCGACTGTAGGCAGCCTCAGAACTGTCTAGAATTCCGAGTAGTCTAAATGCGGAGCCCAAAGCGTCTAGGCTATTTTCTTTTTGTTGAGTAATGATTCGTTTTCGAACTTCATGTGCATTGATCGGGTTAGAAGCATAAACAGGTAAAGCCTTTAGAGCTTGTTGAGCGTATACAGCAGCCAAGGCAAATTCTCCATTTTCCCTGAAGATTTTCGATTGAAAGGTCTTCATTTTTGTTTGTGCCAAGAAAGTAGCTTCCTCTTCTTCGCTCAATGAAATGGATAATAAACTATCCAAATAATCTTGGGTTGTTAGTTCATATCCACATGAATAGCTATTTGAAGCGAGATTGAATAAGGTACTCCAAACCGAACTGTTCGCCTTGTTTTCTTTGGCCCATTTCAGGCATTCCAAATTCCAGAATTCGGCGCTATCCAATTCTTGCATCCTACCAAAAGCAATGGCAAGAAGCTGTCTCGATTTAAACTGTGCATCGATAAATTTCTCAAAACGTGCCGTATCTGAAAAAAACACCATATCCTTTGCCGCTTTAATCGCATTGGGCAAGTCGGTAGACATTTGTTTTATTAATGCATCACCCGAAGCTTGAAACAAAGAATCGTTTCGATTCTGAGCTACAGAGTTAAATACCAATAGTAGCAGGAGAAAAACCAGTGCAATGCGCAAAAGGGCAGATGGTTTCATGTTGAATTCGGTTGGTTACAATTTCAAGGTGAATCTAAATAATTCTGCGCTTTTTTCATTGCACCAAATGCAGAGGATAAAGGGGCTGTTTAGAAGGAGAGCCCCTTTAGTTTGAGTAGATTATTTCCTTTGAATCTTGCTTACCCAATAGAACATTTCTTGTGCGATTTGTCTGCATCGGGCATCGTAGGTCGACACTTCTTCTGGGCTACCATCCGATACCTTTGGATCAACATATGGAATGGCAATTCTAGCTTCCGCACCGCTAACAATCGGACAGCTTTCATCTGCGTGTGAGCAAGTCAAAATGGCTGCAAAACCGCTTTGTGGGTTCGACTCATCTGAGTACTTTTTTGAAAAACAATCCAATGAATTTCCATCTTCTGAGAAACGCACAGAATACCTGGGATTAGTCGAATGGTCTTGGCTGTTTAATTGTAGTCCAGCTCTTTGAAGTGCTGCAACGGCTCTTGGGTTAAAAGCCGTAGTCTCCGTTCCTCCCGAATAGGAAGAAATAGATTCCCCCAAGCCATAGTAATTGGCTGCAACGGCAGTCCAGATCTGAGCAAGATGGCTTCTTCTGCTATTGTGTGTACAGATGAAAGTGAGTTTTACGTCTTGATTCTTTTCTAGACCCTCCTCGGCATAGCGCGTAATTTCACGAAGAACTTGACGGCGTTCAGGAGGAATAGTGCTCGTGTCTGATGGGAAATCAGAAATATAGTCTTCAATTTCAGCGAACAATCTGTTTTCCATAGCAACTGTTTCATGGTTTAAGTCAAAGGTGGAAGTTGTTTTAATTTGGAAGGAGAAAAGAGCAATAGCGCCAATCAAAAGCCATTTTAGGTTCTTCATTTGCAATAAGATTTAGCAGCAGCCTGAATTAGGAGCACATTGATTTTGAGACTTTACCTCCGATAACATCTCAAGGTTTAGCTTGGGCTTATTGCCTGGTTTACGGGCAAAAACACTCACACTGTAAATACCCGTATTCCCTTTTTGGAATTGTGCTATTTCTTCTTCGTTGAGATAGTGCGTAAGTAAATCATCTGGTAGAAGGATGGTTTTTTCTTTGAGTAAGGCGATGTTTTCAAAACCCGTATCGCTAATGAATTGAAGGTATTCTTCTTTCTGAATAGCCCCGGCCACACAGCCAGCATACATTTCCGCATCGTTTTTCAAGCCCTCAGGAAGTTGTCCAACCAAAACAATGTCAGAAATACTAAAGTGACCACCTGGCTTTAAGACACGGAAGATTTCTTTTAAGACATTGCTTTTATTGGGAACTAGATTTAGAACACAGTTGCTCACCACCACGTCGGCAATGGCATCATTTACAGGCATATGCTCAATATCGCCCTCTCGAAATTCAACATTGTGAAGGCCAAGGCGTTCGGCGTTTTCTCTTGCTTTTTGAATCATAATGGGCGTAAAGTCTATGCCAATTACTTTGCCTTCTGGGCCCGTTTCGTGCCTTGCAACAAAGCAATCATTGCCTGCACCGGAGCCCAAATCAATGACGGTATCGCCCTTTTTAATCTGAGCGAAGGCAGTCGGAAGTCCACAACCCAATCCTAAGTCGGCCTCTTTTGCATAGCCTTTTAGTTCAGAGTAATCATCCATCATAATCGAATAGACCTTATTGCTATTGGGTGTAGCGCCACAACATGAGCTGGCATTTTCGTCTATGCCTTTTTGAGCTATTTCAGCATACTTCTGACGGACAATCTCTTTTAGTTCTCTTTCAGTTGATTTCATAATTGTTGTTTTATTGGATTAGCAGCATTGGCGGTTCTTGTCGGAAGGAGAATGCACAAATAGTTCGTGAAAAGCATCCGACATGGCATTCCAGTTTTCAGTGTGGATACAATAATTTACTCGCGTTCCCTCAATGGTGCCTTGTATTAGTCCTACCTCCTTCAACTCACGTAAATGCTGACTGATGGTAGCTTGTGCCAAGCCTAGTTCGTCTACTAGATCGCCATTAATACAGGCTTTGGTGTGGAGAAGAAAGTCGATAATGGCAATTCGTGCAGGATGACCCATAACCTTGGCCCATTTAGCGAGCTGGTTCTGTCTTTCCGTAAAAAGATCGGTTTTTGTTAAGCCCATGGCAATACTTTAATTCATTGCAATATTACGATAAAAGAATGGAAGATCTTTGTTTTAGTTTTGTTCGCTACACTTTCCAATTGTTTCCATGCATCTATTCTGCCGCATTTCTTCATTATCTTCTTTGCTTGTTCTCTTTTTAGTGAATGTTTCCTGCACTCCACCCGAGCCAAAGACACAACATGATTCCTCTTCGTTTGAGCAGAATTCATCGAACCTACCTACCGATTGACCCAAAGGAATGGTGTATATAGAAGGTGGAAAGTATAAAAATGGGAGCGAAGTTTCAGAGTAATACACACGATGCCATGCCCATTCACGAAGTAGTGGTTGATGGTTTCTGGATGGATGAGACCGAAGTAACCAATGCTCAATTTAGGGATTTTGTAGAGGCCACGGGCTATCGAACGTAACGGAGCGCCCGGTAGTTTGGGAGGAATTGAAAAAGCAATTGGCTCCAAGAACGCCCAAGCCTTTAGAACAAGATCTTCAACCGGGATCATTCGTCTTTAGTCCACCTTCTTATCCTGTTCCCTTAGACAATTATTCAGTTTGGTGGCGATGGGTAATTGGTGCCAATTGGCAGCATCCGCAAGGGCCCAATAGCGATTTAGAAGGATTGGAGAACCATCTGGTTGTGCATATTGCCTATGAAGATGCGGAGGCTTTTGCGAAATGGGCGGGCAAAAGATTGCCCACAGAGGCCGAATGGGAAAGGGCAGCCAGACCGATTGGAGAACATACTGAATTTGCATGGGGCGATGAGTTGAGTCCGAATGGAAAATACTTGGCGAATTATTTCCAGGGATCATTTCCCAATGAGAATCAGGGCTCTGACGGATTTACGGGAACCGCTCCGGTAAAATCTTTTCCGGCCAATGCGAAAGGATTGTATGATATGATAGGAAATGTTTGGGAGTTGTGTTCTGATTTCTACGAGGTAGAAGATTTTGAGAACAACTGTCATACTACCACCGAGGTAAATCCAAAAGGTCCGAAAGAGACGAAGGACCCGAATGATCCTTTAGCTGTGAAGCATGTAATCAAAGGTGGTTCATTTATTTGCAGCGAACAGTACTGTTCAAACTATAAGCCTAGCGGAAGGGAAGGAAGTATGTATGACACAGGAATGAGTCATACCGGTTTCCGATGTGTGAAAGATATAGAGCCGTCTAATCCATAGCTACCGCTCCCTTATTACTATCCATTGAGCGTGCTCCAGTCCAAGTTCATCTATTAGGGTAAGCAGGTATTTTCCTTCGGGTACTTGTATTTCCATATGGTGGAAGTTTTGAGTAATTCCAAGGTATTCGTCGTTTAAGTGCCAATGTATTTGGGCATCTCTTCGAAAATGAGCCGCCTTTAGAACGACGTTTTCTTGCACTCCGTTGAGCTCTCTAGGAATGAAGATAGAGGAATGATTTCTCGGATAAATAAGTTGAATGGCTTGGGTTTCGGTTTGGTTATTACAGTTCGGATGCCAAGGTGCTTTTTCTTTATAAAAAGCTGTTTTTTGTCTGTAAAACCAGGCTTGCAAAGGCGGCAATTCAAACCTCGATTCATGGATTATTTCTCCTTGAGGATAACAGTTTGTATTTACTCGAAACCTTCGAGTTTGGTCTAGATGTTCGACATAACAGTAAGTGCAGGAGGAAGTTTTGAGACACTCCTTTGGAATCTCATATTTTGCAATACTCGCACAGTTTTTGGAGGCTCTCATTCCGCTATTCACACAGAGATCCACTGAGGCCAGTTCAGATACTGGAGCCTTAAACCAATCGCTAGAAGGCAGAGAATTAAATACGTCAAATAGAATAGGGGCTGCCGCATTGAGGCCTGTAATTCCGGGTCTTCCTTCCCCACTAGCATTTCCAACCCAAACTCCAACTGTAAATTTCGGACTAACACCTACGGCCCAAGCATCGCGAAATCCGTAACTCGTACCTGTTTTCCATGCTATTTTTTGCTGTCCTCCGAATAACTCCCAGCTGGCTCTTTCCTCAGGCCTATTCACCAAGGCCATGGCTTCCAGCATAGACCAAGAAACAGATTTTGAAAAGGAATAGGCACTTGTTTTCAAATCTTTAGTCGCTTCATAATGCAAATGGGAGTAGAGCTGGTTTTCATTTGAGACTAATAGTCTAGAACCAATAGCGCGATAGGCATTCACAAGATCCCAAAGCTTGACTTCGGCACCTCCAAGTATCAAGCTCAATCCATAATGGGAAGGCGGAAATGAAAGGGTAGTTAATCCGATATCTTTTAGTTTTTTATGAAAGAGGGGGATTCCATAGTCCTTAAGCATATGTACGGCAGGAATATTTAAAGAACGAGCCAAAGCTTCTTCGGCAGGCACCACGCCATCGTACTCTTCGTCGTAGTTTTTGGGCGCAAATCCCGCATATTGGGTAGGGATATCAGGAATAAGGCTGCGCGGAGTAATGGCCGCACTTTCCAACATGGCACCATAAAGGAAGGGCTTGAGAATAGAACCCGAACTTCTGGGTGTTTGAATCATATCATTCGCCAAACCATTAGAGGAAGAAATAAGTCCGTTTCCAATATAAGCCAAAACTTCCCCAGTGGCTGTGTTACTAATGAGAATGGCCGCGTTGTAGATTTTGTTTTTATTCAGTTCAAGCAGTCGTGATTCTACAATACGGCTGGCTTCTTTATGATAGTCGATTCGTATGCTAGTGTGGATTAGCTTTCCATTTTGCGATTTCGTTGCCTCAGATAAAAGATGATGCGAATGGATGGGTAAAGGAAGAGGGGCAGAGGGAAGCGGTTCTAAGAGAGCGAGTTCATAGGTTTGATTGTCAATGATCTCTAGTTTTTGAAGACGGAGTAAAAGTGAATTTCTCTTTCGTAAGAATTCGGCTGGATTTCTGCCTGGGAATATCATTCCTGGAGCATTGGGTAAAACGGCTAGGGCCGCACTTTCAGCCCAACTCAATTCCTTGGAAGGCTTGTCGTAATAGCGCCATGAAGCAGTTTCCAATCCAACTACATTTCCACCAAAGGGTGCATTTGCACAATAGAGTTTCAGTATTTCAGCTTTTGTGTATTTGAGCTCAGCCCGAAGTGCCCAAGCTATTTCGATAGATTTCTGCCAATAGGTTCGCTTTCTTTTATTCCGAGCCATTCGCATGGTTTGCATGCTAATCGTACTGGCTCCACTTACAATGCTTTGGTTTCGAATATTTTGCCAAAAGGCTCTTGCGAGTGCACTAAAGTCGATGCCAAGATGCGAATAGAAATCTCGGTCTTCATAGATTAAAATACATTGCTCGAATTTAGAAGGAACAGAATCTTCACTGTTGAAACGCCACTGACCGTCGGGAGCAATCTGTGCTGCGAGTAGTTGACCAGAGGCATCCAAAATAACAGTGCTAGATGGGGTGTTGAAAAGAGTGTCTGGAAGACAGAAGAACCAGGCTGTCAACAGACTGAAAAGGGCAACGCCAAGCATTGCCCTTTTCCATTTTTTTCCAATCGCTATTTTAACCACAGTCTATTGCGCTTCGAGTGGGATGTTCTTCTTAAGGTTGAATAACTTCCACCCATTTTCCGGGTTCGAGGGCGTTAATCTCGTCATCATACATTGCAGAACAGTGCACGGCTGGCAGGTAGAAACGTCCCTCGTAGGTGGCATTTAGACGAATGCGATAGACCGTAGAATTTCCTGAATTAAGATTGAAATAAGTCAATACTCTATCGTCTCTAACATCTTGATAAGTAGGCAGACTATTTCCGGTATTCTCATTTCCCATCATGCGTGGATTCATGATTTCCCAGCCTGAAGGGAAAATTTGTGTGAGTGCCATTTCGCTGTAATGTCCGCGTTGCCCTGGATTTACAATTCGTACTTCGGCAATAAAGTCGGTTCCCATTTTCAACTTAGTTACGTCTATAGGGGAATTATTGTTGTCTAGGTATTTTACTTCCATCTTAAGATTGCTGGCTATTCTTTTTTCTAGTCCTTCTACCGATCGGCCCGAAATAAGGAGTCGAGCATAGATCGGCTGTGTTGAGTTGTTTTTTAGTTGGAAGGATGATTTTAACTCCTTATTCGGTAGCTTTTCTTGAACCAAAGACTTTGCGGTTTCAATGGTTTTTTTCTTTCCATTCTGCGTAAAATCTACTTTTAGTCCCTGATCTTTTGAGTTTTCGCCCAAATAGTATGAAAGAGAACTAAGGCTAAAAGCCACCGTTTGAGTGCTATACCAACGAGAGCTTCCGAGCTCCTTGGCCAAGCCTTGGGCCAGTTTGGCTGCATCTGTTTTTAAATCTAAATCAATTAAAACGCGAAGAACAAATGCCTCATCCCTCACATTCGAACCATAGGAATACGAAAGTTCGGTATAAGTTGGAATCGAGCGTACTGCCTCTTTAATAACACTAGAAGCTACTTCCTTCTGACCAGCATCGATATAGGCTAGAGCGAGCATCCAACGAGCTGAAATATCTAGGTTTGAAAGAGCTTTGAGAGCATTCATTGCACCAAATTCGGCTTTACCTGCTTTAGCAAGAGTATACAGTCGATACGCTTGAATCCGCTGATTATAATTGTGGTTTTTCTCCTCACCACGTCCCCATTGACGAGCGGCATTCTTTTGATATTGAATCCACTGAGATTTCAGTCCAGCCGGTAGTGCATAACCCAGTTCTTCTGCTTCAAGCATAAAATGGCCCGCATAATTGGTACCCCAGTCGCTCGAATAATTTGATCCGGGCCAATAGGCTAATGCTCCCGATGAAATCTGATAGTTACGGTACTGGTTTAGAACATGCTTTACGTTCCGATCGATCTCCATTCGCTGTTCTGCGGTAAGATCCATTAGTTTGTTCAAGTAGATTTGAGGGAAAACCGTTGAGGTAATCTGTTCAACGCATCCGTGTGGATAGGCCATGAGATAAGAAAGCCGTGCCTCTAGGTTTATCGCTGGAAGTTTAGATGCTTCCACAAAGGCTCTGTTACTTCCTTTTAAACCAAAATATTGGAAACTTCGGTTCCAACTTTTTCCTGATTCTAGTACTGTATCTATTACCACAGTATGGGATGGGTTGCGCGCCATCACATCGATTTCTATTTCATACTTGGCGCTATGATTTCCACTTTTGGCTTCAATAGTAATTTTCCCTACTCCCATTTCCATCTCTGTAGCTAAATCGAAATAAGCCAAGCTTTCTCCAGGTTTATCGAATTGAAGTAGGGTAGATTTCTTTCCAACTACCTTAACCAAACCATTGGTTTTAACGCTCAGGTTAACGGTTTTTGCATCGTCCTCATTTGCAAAGACGTTAACAGGAAGTCGCACATTCTCTTTGGGTCCAAGCACTCTAGGCAAGGTGCCCAAAACCATAATTGGACTGCGAACGGCTACCTCTTTTTGGGCTTTACCATAGGCTTTGTTTTTACCTGCAACTACCATCACCCGAACGGCTCCAACGTAATTTGGAATGGCAATTTTGTGATTTTTCGATTTGCCTGCGGCTAACTCGAACGGACCTAGATAGTGTACCATGGGTTTAAAACGCATGGCTTTTTGCTTACCAGGATCAGCTGCTTCATCGTCTCCTCCAATTCCAAGAACTTTTGTCATTCCTGAAGTAAAAGCCCCAATTACTTCATCATACATATCCCAAGTGCGCACTCCAAGAGCTTCACGAGTGTAAAAATGATTCCAAGGATCTGGGGTTTTGAATCGGGTTAAACTTAGAAGCCCTTCATCTACAATGGCCAAGGTATATGTCATGGCTTTACCCTTTTCTTCACTCACGGTAATAGTAGTCTCAGATTCGGGACGGAAGACTTCATCGGTTTTTATAATTGGATTGAGCAGCGTATTGGGATCTTCAACCAAAACGGGAATAATGCCAAACATCCGAATGGGTCTATCATTTTCTGTTTGAGCATGCGGTTGAATAAGGCTAACATGTGCATAAACATTGGGTGCCATTTCTCCGGTGAGTGGAATTTCAATTTTCGTTTCACCCGCTTGAGTATCCACCCAGAATTTGTCGAGAATTTGAGTTCCATTTTCTATGCAAACGAGAGCTCTTCCTTTGTCGGGTGAGGGGAAACTGAGCTTTAGCTTTTCGCCTACCTTATAGTTGTCTTTATCGGAGCTCATACCCAACAGGGTTGAAGCTTCGCTGTCTTGGCGGTTGGCACGCATCCAATACGGCCAGTCGAAATAGACAAATTGCGCGGCAGAATGACCTGTTTCTGGATCTTCAACGTGTATTAAATATCGGCCGTAGTTCTGATTTGAGATCTCCATTGGGAACTTCCCTTTTCCGTTCGTGAGGCCTATGTCTTCTGAAATAATTTCATTGTAGTCACTGCTATTTAGATAGTTATATTCCTCTCCATCGTAGCGGTCATACCACCATCTGTAATTTATTTTATAGACTTTAACCTTAAGAGATCGGGCATCGCCCGCTTTTCCACTGGCTTTAACTGAAGCAATCTCAATCGTATGCTTCACTTCTGTTTCGAGTGCATTTCCCCATAAATTCGATTCGGGTATTCGCATCCCCGCGAAGCGTTCGTAAGGAGCATAGTCGATAGAATGGAAGTCTACGCTAAAATTACCGCCGGGCTCATACACTTTGGTGTTGAAAGATGCTTTGAGCATACCAGGCGCTCCTTCTTTATAGTCGCGTATATCAACGGTGATAAGCTGCTTGCCTTCTTCATTCAGTGCGCCTTTGAAGACTTGAATTTCAGAAGATTGATAGTTTCCTTTTATGGAATTGTCGAAATGGTAGTTGGGGTAATCTTCAAAAGAAGTCTTTTTGGGCCTAAGACTCATCTCAACATCGGCTTTGAGTTTAGAGGCTTTTGCTCCATGAAGCCATTGAGCAAAAAGGGTCCCTTTTAGTTCATTAGAACCTGCAATGGTTTTTCCAAAGTCAAAATCGATTTTTAGTCGGTTTGGTTTAACGGTTTCTATTCGAATCATCTTAGAATAATTCCGATTACCAACCGAAATATTCAGTTGGTATTCGCCCGTTGGAGCCTCCTTGTCTGTAGCCGTTCTAAAATCGTAAAAACCGTCTACGCTAGATGTTTTCACAATGCTGGAAACCAACTGACCCATTGGATTGCGCATTTCCATCTTCACGGGGTGATTGGACGGCAGGATCTTCTTCTCGTCTTCTAAAATAAAACTTAAGTACAAGGAGTCTCCAGGTCGCCATACGCCTCTTTCGCCGTAGATATATCCTTTAATTCCCTTTTGAACTCTTCCACCTGAAACTTCAAACTTGGAAAGCGAAAGCGCATTGCCTTCGTTTACTTTTAAATAGGTTTTCCCTTGAGACGAACTGGCTAAAACCACAAAGGGCTCACGATTGCAATTCACCTCGGCAAAGCCTTGACTGTTGGTCTGAGTTTCTTTTATAAGTTGCTGCTGGAAGTCATACACCTTCACGCTTGCTCCTGAAACCGACTTTGCTGTGAGAAGATCGGTAACCGCTACCATCAATTTGTCATCACTACCCATTTTGGCTGTAACTCCTAGGTTGGAGGCCATCACCATTTTTTTAGCTCTGTTCTTGTATGGACTGTAATAAGCAGAATTGCATGGGTTTTCGTATTCCTCCCAATCGTATTCATATCCATCCCAATAATCATCTACAAAATAGTCCCCGTCGCTGATCCAACCTTCGTTGGTTTCTTGCAAAGTCGTTTGATTATTCGCTGTTTCATCACATTTGTAGAGCCCATCCGACTTACTAAATCGAATATCTACTTCATAAAATGCACCAGGATCTGCTTGGATAATCTCAGAAAGGTCGATGTTGTAGCGCTGCCAGGTGTATAGATTGGATGGATTGGCCTTTCTTAAATCGATATGCTTGCGATAAATATGTCTTCCAACTCGGTTGAGGTAGTAGGAATCATCATAGCTGCTGTTGGTTTGAAGGTATTGTAGGATGTTATTGGAGAAAACCTTCGTTATATAAACATCTACTCCTTTTAGTGAAACCGCTTCGAAAGGAAATAACAAGCCCTCGTCTTGAGTGGGGATGATATTTTTGTCTCCTACAATTCGTACATTGGGTTTTTCTATCTCAAAAAGCAGAGATTCAGAGTATTCTTGACCCATTGGCTTGCCCGCAATATTTTGGATTTCTCCTTTTATGGTGAGCAGACGGGCTCCCTGCAAGCGAGTTCCAGGGTAAATAAAGATAGAATTCAGTTCAACCCTATGTTTTAGCTCTTCGGTATCTTCAATCGAGATCATTCCTTCCACACTACTTTCTAATATTGGATCTGAGAAAGAGATTTTCACGAAAGGGTCAGCCCCGTTTTCTACCTGAACTTTGGTGACTTCAAAATCGGATATAGAAGGAATGTCGAAGGTTTCACTTCCCTTTAAATCTTTTGGATTCAGCCCAATATTCCAACTCAATAACAACTGGCTCCTCTTTTCTCCGCGCTCGATATTGTCTATGCTGAACTCAAAGTTTCGGTCGATGGAGTTTTGAATTTTAACTTTCAGTTCCTTTCCGTTTTGCTCTGCCTTAAATGCTTTTGAAATAGATTCTAATTCTATTTGGTCTGAAAAGCGGATGTATCCACTTAGCTTCATTTGCGAGAGATCGGCAAGATCTTTAACCTCTAATCCGTTGGTATAAACGCTTAATCCTTGTTCGATAATTTGGAATTGAAATCGGAAGGTTTCTAGGTGCGAAGGTGTTTCAACTAATTTCGATAGTTTAAAACTGGCATTGTAGATCTCATTGGCAGGCATAGGTGCAGCAGGCACGAATTTCAAACTTCGATCGTCTAACCAAAATAGCTGTCCTTCTATTTCAGGCTTGAATGTCAATAGGTTGGAAGGAAGGGCTTCGGATGTTTTTAATTCTCCTTGATATGGACTTGCCAATTGAATTAGAATGGCATCTTTGCTTGAAATAACCCCAGAAGTATAGGCCGAAATAAACTCACCAAAGGCAGGATCCATTTCAGGTTTTTGCATGGAGTCTTTGCAACTCGATAAGCTTAGGATTAATACGAGTAACAGGAAATACGGAAGGCTAGGCAGACGATTCATTAAATCAGGTTTAGGAAGAAGGGCGCTCAATAATATGGCGATGAAATTAAACTTTGCAACGAAGATATAAGCAGCTTATTCTTGGGCACTTCCAAATAAAAATAGAAGTCTTTTCAACTTGCTGCCTCAATCCCTGATTTTAAAAGAAGGATAGAAGCTAGCGGGATATCATCTTTTACGGATTGAAGTATCTAATTAGCCCCCAACGAACCGAAGGAGTTAAGGCCTGATTAGTCACAGAAGGCTGCAATCCGCCTGAAAAGCTGTAAAAAATCATAAAGCTAAGTGACATTCATCATCCTCATGGAAATGAAGCGATTCTACCTTTGAATCAAAGCCATAAAATCATGAAAGCCATTGTAATCGGAGGAAACTTTGCGGGAATGACCGCGGCCCTCGAACTAAAGAGAAAGCTGGGTAAAGAAGTAGAAGTGACAGTGATTGATAAATCTCCTGTTTTTCTTTTCATACCCTCTTTAATATGGGTTCCATTTCATCGTAGAGAGGTAAAAGACATTAGCATTCGGCGAGATGAAATCTTTAGAAAGAAGAATGTAAACTTCGTTATGGCTGAGGCTATTTCTGTCGATCCAGATGCACAGTTAGTGAATACCAGTAAAGGAGATTTTGAATACGACCACCTTGTGGTTGCAACAGGTCCGAAGGTAGATTTTAATGCTGTGCCTGGATTAAAAGAGCATGGTTTTTATATAGGAACACCGGAAGGCGCCATGCGAATACGCAAGCACTTAGACGCCTTTGTGAAGAATCCTGGTCCAATTGTAATTGGTGCCACCCAGAATGCGGGTTGTATGGGAGCGGCGTATGAGTTCTTATTCAATATGGATGCTTGGTTAAGAAGTCAGAAAATTCGAAAGAAAGTAGAGCTCACTTGGGTAACTCCAGAAACCTATATCGGTCATTTTGGAATTGATGGAATGACTGGGGCAGAAACAATGCTAACAGGATTTCTTAAAATGTTTAACATTAAATTCCGCAAAGAAACAGCCATTAAGGAGGTAAGGGAGAAAGAGGTAGAATTGGATAGTGGAGAGATTCTTCCCTCTGATTTTACCATGTTGATGCCTCCTTTCATAGGAGTAGATATGATCCGAAATTCTCCTGCACTAAGAGGAACTAAAGCAGGTTATTTACCCGTTGCCGATACGTATAGACACCCTGATTATCCGAATGTTTGGGCCGCTGGTATTGCGGTAGATGTTAAGCCGCCTTTTGAGGCTGGCAAGGTTCCATTTTCTGCTCCCAAGACAGGTTATCCGAGTGATGAGACGGCTAAAATTGCAGCAGAGAATATTGTTCGGGTATACAAGGGAAAAGGAAAACTAAAGGCCAAATCTTGGGGTGATATTCCAGCCATCTGTGTGATGGATGCAGGAAACAAAGAAGTAATTATTCTGGGCAATAAACTTTTCCGTCCAAGAGGATTTGCTGTAATGATTCCAAATCTTTTGGGAGATGTAAACAAGGTTTTATTCGAGAAATACTTTCTCTGGAAAACTAGGCATGGATATTCTTTCCTGCCTTAGCATGAACTCGGTTGTGGTTTTCCGATTCATGGTTTGAAGATGGGGCGCTTAGGTGCCCCATTTCTTTTATTTAATTGAACCGAGATGGGTCATTACAATATTGTCTAAATGCGTCTCAAAAATGATCAAGGCATCAGGTCCATCATAGCGATTGTATACACCTTTCAATTTTTCACCATTTATAATAAGCGCGGTGGTGCAAGAGGGAATGTCTGAGATAGCTCCGTCATAGCTGTCGGAGAGGCCAAGATATTCACAGTTTTTTAATCCATCTATTATACTCGATACTTCTTCGTTCGTTAAAGTAAATGTTCGTTCACCCGAAAGCCGAGTGAATTTTAATCCTTTAAAAGTAGCCTCCTTTGTACTTAGGTTGAAGTTTACAGAATAAACAGGACAAGTTCCATAACAAGGAGATCGATCTAAGCTCACTTCCACCTGATTTTTAGTTGTATCTAGTAGGCTGGTATACTTATTAGTACCACAACCAAATAGCGTAAGGATTAGGCTAAGAAGAAGTAAGTGTCTCATTGTCTGCGTGTTTTACGGTTTGCGCTCTCTTGTTGATTTTGAGCAATTTCTTCGAGTCTCTTCTGAAACTTGCTTTGTTTTTTTGGATTCTTTTTGTTCTCTTGGAGCTTTGCATGAATAGCCTCATCATTCACAAAGTAGCGAATTCCAAACTGTTGTCCAAAAGTTAACATATTGGCAATGAAGTAATAATAACTAAGGCCGGAAGCATAATTATTAAAGACACCTAAGAAAACCACAGGCATTAGGTACATCATGTATTTCAGCTGAGGGAACTGATTGTTCTGCGGAGTCATTTGATTGTTGAAGTAGGTGTACAACAGGGTTGACAAGGTCATTAATAGGGTAAACAAGCTTACATGATCTCCGTAGAATGGTATAGTAAAAGGCAAATTGTAAATAGAGTCGTAGGTCGAAAGGTCGTTTGCCCAAAGAAAGCCTTCCTGTCTTAATTCAATAGATGAAGGGAAGAATCGGAAGAGTGCAATTAGTATGGGGAATTGAAGTAATACGGGAACGCATCCACCTAATGGATTTACTCCTGCTTTTCGATACAATTCCATTAGTGCCTGCTGCTTTTTTACCGCGTCTTTGTCTTTGAATTTTTCGTTTAATTCATCCATCTCAGGCTTTAAGACACGCATTTTAGCCATAGACAAATAGCTCTTATAGGTGAGAGGGAAGAGCACTAATTTGATAAGAAATGCCATAATTAGGATGATGATTCCATAGTTCATCCCATAGCTTTCTAGCCACTTAAAGATGTTTACCACCACGCCTCTATTGATCCAGCCAAAGATTCCCCAGCCCATTGGAATAAGCTCATCCATATTGTAGCCGTACTCCTTGAGTGTATTGTATTTGTTGGGAACAAAGTACCAATCGACCACAAAATTCTCTCCATCCGAACTGCTCATGCGAGCGCCCATACGCTTGGTGCTAGATTCAGATTCCAAAGGAATGGAAGCCAATTCTACCTTGGAAAATTTGTCTTTAGCAACCAATACTGAGCTAAAGAATTGCTGCTTAAAGGCAATCCATTTCAGGTCCTCGTGTAATTCGCTGTCTTGACTTGTAAGCGAGAGGTTGTCGACTTTATTCTTTTCTTCGTTGGCGAAGTATAATCCAGTTTGTTGGTTCTCTGCCTCAATGTTCAATTCTTGGCGCAAGGCATCCATATCCCATTGGAAGCCCGATTGAGTAACACCCAATCCTTCTGCTTTTACTTCAAAATGCAATGCATAGCTATCTTCCTCTAGAGAATAGAGAATCTTAAGGCTTTTCCCAGATGAGTGTGGTGCACTGAGGCTTAGCTTGTTACCTATCTTTTCTCCTACAAAGAATAGATTCTTAGTAGAATATAGACGTTCGGCTTGCATTTCGTAACTCCATTGGCTGTTTGCCAATTTTATTAGTTCTAGTGGTAGGCTATCATAGGTTTGATATTCTTTTACTTCCGCCTTAATTAGCTGACCACCGTAGCTAGATATAATCAGGCGCACTTTGCTGTTTTCTAGAGTAAATAAATCTTCTTTAGCTTCTATTTGCACAGCAGAGTTAAAGAGACCGTATTTCTGAATATTCTTTTGGGTAAACAAAGTAGAGTCATCAGAATCTATGCTTTCCAATTCCTCAAAGCTCTCCGCTTCACTGTTCACCATTGAGTTTACACTGTCTGCGGCAATTTCTGTCTCGGGATTGTTACCAAGGGATTCTGGTTCTGGACGAGTGTAGCTAAACCATACAAGGATGACGCCAATGAGGGCGAAACCAATGATGGTATTCAAATCCATTTTTTTCACAATAGTCTAATTTGGGTTGTGGGCTGAGGCTAATACGGCAGCAATAAAATGTACAAATAGAGGGTGAGGTCGAGCAACGGTGCTCTTGTATTCGGGGTGGAATTGAACTCCAACAAACCAAGGATGGTCTAATAGTTCAACAATTTCTACTAAGCCAGAATCAGGATTGATGCCTGTCATTTGCATACCATTCTCTTCGAACTGTTGAAAGTAGCGATTGTTGAACTCGTATCTATGACGATGGCGTTCTGAAATAACTTTTCTATGATACACATCATATGCCTTGCTTCCTTCCTTTAGTTCGCAATCGCAAGCGCCTAAGCGCATGGTTCCTCCCTTGTTTACGATGCTTTTTTGATCATTCATCAAAGCGATAACAGGATGCTTGGTTTCGGGATTGATTTCAGTTGAGTTGGCGCCTTCGAGCTTTAATACATTACGTGCAAACTCTATCACCGCAGCTTGCATTCCTAAGCAAATTCCCAAGAAAGGAACCTTGTTCTCGCGTGCATACCGAACCATTTCCAACTTCCCCTCGAAACCTCTTTCGCCAAAGCCAGGGGCGACCAAAACTCCATCTAAGCCTTTCATGTCTTCTTCCACATTTACAGACTCTAGGCGATCAGAATGAATCCAACGAATGTTTACCTTGCATTCATTTGCCGCGCCAGCGTGTATAAAGGCTTCAGCAATAGACTTATAACTGTCTTTTAATTCAACATACTTTCCTACAAGCCCAATACTTACTTCGGCTTTAGGGTATTTCAGACGGTATAAGAAATCCTTCCAGTTATCTAAATCGGGCTCATTATTATAGGGCAGATTTAGTCTCTTAAGCACCACTTCATCGAGGCGTTCTTTCGACATTAAAATGGGCACAGCATAAATAGTTTCTGCATCACGTGCCTCAATTACCGCTTCCTTTTTAACATTACAGAAAAGGGCAAGTTTTCTTTTAATCTCATCACTCAGAGCCATTTGGGTTCTGCATACCAAGATGTCGGGCTGCAGTCCAGACTCAAGTAAAGTCTTTACACTGTGTTGTGTAGGCTTAGTTTTGAGTTCGCCCGTAGCTGCCAAGAAAGGAATAAGTGTAAGGTGGATAACCATACAGTCTTCACCTAATTCCCATTTCAACTGACGTACGGCTTCGATATAAGGCAAAGCCTCAATGTCTCCAACCGTTCCACCAATCTCGGTGATAACCAGTTCAAATTCACCTGTATTGCCTAAGAGCTTAATTCGGTATTTGATCTCATCTGTTATGTGCGGAATTACCTGAACGGTCTTTCCAAGAAATTCGCCCTTGCGTTCTTTATCGATTACCGATTGGTAGATTCTACCGGTAGTAACATTATTTGCCTGACTCGTTGGGCGATTTAAAAATCGTTCGTAATGACCTAAATCTAAGTCGGTTTCAGCACCGTCGTCGGTAACATAGCATTCGCCATGCTCATAGGGGTTTAAGGTCCCTGGATCAATGTTTATATAGGGGTCTAGTTTTTGGATGGTAACGCTATATCCTCTAGCTTGCAATAGCTTAGCTAAAGAAGCAGCGATAATTCCTTTACCCAAAGATGAGGTTACCCCTCCTGTTACGAAAATGTATTTTGTTGCCGACATGCACAGTTTTAAGCAGCGGCAAAGCTACAATTTAAAAAAGGGTAGTTCTGAATTAAGAGACTAGATCTGCGTACTGTTTCATAAATCTTTCGGCTTCCTCTACCATTTCAATGGAACCAATGAAATAGGGCACTCTTTGATGAAGATCCGTCGGTACTATTTCCATAATTCTTCCATAGCCATCTGAAGCCTTTCCGCCCGCTTGTTCGGCAATAAATGCCAAAGGATTGCATTCGTACAACAGACGAAGTTTGCCATTGGGTGCTGTAGTTCCTTTAGGGTAGATATAAATTCCACCCTTCAACATATTTCTGTGAAAGTCGGATACTAATGAACCAATATAACGGGAAGAGTAAGGTCGATCAGATTCTGGATTAAACTCTTGACAGAACTTGATGTACTTCTTTACCCCTTCAGGAAAATGTACATAGTTGCCTTCGTTTATCGAATATATTTTCCCTCTTCTAGGAATGGTGAGATTCGGGTGAGAAAGATAAAAGCTTCCAATTCCTGGGTCGAATGTAAATCCATTCACCCCTCTGCCAGTTGTGTAAACGAGCATGGTACTTGAGCCATAAACAATATATCCTGATGCAACCTGCTCGCTTCCAGACTGTAAAAAATCACGCATCTGTACAGGAGTGCCTGGGTCTGAAACTCTTCGGTAAATACTAAAAATGGTTCCAACCGAAACGTTGACATCAATATTCGAGGATCCATCCAAAGGATCTATTAGCACTACGTATTTCGACGTATTATGAATGGGGTCGTTGAAAGAGATAAAGTCTTCTTCTTCTTCAGAGCCAACACCACAAACTTCTCCGCGCGCTCTTAAAGAACGAATGAAAATATCATTTGCAAAAACGTCTAATTTCTGTTGTGCTTCTCCTTGAACGTTATCGTTCCCGGCCGCTCCTCTAATGTCTGCTAATCCCGCTTTGTTGATTTCTCGATTTACAACCTTAGCGGCAATACGCAAGGAACTAAGTAGTTGAGAAAGTTCACCTGAAGCATAGGGGAAGTCGCGTTGATTTTCAATGATGAATTCACCAAGTGTTAAGGGCAGTTTCATTTATAGGGGGTTTGGATATTTTCCAAATATCGAAAAAATCAACCCTTTTACACTATCAGTTTGCTCAATTTCTTTAATTAAATTCAATATTTTCTCGTGGATGCTTTTTTCTTAGTAGGATTGCAGACGTTTTTCTGTATTGTTTAATGGAAACCAATCGACTTTTATATGGAAGGAATAGAATATCGTCCCATCGAAAGGGGAGATGAAGTGGCTTTGTTGCGCTTGATAAAGGAGTTGGCTGTTTTTGAAAGAGAGCCTGAGGCGGTGATTATCTCGGAAGTGGATTTAACTGAATGTCTTTTTGAAAAGAAGATTTGTTACGGATGGGTGGCGATCCTCCATTCTGAATGTGTGGGAATGGCGATTTGTTATACTCGTTTTTCTACTTGGAAAGGAGAATGTAGCTTTTTAGAAGACCTTGTGGTTGCGCAGGAGCATAGGGGAAAGGGAATTGGTAAGGCTTTATTAGAAAGAGTGATTGCCTATGCAAGAGAGAATAAGCAAGCCTATGCCATGTGGCAAGTGCTCGATTGGAATAGAGATGCCATTGAGTTCTACAAAAAAATGGGGGCCGAATTCGAAACAGAATGGCTCAATGTAAAGTATTACATCTAAAAAAAAGAAAACCCCAGTTTTGGGGTTTTCTTTTTTGTTGAATTTGGTGCTAGGCAGACAAAGACAATGCTAATCGTCTGAATCGTCTACCTCTGAATCTGAAACATCTAAATCTTTCTCTCCGCTATCGTCATCGCCATCGTCATCGTCGTCGAGGAAAGCCTCAACCACTTTGTCCAATTCAATTCCAACTTTTACCAAATACTTGGTGTCGTCGGTTTCGAGAGGAATGGATTGAACATTCTCTCCCTTGGCGTTTTTAAATCTCACCACAAAATCTTCATATCCATAAGGATAGGTATCTGTGAGGAGTTTTAATAAGTCCTCAGTGATGTTTTTGTAATCTACGATTACTCTTTTCTTTTCCATAAGGTCAATTACCTAATCTACATTCCCAGAATCCACGCAAAAATAAGCGGAGCAACAATAGTAGCATCACTTTCGACGACAAATTTTGGGGTGTCGATATCTAATTTTCCCCAAGTGATTTTTTCATTCGGAACTGCACCCGAATAAGAACCGTAACTGGTTGTGCTATCGGAGATTTGACAGAAATAAGACCAGAAGGGGATTTGTTCCATTTCCATGTCTTGGTATAGCATGGGTACTACGCAAATCGGAAAATCACCCGCAATTCCTCCCCCAATTTGGAAGAATCCAACTCCTTTTCCTTCGCTATTCTTCACATACCAATCGGCGAGATAGCCCATATATTCAATTCCACTTTTAACAGTAGAGGCTTGAAGTTCTCCCTTTATGCAGTAGGAGGCGAAGATGTTGCCCATGGTGCTGTCTTCCCATCCTGGAACTACTATAGGTAGGTTTTTCTCGGCTGCTGCCAACATCCAACTGTCTTTTGGGTCGATTTCGTAATACTGTTCCAAAACACCTGAAAGCAACATTTGGTACATATACTCATGCGGAAAGAATCGCTTTCCAGCGTCTTGAGCATCTTTCCATAGTTTGTAGATATGCTTCTGCAAACGGCGGAATGCTTCTTCTTCTGGAATGCAAGTGTCGGTTACACGATTGAAGCCATCATCTAAGAGGGCTCTTTCTTCGGCAGGACTTAAATCGCGGTAGTTGGGGACGCGTTTGTAGCTGTTGTGTGCAACGAGATTCATTAAATCTTCCTCCAAATTTGCACCCGTACAAGAAATGATATCCACCTTACCTTGGCGAATCATTTCGGCGAGACTTACACCAAGTTCGGCAGTACTCATAGCACCTGCGAGGGTGATCATCATCTTTCCACCTTCTACCAAATGGGTAACGTAACCTTTAGCAGCATCCATTAATGCAGCCGCGTTAAAATGCCTATAATGATGCTCAATAAATTGTGAAACAGGTCCTTTCATATTCTTTTTATTTCTGGTATTAATAGCCAAGTATCTTCAACATGCTCTTGTAGCTCTGCTCCTTCGCAAAGAGTCGGGTGCGGATCTCTCCATCGTCGTCTTCGTCAATTACAATGTGCTTAGGCGCCGGCAATAGACAGTGTTGAATTCCGCCATATCCTGCCAAGGAGTCTTGATACGCTCCAGTATTAAAGAAGCCAATGTATTGAGTTTGTTCAGAGTCGAACTTGGGCAGGTAAATGGCATTGGCATGCTGCTCCGAGTTGTAGTAATCATCGCTATCGCAGGTGAGTCCGCCTAGTAATACCCTTTCATACTCTTTATTCCAATTGTTTACTGCCAAGAGCATGAAGCGCTTGTTTATAGCCCATGCATCCGGAAGGGTTGTCATGAAAGATCCATCTATCATGTTCCAATTCTCTTTATCGTTTTGCTTTTTTTGATCCATTATCGAAAAGAGAATAGCACCACTCTCTCCAACAGTATAGCTGCCGAATTCAGTAAAAATATGGGGCTCCTTTATTCCTTTCTCATTGCAAACAGCCTTTATCTGTGCAATAATTTCTTCTGCCATATAGGCATAGTCATATTGAAAAGAGAGCGAGTTTTTAATGGGGAATCCGCCGCCGATGTTTAATGAGTCTAAGCTAGGGCAGATTTTCTTTAAGTCGCAATACACATTCACACATTTCAGCAATTCACTCCAATAATAAGCCGTGTCGTTTATGCCTGTATTAATAAAGAAGTGCAACATCTTCAGCTCAAAGCGATCGTGGTTTCTCAATTGCTGCTCGTAGAAAGGAACAATGTCTTTGTAACCAACGCCTAAACGAGAGGTGTAGAATTCAAATTTGGGCTCTTCCTCTGCGGCAATACGAATTCCCATTTTTAATTTGCCCGGTATCAACTCCTCGTATTGCTTCAATTCGTGTTTGTTGTCTAAAATGGGTATGGTATTTTCAAAGCCATTATTTACCATTCGAGCAATGTTCTCTATGTATTGCGGACGTTTAAATCCATTACACACTATGAATTGCTTTTTACCAATTTTTCCTTCCTCTATTAATGTCTCAATAATATTGAGGTCGAATGCGGAAGAGGTTTCTAAATGAATTTCATTCCGAAGGGCTTCGTCCAACACAAATGAGAAGTGCGAACTCTTCGTGCAATAACAGTAGTTGTATTTGCCTTTGTAATCTGCCTTCGCCATAGCAACATTGAATAGCATTTTCGCTTTTTGAATCTGCTGGCTAATCTTTGGCACATACGATAACTTTAATGGGGTTCCGTATTGCTTGATGATATCCATTAGATAGATGCCATTCCACATAAGGGATTCGCCATCTAATTGAAATTCTTCTTGAGGCCAAACAAAGGTCTGATCTATTAAGTCGATGTATTTATTGCGCATGATTGCAGTTGTTGTGGGTGGCAAAAGTACATCCAACTCAGTTACATTGATGTTAATTTTTAAATCGAACTGAGTTAGATTTAAAAATATTATTCTGTCCAGAGAGTTTGTTTGATTTTATTGAGAGAAGGTAGGGATAGAAGAATTCAATAAATAAATGGTGGTGTGCCGCTTCCCGATACAAGTGTTGCCTTTTATAAAGGTGTAGTTGGATTTAATTTTCTATCTATTAGCTTTGATACGGATAAATTTTATTGAATGAGGAAAACTCTATTACTCCTTGGCCTAGCCATTTTTGGCTTCGGTACGCTGAAAGCACAAAGCGATCGAAACACTAGTCACTTAAAATTCAAGCAATTAGAAGAGGAGTTGCCTACTCCCTCTCTCTATAGATCGGCCTCGGGAGCTCCAGGTCCGGCCTATTATCAGCAAAAGGCCGACTATATTATTGAGGTAAAACTCGATGACAATAAGCAGACAATTAGTGGAAGGGAGCAAATTACCTATACCAATAACTCCCCCGATCCATTGAGGTATTTGTGGATTCAACTCGATCAGAATGTTCGAGACAAGGAGGGTTTAACCGCAAAGACCCGTAGTGGGAAATTGCCAAAAGAGGAAGGATCTTGGATGATGTCGAGAGTGTTTCCGAGCTTTCCAGGTGGATTTAAGATTCACAAGGCAGAGGATAAAAAGGGAAAGCCGTTGAATACTACGGTTAATTACACCATGCTGCGAGTGGATTTAGACAAGCCGTTGAAGACAGGTGAAGAGTTTGTAATGCATATAGAATGGTCGTACAACATTAACGATCGAATGCAGATTGGAGGTAGATCGGGCTATGAATATTTCGAAGAAGATGGAAATTATCTCTACACCATTGCGCAGTTCTTCCCACGCATGGCTGTATACAACGATGTTTATGGCTGGCAGAACAAACAGTTCTTGGGCAGCGGTGAGTTTACTCTTCCCTTTGGTGATTATAAAGTGTCTATAGAAGTGCCGAATAATCATGTGGTGGCTGCAACGGGCGATTTGAAAAATGCTTCAAAGGTTCTAACTAAAACTCAACAAGAGCGATTAAAGAAAGCCGAGAAGAGCTTTGTAGAGCCTGTAATTATTGTTACCCAAGAGGAGGCCGTAGAGCAAGAGAAGATAAAGACGGGTGGAAGTAAAACATGGGTGTTTGAAGCAAAAAATGTGCGCGATTTCGCCTTTGCAAGCTCAAGAAAATTTATTTGGGATGCGATGGCTACCGATATCAGTGGAAAAACCGTGATGTCAATGTCCTATTACCCCAAAGAAGGTAATCCGCTTTGGGAGCGATATTCGACACGTGTTGTGGCGCACACCATTAAGGTTTATTCGAAATACACCATTGACTATCCCTACTCTAAAGCTATTTCGGTTCATTCCAACCAGATTGGAATGGAATATCCCATGATTTGTTTCAACGGTGGACGGCCTAGAGCGAATGGAAGCTATTCTGCAGGTACCAAGCACGGAATGATTAGTGTTATTATTCATGAGGTAGGACACAACTTCTTCCCTATGATTATAAATTCAGACGAAAGACAATGGACTTGGATGGATGAGGGATTGAACACCTTTATGCAATACATCACAGAGCAAGAGTGGGATAGAAACTATCCTTCAAGAAGAGGTCCTGCGGAGAATACGGTTGACTATATGAAGGGAGATAAAATGCGCATTGTTCCCATCATGACTAATAGTGAATCCATCATTCAGTTTGGTAACAATGCCTATGGCAAGCCTGCTACCGCTTTGAATATCCTCAGAGAAACTGTTATGGGTAGAGAGCTGTTTGATAAATCCTTTAAGTACTACTGTGAGCATTGGGCATTCAAGCACCCAACTCCAGCCGATTTCTTTAGAACCATGGAAGATGCCAGTGCTGTAGATCTCGACTGGTTCTGGAGGGGATGGTTTTATACGGTTGATAATGTAGATTTTGAACTGAGTGATGTTCGTGTTTACGATTCCTTAGGTGGAAATCCTTTGCCCATTATTCCTGAAGCTTGGCTTTCAGTAGATAGTGGCGATTTTAGAGACATTGGAAGTATTCGCAACGATACGGCTATTGTGTCTACATTCATAGAAAGAGATCCGGTGGCAACCGATACCATTTCTATTATCTACGCGGCTAAAAAAGATAAGCTTAAAGCTAAATCGGTTCGAAAAAATGCAGTGCTACAAGATAATTGGCATTATGTAGAGCTCGATATTAAGAATGTAGGCGGATTAATTATGCCGGTAATTTTGCGCTTTCACTTCGAGTCGGGAGCTTATAAGGTGGTGCGCATCCCCGCTGAGGTTTGGATTGGCAACGAAGATGCTTTCACCAAATCATTCCGATTTAAAGAAGGAAGGGTAGTGGCCGTTGAGATCGATCCGTATAGAGAACTTGCAGATTGCAACCGCAGCAACAACTATTGGCCAATCAAGGAAGAGCCTACTGAATTTGATAACTTTGTAAAAGAAAAAGAGAATAAGGAATAATCCACTCTTTCAATACCCTCTTTTTAAAATGCCAAGAATAAGGAGCATGCGCAGAATAGGAATTCAGATTCTGTTAGCAGTCTCTATTCTTGGCATTTTTTCTTGTTCGTCTAAGAAGAAGCTCAGTCCAGAAAGGGGCTCTACGAATCTGGGATATAGCTGGGAAGAGCGCAAAGCCGGCAAGACAAATAAGTCTTCAAATAAGGATAAAGAAGACGCGAAGCCAAATAGTACGGAAGATAAGGTGGAGGAGGATGAACGCGAAACTACCAAATTGAATTCAGATTTATATGAATATATTGAGAGCTGGATGGGTGTTCCCCACAGAATGGGAGGGAGTACGAAGAAAGGTGTAGACTGCTCGGGTCTCGTTTGCAAGATTTACGAAGAGGTATATAACAGTCCACTGCAAGGCCGCAGAGCAGAGGATATTTATGCAGAATCAACTCCAATAGAAAAGCAGGACTTACAGGAAGGAGACTTCGTTTTCTTTCGGATAAATGGCAGGCGAATTGATCACGTGGGCATCTATTTAAAAGATGGCGATTTCGTGCACACCAGCAGCAGCAAAGGAGTAATGGTGAGCAACCTAAGCGAAGCCTATTGGCAAAAGCGTTATTTCCGCGGTGGCCGAAAGGCCTCGTAAAACGCAATGCATTGTGCCTCTGCGGGTTTTGGGGTAAGAACTTCGCAATTCCCCAATAAATCCAATCCAATTCCTTCGCATACGAAATCTATCCAATTGTAGTTTATGGGTGAGATGAACCAAAGCTATGAATAGTTTTCTTAAGAAGCAGATTTTACACTTCTATGAATACAGAATGCTTGTCGCTTTCTTTATGCTTTTCACTTTTTCATCTCTCCATTCTCAAATCTGGCAATCCGTTGCTGATTTTCCATCTACTGAACGAGACGATGGACTCTCCTTTGTAATCGGAAATAAGGCTTTTTGCGGCACAGGGTACGAAACGGGCTGGACAGAAACAGGCGATTTTTATTCATTCGATTTTTCAACTCTACTATGGACTCCCATTGCCTCTTTACCCAGTGGAATGGAAAGGCAATATGCTGCGGGATTCTCTTCTTCCAACTTCGGATATGTGTTTGGTGGAGTAAAAACTGGGGTATTTCTGAACGACTTATGGCAGTACAATTTAGAATTAAACCTCTGGACTGAGCAAGCTTCTCTGCCTTCGGTTGGAAGAAGTGGCTCTGCTTCTTTTGTTCTAAATGGCATTGCATATGTAATTGGCGGAAAGACTTCTACGGAGGAGGCAATGGATGAAGTGTGGGCGTATGACATCCAACAGAATATCTGGGAACAAAAGAACAATTTGGCCTTTGGATCCCGATTTCGAGCCGCAGGAGTGGCTCTCAACAACAAAGGCTATTTGATTTTTGGAAGGGATGAAAACAATCAATACCACAATGAGCTTTACGAATACAATCCGGCTACCGATAGCTGGATAGAATTGAGTGAGTTTCCTTCTGCTGGAAGAATGCATTCCTCTTTGCAGGCAGTGGAGAACAAACTCCTGGTTCTTGCAGGTGTCGACAGCAACGCCAATTATTACAACGATATGTGGAGCTTCAATCGAGACAGCCTACTATGGGAAGAGTACGAACCCATTCCCTCTTTTGGTAGGAAGGGAGGGATGAGCTTTAGCAACGGCATAGATGTATACTATACAACGGGCATTAATCAAGAAAACCTTCGTCTAAAAGAAAGCTGGAAAGCTTCCAATCCTACGGGAATTAGAATAACAGCCAGCTGCCAAGAACTTCTGATTTATCCAAACCCATTACGAGATTTCCTCTTTTTAGAAATCCCTGGCTATATTCCAAGCGAAACTTGCTTTTTTAGCCTCTATGATTCCTTCGGCCAAAAGATTGAGAAAGGAACCCTTACCCAAAGCATAACGGAAATAGATATGGAGGATAGGGTAGAAGGAGTTTATCTCCTTCGACTTGAACGAAACGGATGTCATAGAACCCATAAGCTTGTAAAGCAATGAGAGAGAATAGAGTATGCTTTTTTTGTTCCATAAAGGAAGAATTCAGAAATCCAATAGCCGCCTAAACGATATTAAAAGTATTTTTATCTCCTATGATAAAAAGGCTGGTTCTATCTACCATAGCACTCTTGCTGTACGCATGCAATGCAGACCAAAACAGCGAGAGCACCTACAATGCTACTTCTCAAGATAGCCTTGCTCCAATTCAAATTAATATACTTGCCCGATAGTCTGCAACCGCAGCGAATTGTTTTAGACAGTATGCCGCCGCCCGCATACCATTTAATTGAAAACGAGCTAAGAACAGATTTGGCTGTTTTACGTAACAATGAAGGCCAAGCAAGACTAGATTCTTCAGGAAATCCATTTATTACGGGTCACGGAGGCCTTTCAGACTTTAGCTCCTTTACAAGCGAAAATGGTCTTGCATTAGATGCGCTAGGGAGCTCTATGATGGATAGAGCGGGAAACCTATGGTTCGGTACTTTCGGAGGTGGCGTGAGCAGGTACAACGGTAAGTCGTTTACCAACTTTACCAATTCCCATGGCCTTTCGAACAACGCTATTTTGGTTCTATTAGAAGATCATTCAGGGAACTTCTGGTTCGGAAACTATGGAACGGGAGTATGCTACTATGATGGTAAAACCTTCACAACTATTTCAACAGAACAAGGCTTGGCACATTCTATCGTAACAAGCCTATTCCAAGATAAATCTGGGAGTATTTGGATAGGTACCGAAGGAGGTGGAGTGAGTAGGCTAAACCCCAAAGATTTACTAAAAAAGACTGCAAAACATCTCTTCACGAATTTTTCTACGGAACAAGGTCTTGCAGGAGATTTTGTGATTAGCATTTTGGAGGATAAAACAGGGAAACTCTGGTTTGGTACTGATGAAGGTGTGAGTTGTTATGATGGCAAAACCTTTACCAATTTTTACGAAGAGGATGGGCTTCCAGACAATTATACGTCTCAAATATTGGAAGATAGATCAGGTAATCTCTGGTTCGGTACAAACAATGGACTCAGTTGTTACAATGGAGAAAGTTTTACAAACTTTAGCTTGGAGCACGGTTTGATAAGTAATGCAGTTATATGTATAGCCGAAGACAAACAAGGAGTTCTTTGGTTCGGGACTTCAGAAGGTGTGAGCTATTATGACCCCTCTCTATCTAATCCTTTAGGGTCAGCACGCTTCACAAGTTTTACAACAGAATAAGGCTTAGCCAGCAATTTTGTTCGGAGCATTACAGTAGATAAAGCAGGAAACCTATGGTTTTGTACCGATGGAGGAGGCGTAAGTCGCTACGACGGTAATGCCTTTACAAGCTTTTCTACTGCTCACGGACTGCCCGATAATTTTATATATAGTATTGCGGAAGATAAATCAGGGAAACTCTGGTTCGGTACTTTGAATGGAGGCGTTTGCAGTTACGATGGTAAGGGTTTTAATCCTATTACTACAGACCAAGGCCTTGAAAGCAATGGTGTTTGGGGAGTTGTCGAAGACCAATTAGGTGCGTATTGGTTTGCAACCTTCGGAGGCGGGCTAAGTAAGTATAATCCAGGAAATTCACTCAAGAATGAAGCTCAGTCCATTACAAACTATTCAACGGAGCAAGGATTAAGTGACAATAATGTGATGTGTATGATTGAGGATAAATCTGGAAACCTCTGGCTCGGTACCAATGGAAGAGGATTGAGTAAATACAATCCTTCTGATTCACTCTTCTCAGGCGCCGAAAGCTTCACCAACTTTTCAAGTGCTCAAGGATTGGCCTACGATTATGTTTACAGCATAAAGCAAGATAGAGATGGCGACTTTTGGTTTGGTACTTTGGGTCAAGGAATAAGCCGATTCGATGGACAATCGTTCATAAACTTATCCACCGCGCATGGTTTGACGAACGATGCCATTTTGTCGATTTTTCAAGACAAAATAGGCAATCTCTGGTTCGGTACAGAAAAAGGACTCAGTGTTCGCCAGTAGAAAAAGTGAAGCAGTTGTCTGACCTAGCAAAAGCATCGGTTTTGGCTAGAAAAGATAGCAGTCGCAACACAGCAGCTGAACTTGAAATTCTAGGAAAGAGCCCTTCCCTTTTTAAGACATTTACAACCAAGGACGGATTGCCAGACAATTTTGTATGCCATGTACTTCAGTTAGAGGACGGAAGAATGGCAATAGGCACCAATGAAGGAATCACATTGTTTTTGCCAACCGATGCGCTTTCTCAGCTCAGGGAGATTGAAACCTATAACACTTCGAATGGGTTTCCTGTAAAAGCGGTGAATATTGGACAAAACTGCCTGTTCCAAGATAGCAAGGGCATTCTATGGCTAGGAACGGGCTCTCAAAAAACAGCTCTCGTTCGTTTCAACCCGGAGGCCTTGCGGAAGGATCTAGATCCACCTACTTTAATCATCGAATCTATTAAAATTGAGGATGAAGATATTTCTTGGCACAACTTGCTCTCTGCCCGAAACGAGCCTTTAAAGGAAAAGCCTTCACTATTTGATTCCATTGGAGTCGTTAGAGCTCCTGCTCATATAGTAGAAGAAGTTTTTCTCTTTGGAAGTGAGATGAATACAGCAGAAAGGGAGGCCATGCGGCAACGTTTTGGCAATCTTCAATTCGATGGAGTTACACCATTTTATTCCTTGCCGATACATCTGGTAATCCCCTATGAACACAACCAAATAGGCTTTGAGTTTGTCGCCATTGAAACAGATAGACCCTCTTTGGTTAAGTATCAATATATACTGGAAGGCTACGACAAAGATTGGAACCCTATAACCCATCAATCCAATGTTCGCTTTGGTAATATCCATGAGGGAAGCTATACTTTTAAAATAAAAGCACAGTCAGCCAATGGTGTTTGGTCTGAGCCAATTACGTATTCATTTAAGGTCTTACCCCCATGGTACCGCACTTGGTGGGCGTATTTGATGTACGCGGTCTCTTTCTTTGCAGTGCTATTTCTGATTATCAAATGGCGTGAACAACGATTGAGGGATGAAAAGACGAAGTTGGAAAAAACGGTAGAAGAAAGAACAGAAGAACTCTTTATCGAGAAGAAAAAGTCAGATGATCTTCTACTGAATATTTTGCCGGAAGAAATAGCAGAAGAACTGAAGGTAAAGGGGAGTTCAGAAGCTCAGCTCATCAACTTTGTAACGGTTCTCTTTACAGACTTTAGAGGCTTTACTACCCTTAGCGAGAAGTTGAGCCCGAAAGAACTGGTCAAAGACCTGCACTTTTGCTTTTCTGAATTCGATCGCATCTGTGAAAAATACGGTATAGAGAAAATAAAAACCATAGGAGACTCCTAAAAGGCTGCGGGAGGTTTACCTATTTCCAATGACACGCATGCCCAAGATGTACTTCATGCCGCCTTGGAAATGGTTGAGGTGATACAAAAAGGGAAAGCAAAAAAGATAGAACAAGGTCTTCCCTTTTTTGAAATCCGTATTGGAGTGCATACAGGTCCTGTTGTAGCAGGCATCGTGGGACTTAAAAAATTCCAATACGATATATGGGGTGACACAGTAAATACAGCCAGTCGCATGGAAAGCAGTGGCGAAGTAGGCAAAGTGAACATCAGTGGAACCACCTATGAATGGGTGAAAGACTCATTTGTTTGTATACATAGAGGTAAAATTCAAGCCAAGGGAAAAGGGGAAATGGATATGTATTTTGTAGAAGGAAGGATTTAGGTCAAGAGCTTGAAATAGATTGTCAGATCCTTTGTGCTTGATTCTTTTTGGGATTCGAAAAAATCGTTGGTACTCTTTCTAAATTCACTTAAGCACTCTAAGACACCAAGATCTATTTTCTGTCGTTCATAAGCAATGCGCAAACTACTTCTCTTCCTAGCACTCTTATTGGCTAGCTTCGGCTTTGCCCAACCGGATAACGACAGCTTATGCCTCAGCAGGGCTGAATTTAAATTGGCAGAATTGATCAATGCGCATCGAGCAGGTCTGAAACTTCCACCTATTGCTCTTTCAGGCAATTTGATGAAGGTGGCGCGCACCCATATTTACGATTTAGCTGAAAACAGTCCTCAGAACAACCGCTGCAATTTGCACAGCTGGTCGAAGAAAGGAAGTTGGAAGGGATGCTGTTACACTGGCGATAACCAAAGTGCAGAATGTATGTGGAATAAACCTAGAGAACTAACGGATTATGTTGGTGATGGCTTTGAAATTGCCTATTATCAATCGGTAGATATGAGTCCGGAAAGCGCTTTAGAAGGTTGGAAAAGTAGCAAGGGACATAGACAGGTAATCGAGAATATGGGTGTTTGGAAAAAGGTGAAGTGGAATGCCATGGGCCTAGCCATTGAAGGAGAATTTGCGGTGGTTTGGTTCGGAAAGGAAGAAGACGATTTTCAAGTAGTACATCTTTGCCTTACAGAAGATTGAGTCTAGCCTAAAGTCGCTTTTGTTTCGAAAACTTCTTAAGTGGAGCTGCATTCCATCCACCAAAAAAATGCCATTTCGAATGCTTTTGATATTTCCAAGACAATGTCCACATGTCCTCGTTTGTTTTGTTCCGCAATTCACAAATAGGAGAACGACTTATAAGATGGATGCCTTTATCGATCCAACTTTATCGCACTTTGCATAGGGCACTTTTTAGTCTTAGTTTAGAATCGTTAAAAACAGCATTGAGTGAGCAAACCAAACAAGGTAAATCTGTCTAAACTGAGGCGATGCCCTCAGGCCTGGGAAGAGATGCCTCAATTGGAAAGAGGTCGACTTTGTACGAAGTGCAACAATACCATTTTGGATTTTCGAAATACCAGCGATGCGGAAATTGCCCGGGCACATCTTTTTTCAGAGCGTAAAGTATGCGGACTGTATAGAGAAGATCAGCTTTTAGAACCCAAAAGAAGGGATGGGGTGAAGCAGAAAAAGAACCGCTTGGCATCGCTGTACTTCGGAGTTTTAAGTGTTTTAAGCTTAGAGGTGGACGCACAAGAGCAGAAGGTCCCGATCACCATAGAAGAGCGAGTAAAAGATACCCATTTTAATGAGAAAGAGGCTGTGCAGAGCCGAGACTCGGCGAAGTCAAAAGAAGAAAGTTTGGTTATTTCAGGCAGGATAACCGACTTAGAGGGAAATGCATTGCCCTTTGCGAATGCAATAGTAAAAGGAAAGGAAAAAGGCGCTTCGGCAGATGTAGATGGTTATTATAGTATTGATTTGAGTGAATGGATTTCTACAAACGAAAAATTGTATTTGCGCTATGTATACTTTGGATATGAGCCAGTTGAGGTGGAAATAGAGAGGGCTAACTCCTTGGATGGATCAAATAGAGTACTTGATGTTCGTATGCTTGGGGAAGCAGAGATTATTGAATTTGCGATATATGAAAGAGCTCCTTTTTACCGCAGGGCATGGAACTCGATTCAGAAGCTTTTTAGAAAGAATGAAAACGTCAGCACAGATGAGTAGTACGAGTTTGAACCGAAAGAATAGAGCCATATGATAGCAAAGGAATTTAGGTTTTTATATCTATTGTGTTACGCCGTACTGGAGGTATCCGCTCAAGATACTCTGACCACTGAAAATGTGAGTGGCTTTACGCAGCATTTCACCATCGAAAACTTTCAAATGAAGGGTGCAGGTGCGAAGACTTTATTGGAAGAATGTGAAGATGCTCGGTTTGTTCTCTTGGGTGAGACCCATGAAAACGCCGATATATCTATTTTCACATCTTGCCTTATACCTATTCTACATGACTTTGGCTTCCGGCATTTTATAACCGAGAATGGGAATACCAGTCTACAAATCCTTCTCAGAGAGGCGCAAGCAGCTTCGGATGTAGAAAGGGGCATTTCCGCCTTTTTATCCAAAGAATATAAGCGTTTACAAGGCATTCCGGTTCCTTTTTGTTCAGGAGTAGAAGATGCTCAATTCATAGAAACGGCCTTGAAACACAAAATGATTTTTTGTGGAATAGATCAAGAACATTTTTATTCGTACCCACTCCTTTTCGACGAATTAGTGTCGTTGAATTCGAATCACAAAAGCAAAGCATTGCATGCTATAGCGGTTGATTTTCTGCTTGAGCAGTATGCTTTAAGCCGCAAAGACGCAGCGCCTCCTTTCTTTCAAGTCTTCAGAGAATCCGTTGAGGTTCAGTCTTTTTTTAATTCCTTAGATACTGCTAATCCCAGAATAAAACAAATAATTAGCGACATCAATATGAGTATTTCAATTTATGAAATGAATGGAAAAGATAGAGGGAAAAGCTTCGCCATGCGAGGGAATTTAATGCGATCTAAATTGAAGGAATTCTACATTCCAAATTCAAAGGTCTTGATCAAAATGGGCGCCTTTCATACCCTAAGAGGCCTCTCACCTTTGGGCATTGAAGACATAGGTCAGCAGGTTTCAGACCTTGCAAAGGCTACCAAAGCGAAAGATCTGAATCTCTATTTTATGTTTCGGTATTATGTTGATGAAGAAGAGCCCAATGGCTATTTCGACAATTCGGAAGGAGGCTCGGTTTGGCTGAAAGAGCGGAATCCCTTTTTTCAGCAAGGATATGTTTCTGAATGGACAATCATAGACTTACGGGCTTTAAAAAAATGGACAGAAGAAGAGGGCATTTTTGTTTACACTGCTCTTTTGGAAATAATGAATCAGCGCGATTTTGTAATTCTTCCGCCCGCAACAAGGGATGTTGAGTTGAATTACATTCGATCGCTAGAATGAAGATGCGTTTTTAGGTGGATGGATCTTGGGTCTAAGGAATTTCAGCGTCTAATTTCTAAGTTATGGAAGCAAAGAGCATTGAATACACTGGGTTGCTAGTATTATCTGATACTGTAATTTTTCTCACAGACAGGAGATGCAAATTAGAAGAAGTTGGCCTCTTAACTACCAGGGAGCTTTTCACCCTTCGCGGATAGTTCAACCAGCTGTTCTATTCTTTGCGTTCTGGTTTTTTGAGTTTTGGCAAGTTTTATCCAGCGAAGAACAAAACGTTTACTGGAGTTATTGATTGAATTGAAAAAGGCCAAAGCTTCTGTATGTTGACGGAGGGCCTTGAGCAAATCTTCTGGAATAATTAGTTGGTCAACATCATCCATAAAATTCCATAATCCATTGGATTTGGCGATTTCGATGGATTTATATCCTGCTGAGTGCATTCTATTTTCAGCAATGAGTACCGCCGCTCGTTCCTTATAGGAGTTCGCCCAATGCTGGGTTTTTCTTGGTGAGATCAGTTGCATTGTTCGGTCTTCATCGAGCTGCCTTCGTATTCCATCTATCCAACCAAAACAAATAAGCTCATCCAAGACGTCCCACCGAGAGACATATTTGTCTGCAGCACTTTTTTTATAAGTCACAAGCCATACACTGTAAGCGCTAGTATGATTTTCATTGAGCCATTCCCTTAGAGCCTCTGCAGACGTAATTTCAACTTTATCGAAGTTTTCTGTTTTAATCATGGATTTAGAAGCAATCAGTATTGGCCAATAGGGAAGGCCGACTTTCTATTTAAGTTGTAAGTCCAAACCTTTTAGAACGTCTTTAGTTCAATCCAATATAAGCGAATAGGAGCTTGCTCGCCTTTTTGAGTTGGAAACGGAGAACAGCCCGTTCTAGCGGATCGTTAGCGATCAAAGTCCTTTATTCCAAGACATGAAGGATGTCATCTTAAAAAAGTGGCTAAGGCCTGTGCAAAAAGAACGCTGTGTTCTGTGCATCTGAGACAGATTCAATCCCTAGAATACGAATCTTCATACATAGTGCACTTCTGTCTTATTTCAATGCATTACATCATAACTAAACTCTGTGTTTAGAATTTGTTTAAATAGCAATCATGTTCATCTTCAATAACACTATCTTGCTAAAAGAGCTCACTCAAGAACCCTTCTAAAATGCCAAAATCGGCTTTATTGTGGACTAAGCTTTTAATAGCCCAATCAAAGGATGTCAGCTGGTGAACGAGTGATTTATTTGGCGTACAATGTCTTTGTACTATTTCGTGATCATAGAATAAAAGACTTAATCACGCCCTTAATAACAGAATAGTATTTCATATCACTCAATACACTGAGTCTAGAAGCTTGCATTTGAGTCCGTTGTCAGTTTGGCTCTGTTCGCAATTTGTGTCCTTTGAGTTAGCGGAGAGATGTCTTTTTTACTTCATCCATCCATGCATTCCAGCGCTTTTGTTCTTTATCCATTCCTTGCGGATATGGACCTGTTACGAGAAAAAGTTCGCATGTATTTTTTTCCTCATTGTCGATAACCAATATTTTCTCTGAGTAGTGAAATCCGCTTGAATCGTAGTCTATTTGCAGATAAAGATTCCCCCAGAGCGAGGCTAGCACACCCCTTGCTACTACATTTTCAGATTCATACAGCAAGTCGGTGCTGGTTCGATCGTTCCATTCCGATTCAAAGAGGGCTTTATTGTTGAATTTCTTGCCGAGCTTCTTTGCAAAAGCAGTCTGACAAATGCCTTTCCATATTTCTTGTTTGGATGCTTTTAATTCGGTTTTGATATAGACAAATGGATTGGAACCCAAATCGGCCACCTCTGACTCATTCAGAAAATCTACCTCATTTATTCGAGCAGAACCATTTCCACCATTGGGGTATCTAAATCCAACTATAGTATCGTTATCAATCACAACGGCTTGAATAACAATCACTAGCTCAGTCAATTTATTGTATTCCGTATACATTCTGGCCACTCTCGGCAAAGGAATGTTCAGCGGCATGGCGAAGGGATGTTCTAAAGCATCAAAATACATGAGCGATTGACCGCTTCGGGTCTCTTCTTCCGTTGGTAAGCGATCTGAGATAACGGATAATGAGTTGAGTTCAGCAATATCCATAGGCGGAAATCGGATGAAATTATCGGGACAATACCATCCTCCGTAGTTGTGCGGTTTCTTGGTTCTTTTTGCTGCTGGAATTTCTTTTTCAGCTGCTGTTGTTTCTACTTCTTTTTCTAAAGCCTTGCTTTGATTGCAAGAGGTAATCAAGAGAGAGGAGATCAACAGAGCCGAAAAATGGAGATTGACTTTAAACATAGGATTAGAGTTTTGAAATGTTTTCTGCATAGCATTCATAGTGCTTTTGCATTCTTTGGGAAATGTCTGAAAAGCAATTTTAATAAGTCTATTTTGAATGTAAAACAATGTAAACCGAATGAAAATATTTGTGAAGCCATTGATTGCCAGATTAGAAACTGCAAAAAAAAAGCTACTCGAAGGAGTAGCTTTTTCATTTGGGTGATTAGAACTTAAAACGCACAAACATCGTCGTTGGATTGAGCGTAATAACGAATTAAGTTTTCAGATTGAGTTACGGTAAAGAGAGTGTCGAACTTGAAGTCTCTAAATTGAATGCTAATGTCAATAGGGTCATTTAATTCAACTCCTCTCGTAGCCCAGCGCCCATTTCTCATACGAATAGTTTGAGCATAGCCACCTACTTCCGTATAAGCATCCACCGTTGGATTTATACGAATGCTATCGTTTTTAGTGCAAACTACTTCCACCTTAAAATTAGTAACGGGAGGTAATTGATTAAAATCAGACTCGTCTACAATTTGCTGAGTAAAGTTCCCACCAGGATAGAATTTATCCGCAATAAGTTTATTCCAGTAATACACATTAATGCCCACACCAGCATTGGCAGAAATAGGACTAGTTGAAACCAATTTGCCAAAGTATCTTCTTTGCCATGCGTCTTTACGCCCATAAGTATAGAAGCTCCATCCATAACTTCCAAGGTCAATATATCCGTAGTAATACACATTGTTGATATCTGGAACACTTTGAATTTCAGGAATACTTAAATTAAAATCATAAGGCCATTCAAAACGCAACCACTTTACAATACCTGCATTGTAATTGGTAGACTGCACTCTAAGTTGACCATTGGGAGTTTGAACTACCACCATTTTTTTTGTTTTGAACTTTCCTCTATCGACACGATAATATGGAAGTCCCTCTAGGCTGTCGCCTGCAGCAATGGGCATCGAAGTGACAGGATGAATAAAGTTGGGGTCGATCTGAAGACTGTACGTAATGAAGCTGCTTTGCGTTTGAACGGGTTGAAGGGTAACAGAATTCCCATCAATCGTTCCTTCATACGATACCCAGCTCAGCATTTTTAAAGTAGCCGGCTCAAGAACCGCTCTATTCACTGGAACTTCTTCTTTCGAAATGGTTTGCACCGTTCTACTTGATTCACTTCCTCGGATTACTCGAGTTGGATTGAATATTCCTTGGTCGAAATAATAGGCGCGTACTTTCATATTCGTTCCTGTATAGTCACGCGGAACCCTTCTGATATACTCAAAGGTGGTGGTGTCATATCCTATAAGCTCACCCAGATTAGCGCTGGTAAAGTATCTCCAACTACCATTGATTTCAATAGAATCAATAAAGTCAGTTGCAACGGGAGCATAGACCGGACTCACTCTAGTTCCAGTGGTAACCACTTCTTCTAGATAGGTAAAGCGCATACCTTGTGGAATGATGATGGTGTTCAATTTATTGTCATAATAAACTGAATCGAATATAGCTGTTTTGGCTACTACACGCAGGCTAGAGTTTCCGGATTTATTGTAGATCGCCGTATTTGCAACCGCTCCATTGGTTAGGCCGAGGGAATAAGACTCTATATCACCATATTTTGTGCTTCCATTTTCAGGTAGCAACTCAATTCGATAGGTGGGCTCAAAGTCGCCATTGGCAACCTCAATGTAAGACGCTCCAGGAATGTATCCTGCTGCACTTACAATGATTGTAAATTTTGTCGTATCGCCTGCTAGTGGTTCTTCGTAAGGGTTAATGACAAGGGAAAGAGATCCAGAGGGTCCTACATAAAAATCTTTTTGTCCCAATTCATTGTAAATCTTATTGGCGTCTTCACCATCAATGGATATTTCTGCATCAGGAATGGCATTGCCAGCTGCATCTACTATATCCACTTTTATGCGGTAATTGAAGATGTCTGTGTTTATACTTAGTTGAAAGTTGTCCAATCCACCAGTAACCTGATCTGGACGGCAAGATTGGATTAAGATAAAGCTCAGGGCTGCCAATACAGCGGGGAATATTAATTTTTTCATTGGGATAGATTTAGAGTCTTACAGCGAGTTTAAATTTCAAATTGGGCAACCATTGTAGAGAAGAGAGCGCCTCCTCTAATTTTGCCTCTTCGGTTTCATTTGCAGTAGGTTCGAAGAGTTCGGTAGCCGTTAGCGTAACATCGGGAGAGCCTACATAATATCCTCCGAGCTCAATGGCAAAACCTACTCGACCTTTTGGAACGGCACGTCCAAAACCAAGTCCTACATACGGAGCCAATCCAGCGTATTGCATTTGTATTCCAATCTCGCCCACATCTTCAGGTTGTAAAGGAATCTCGCCATAGCTCAATCCATCTTTCAACATAATAGTGGCATCGCCCCCGGTGTTGTTGATATAAACGAGACCTCCCACTAGCTTAAAAGAACTACGGTCGAAGGGTAGATATTCTAGCAAAAGATCAATATCCAGTGCATCTGCACCCATTAAAATATCTACATCGCGCTCATCTAAGGTGTAGGGAATGCTTACTCCCGAAAGGGTAAAGTAATTGGCGCCTAAACGAACATTTAGATTCTTGTTTACATTATACGCATACTCAAGTCCATACCCAATAAGTCCACCGTGGACGGCAATTGAATGCTTGTGTAAGAATTTTTCATAAGGAAAAGGATCTTGAGTTGTAGCAGGTGGATTTTCCTGAGCCCGCAGCATTCCTGCCATCAGCAGCGCGCCTAGAATAATTTTGTTTCGCATGGTTAAAAATTTTGTTATTCTCGTGCGAATTTAGGGATTTCCTTTTAATTTGGCGGCTTCTTTTCAGGATAAGCCATATTTGATTGGGCTACTGCTTTATTAAGTTCTGTTTTAATTTAGGTGTTTATTTCAAAATTTGAGGGGAAAGACTCCAGATTCAGCTTGCTCATTCACATCCACTTTAGTTATTTTGGAGTTTCCGTTTAGTTCGGGGAAATACATTAATTCTGCCCGCAATGGATTTAGTGTAAATCTGCCTGCATAGCGCGCTAGTAGTGAGATTTCGAGCTGAGTATTGCCTTCTGGCAAAGAACTATAGTAAACATAGAGTTTGTCGCCTTTTAATTCGCTGTGGCCATTTGGGATGTAAATTGGATGGATGGCTGGTACATATATAGAATGATTTGTAAGAAATAGAACAGTAGCCTTTACGTTAAAAAAGCATCAAAGGTTTGTTAAGGCGAATGAATCTAGATGGGAAGTGTGAATTCAATTGTATGAAAAAGAGTCATTTACACTAAATTATATTTGAAGAGTTTTTTTATTAAGTGTTAAATCCCATCCAACTAAAATAGAGAATGAAGTCATGAAAAACTGCGATCGATCGTCTTTTTTACTCTCAGTAAGATTCTCTTAAGTCGAAGACTCCTTTTTGAAAAGGGGTAAGCAAGCGAGGGCTAAGCCGGAGAAAGAAAGCACTATCCAAAGCCATTCAAAGCTGCTGAATTCAATCAGGTTGAGTGAAATAGAGGGGGCGAGAATATGACTGATGGAAAAGCCCAACGCATAGACTCCCATATACCGCCCACGGTTTTCTGAAGTGGTAAAGGAGGCGGCTTTGCTCACCAAGAAGGGCAGGGCTAAGATTTCACTGATACTCAAGAGCACAAAGCAGAGTATGAAAACGCTGAGCTGAGGTGGAAGGAGCAAGGAAGCCAATCCGAGTCCAACCAATGCGAAGCCTATTGATATGCTTTTTGTAGTGCCCACTTTCTTTTCCATTAAGCTTACTAAGGGCATTTCTAAGAGAAAAACCAATCCACCGTTTATGGCGAAAAGCAATCCAATAATCGACTCGTTCGCTTGTCCTGGTCCGCGCAGGTATAGAGGTATAGAGTTGAAAATCTGGAAGAACAAGATGGCATACATCATGGCGTAGAGAATAAAGCGTCTGTACACTTTGTCTTTTAGCACATTCACTAAATCCTTAATGGGAGCGGTTTTGGGCTTGGGAATAGAACGCGCTTCTTGTTTGTGGAAATAGAGAAAGAACATGCCCGATGCCAATATACACGTTGCGCCATCGAACCAAAAAATATACTTGTAGTTATATAAGGCCAATACGCCGCCAATCGCCGGTCCAATGCTAAAACCTAAATTAATCGCCATTCGGTTTAAGCTAATGGCTCTGGTAATATTTTCGGGCTTCGCATACTGCGCTATGGCAGACATATTGGCCGGACGAAGGCTTTCTGCCAAGGTGCTAACCAGAACTATAGCTGCAGCTACGCCATAAAATCCATGCACAAAGGAAAGGACAATGAAACCCAATCCACCTAAACTCAAGCTATAAAACTGCACCCAAAAGGCACCGAGTTTGTCGGTGAGCATTCCGCCTAAAAGCGATCCGAAAGCAGAGCCAATTCCATACAAAGCAAGTAAAATACCCACTTGACTTAAGTCGAAGGCTTCAGATTCCTTCAGATACAATCCCATAAAGGGCAAAATCATGCTTCCACTGCGATTGATCAATGCGGTGAGTGCAAGCATCCAAGAATTCATCGACAAGCCGCGATAGCTATCGACATAAAAGTTTGAAAAACGCTTTAGACCCTTGAGCATACTGCTGCAAAGGAAGTCTTTCTGCTACTCAATTTATGAGTAAACGATTATCCGTTCATCGAAATTAAGAACTCCACATTGTCTCGTGTTTGAGCCATTCTTGAATTCATGAACTCCATGGCTTCCACAGGATTCATATCGGCCAAATGGCGACGTAAAATCCACATTCTTTGAAGGGTATCGCGATCAAGGAGTAAGTCTTCCTTGCGTGTACCCGAAGAAAGCAAATCGAGAGCTGGGTAAATACGGCGATTGGAAATCTTGCGGTCGAGCTGCATTTCCATATTGCCCGTTCCTTTGAATTCTTCAAAGATTACTTCATCCATCTTCGATCCAGTATCAATCAAAGCCGTAGCGAGGATGGTCAAAGACCCCCCGTTTTCTATATTCCTAGCGGCTCCGAAGAAACGCTTGGGTTTGTGCAAGGCATTGGCATCTACTCCACCAGAAAGAACTTTTCCAGAGGCGGGTGATACCGTATTGTATGCACGTGCAAGTCGGGTTATTGAGTCGAGGAGGATAACCACATCGTGGCCACATTCCACCATTCTCTTGGCTTTTTCAAGCACAATATTGGCCACCTTTACATGGCGCTCGGCTGGTTCGTCGAAGGTGGAGGCAATTACCTCTGCATTCACATTTCGAACCATATCGGTTACCTCTTCAGGACGTTCATCGATTAGAAGGATGATTAAGTAAGCCTCCGGATGATTGGCAGCGATGGCATTGGCAACTTCCTTAAGCAAAGTTGTTTTACCCGTTTTAGGCTGGGCCACGATCATACCTCTTTGTCCTTTTCCAATAGGAGAGAAGAGGTCAATTATACGTGTACTGAGGGTACTTTCTTTAGAAGTAATATCGAATTTTTCTTCTGGAAATAAAGGAGTAAGGTGTTCGAAAGAAACGCGATCTCTCACGAAATTGGGCTCTCTTCCGTTGATCTCATTCACCTTCACTAAGGGGAAATATTTTTCACCTTCTCTAGGAGGACGAACCATTCCCTTAACGGTATCGCCTGTTTTTAATCCAAGATTTTTAATCTGATGCTGTGGGATGTATACATCATCGGGAGAATTTAAGTAGTTGTAGTCTGAAGAGCGCAAGAAGCCGTAGCCATCTGGCATTATCTCCAACACTCCTTCGCTTTCTACAATTCCGTCGAATTCTATCGTTGGGTCTTGTTTGTGAATGGCTTGTTCACCTCGGTTTCTATCGTTGCGATTATCTCTGCGATCGGGTCTATCTCCTCTTTCAGGTCTGTCTGCTCTGTCGGTTCTTTCTTGTCTTTCAGGTCTGTCGGTTCTTTCAGGTCTATCTGCTCTGTCAGTTCTTTCAGTTCTATCTACTCTGTCAGTTCTTTCAGGTCTATCTATTCTGTCAGTTCTTTCGGGTCTAACTACTCTGTCAGTTCTTTCAAATCGGTCGGTTTTTTCGCGACGCTCGTTGCTGAAAGTTTTCGTCCGATCTCTCTTGAAATCCCCTTCGCTTTTGGCGGTTTGTGTATTTGCGGTGTCGTTGGCTGGAAGTGGATTGTTTCTCCCAATTGGGGCGCTGCGATTCTCATTTCTTCTCTCGTCTAGCTTTTCTTCCGATACTTCGGCCCTATTGGCATTTTCCGTTGTGGCAGCATTCGAAGGTCCTTGATCGCCTTTTTTGGGATAAGGTCTTGGGATTTTATCCAAGCGTGTTCTTTTTCCGGAAGTTCTTTCCTCAACTGATTCGTTCGAAACGGCATCTGTCTGGGTTGGAAGTGCTTCAGCTTTTACAGGGCTCTCTTTTACTTTTTCAATGCTTTTTTCTGCATTGTCGGTAGCCACAGAGGGGGAAGATGATTGGGCCGCGATGGATTCGAGAAGCTCTTGTTTGCGCATATAGCGCGCTTTTGGAATCTCTAATTGCTCGGCTAGGGATTGTAATTCAGGTAGCTTTTTACCCTTAAGGGCATCAAGATCAAGCATATGAAAGAAAGTAAATTGAAAATAGTTGTATACGTAGAAATGAGAAGCTTTGAAAAGGAGTTGGGTTTAACTCCCGCTTCGGTGCGCAATAATACAATTTTCATTGAATCTTTGTACACTCTAACTTTAGACCCTCAAATTCTTATTATGATTCAACGCATACAAACGTTCTATTTCTTCTTGGCCTTTGCCGCTGTTTTAGCAAGCTATTTCTTCTCTCAATTGAGTGTTAAACCTGAAATCATTGAGCTATCTGAAATTCCTCTTTCCCAATTGCTAAGCGGATTGTTAGGTGGAATTAGTTTGGCTAATTTGTTCAATTTTAAGAAGCGAAGAGCCCAATTGGCTATTGGAAGATGGACCATTCTACTCGGTTTTTTCACCTTCGGATTGTTTTGTTATTTCTACATAATAAAAGGAGGTGTAGCTCCCGGTTTTGCATTGGTGATGCCTCTTTTGGTGGTTGTATTTACATCGCTGGCCAATAAGAACATTAAAAAAGACGAGGAATTGGTGAACAGTTCGAACCGAATTCGTTAGTTTTTCTATCGTGGAAAAAGCTCGATAACATCTAGCTTTTGAATCTGTCCTAGTATTATTTCAAATCGCAACAAGGTGCGAACTTTGTGAAAGCCATGTTTTCCTGCAGCCCCAGAATTCATAAAAAGATGACCCAAGGATGGGTCGCGCTGCACTTTGAGAATATGAGAATGACCGGCAATAAAGAGACCCGGACGTGCCCTTTTAATCTGATCGCGAACACCGGGAGCATATCGCCCAGGGTATCCACCAATATGCTTAATCATTACCCTTAATCCATCGGCATCAAAAAGGGCTATTTCAGGGAATTCTTTACGCAGTATCCCACCATCAATATTTCCATATACCGCCCGAAGTACTGATACCTTTGCCAACTCATCTGTAACCGAAGGATTGCCTATATCGCCCGCATGCCATACTTCATCAGCTTCCGAAGCATGTTTTAGAATGGTTTCATCCAGAAAAGAATGCGTGTCGGAAAGAAGAAGTACCCGCATGGTATTAGTACATTTGCATGTTTAAACAACAAAATTGACTCAGAAGCGCTATTTTCTCTCCTTTGCCTACAATGGAACAGCCTATCACGGCTGGCAGAAACAAGCCAATGCTATTTCGGTGCAACAAGAAATCGAGAAAGCTTTAAGTCTTTTGTTGGGCGAAAGTACAGAACTTCTTGGTGCGGGAAGGACCGATACTGGAGTGCATGCCAAGCAGATGTTTGCACATTTTGATAGTTCCGTTGAGTTTGATTGTGGAGATATAAAACATCGTCTCAATGCCTTTTTACCGGAAAATATTTCTTTTTACGGGCTTTATCCTGTGCCAGAAAATGCGCATGCTAGGTTTAGTGCAACCTATAGAGAATATGAATATCATTTGCATTACCATAAAGATCCGTTTAAGGAAAAAAGAAGTTTTCATTTTAGAAGAAGTTTGAATTTTCAAAGTATGGAAAAGGCGGCACAGATTCTTCTGGCTTATTCGGAGTTCAGTGCCTTTACTCGTTCCAACGATGGTGCTAACAATCATCGATGTGAACTAATGAAGTCGGAATGGAATCACTTCCAAAACGGCAGTATTTATACTGTACGAGCCAATCGCTTCCTTCGAAATATGGTGCGGGCTATCGTTGGAACTATGTTAGAGGTGGGAGAAGGAAAGCTTAGTTTAGTTCAGTTTGAAGAGATTATTAAATCAGGAGATAGGCGGAAGGCGGGTGAATCAGCACCTGCGCATGGACTGTATCTCACAGAAATAGGATACCCTAAAGAAATTACAGCATGTCTGAAGTAAGTGGAAAGGCCTTTGATCTCAAGCTATTGAGACGGGTGTTAGCCTATACAAAACCCTATAAAAAGCTTTTTTATGGAGGTATTTTACTAACTATTCTTCTGGGTGCGGTAGGAACCACGAGACCCATATTGATTAAATACACCATCGATCATTTTGTAATGATTCCTGACGCAGCGGGTCTGCTGAATTACACCTTGCTCATGGTCTTTCTCCTTTTGGTGGAAACCATTTTGCAGTTTGCCTTTATTTATTCTGCCAATTATCTAGGCCAAAGTGTGATACGCGATATTCGAGTGCTGCTATTCGAGAAACTCATAAAGCTGCGCCTGTCCTTTTTCGATAAAACTCCCATTGGAACCTTAGTTACCCGAGCCGTTTCAGATATCGAAACCATAGCTGATATTTTTGCAGAGGGTTTGCTCGTGATCTTTGGAGATCTTTTCAAGATTGCGGTGATGATAGGAGCCATGTTCTATTTCTTCGATTGGAAATTGGTTCTCATTAGTTTATCTGTTGTTCCCTTGTTGTATTTCGCAACACGCTGGTTTCAAAGAGCCATCAAAGTTACTTTCCAAGATGTGCGCAATCAGGTAGCGAGATTGAATGCTTTCGTTCAAGAACATTTGAGTGGAATGATGATCGTTCAAGCTTTTCATCGCGAAGACGCTGAACTCATCCGCTTTAAAGCAATTAATAAGTCCCATATGGATGCCAACATCCGCTCTATCTGGTATTTTTCTATTTTCCTTCCTATTATCGAGGTCTTGTCTGCTGTATCTATTGGTCTTGCAGTTTGGTATGGAGGTATTTCAGCGGCTATTGGAGGCCAAGTTACTTTTGGAGATTTAACAGCTATACTCATCTTTATTAATATGCTGTTTAGGCCTTTACGTCAACTGGCAGACCGCTTTAACACCTTGCAAATGGGAATGGTTGCCTCTGAAAGGGTGCTGAAATTACTCGATCAGGAAGAGAAAATTCAAGACCATGGCGAGTTGAATCCTACCGAAATTAGGGGTGAAATAGAGTTCAAAGACGTTTGGTTTTCATACTTGCCCAATGAATGGATACTCAAGGGCTTAAGCTTGAAGATAAAACAAGGGGAAACCCTTGCTATTGTGGGAACTACAGGAGCAGGAAAATCTACGATTATCAATTTGGTGAATCGTTTTTATGATATTCAAAAAGGACAGATTTTGCTCGATGGGGTAGATGTTCGCGATTATACTTTAGAAGGACTGCGGAGTCAGATGGCTCTCGTATTGCAAGATGTCTTCTTGTTTTCAGATACGATAAAAGAGAATGTTACCCTTGGAAGTCCCATTCCAATAGAGGAGTTGAACCAAGCGGCGCGACTGATTGGCGTGGACACACTCTTGGATAAACTGCCAGGATCTTGGGAGTTTAGAGTAGGAGAGAGGGGTGGAAGTCTTTCTTCCGGACAACGGCAATTGTTGGCATTCTTGAGAGCTTATGTGAGCAAGCCTTCCGTTCTTATTCTCGACGAGGCAACTTCGTCAATTGATACGCATACAGAATTGCTTATTCAAAAAGCCATAGATAAATTGACCGAAGGCAGAACCTCAATCATTATTGCACATAGACTGGCCACTATTCAGAAGGCAGACCGTATTCTTGTAATGGATCACGGTCAGATTATCGAGGAAGGCAATCACGCTGAACTCATTCAGAAAGAGGGTGCCTACCACCGTTTGTATGAGATGCAATTTAATAAGATAGAGGCTGAGGCTTAGCGGTTGTTAGGAGATTTAGAGGGATGGAATTCCCAAAAAAACTCTCTCAAAATGAAACAATTCACTCCCATAATGGGAAAAAGTGCTGCTTTGTGCTTTTCAATGAGGGATTGTTTCGGTAGACTTAAAAATAAAAAGCTGACATTCCCTACAAAAAATGAATAGTTTTAAACCACCTTATCCTGCATTTGAAGGTATTTTGTAGGGATAATTCATTCTAATTGTGTTGAAATATATTCGATTGATAAATTCAGTAAGTTACTGTGAATGAGTAATGTTGAATAGAACTTTATTTATGTTCATTCAGTATTAATACGAATTTGAATTAATCTCAATCATTTGTTTTTCAGTGGTTTGAGTAGGGATAATTGGACTTTGGATAAATGGCTAGGCACTTCCTTTGACTACTAGGTAATACAGTCATTGAAAACCGGTTATGAATAGATCCTCTTTTTTCCTCTTTGTTCTAAGTTTTGCCTTTAGCCTTTCCGTCCGTTCGCAAGTAACTTCGGCTACGCTAAACATAGCCCAAACGGCTTCTTGTCAGAATGAGTTGATGAGTGTTCAGATGAGTGCGGCAGCATCTATTTCCGCCGTAGAGTGGTTTAAAGACGGACAACTCATCTATACTAGCACCGCCGTTAGTCTTCCGAATGGTGCCATACTCGCGGGAGGAAATGGACAAGGAGGTCAGCTTTCTCAGTTACGCTATCCATACGATGCGGTTCAAGACCCTTTGGGTAATACCTATGTAATGGATCGCAACAACAATCGAATCATGAAGTGGGAGCCTGGGGCAAGTGAAGGAATCATTTACGCTGGCTTAAATGGATCTGGACCAGGACTCGATCAGTTTAGGAATGCCTATGGATTGGCAATCGACGCCAATGGAAGTATCTATATTGCCGATCGCAATAACCACAGAGTATTGCGTTGGGATCAAGGCGCTAGTCAGGGTGTAGTTGTGGCAGGAGGAAACGGAATTGGAAATGGTCTACATCAGTTTTATCAGCCAGAAGGATTGACCGTAGATGCCTTGGGAAGAGTGTATGTAGCAGACAAGAAGAACCAAAGAGTAATGCGATGGGATGTAGGAGCAACTCAAGGAGTTGTGGTTGCAGGTGGCAATGGCGGCGGATCTTCAAATGATAAATTTCAGCAACCTGTATCCGTTGCGGTAGATGCGGCCTTTAATATTTTTGTTTTAGATAGAAAGAATGCCAGGGTGATGAAATGGGCTCCAGATGCTACTTCTGGAGTGCTAGTGGCTGGGGGAAATGGTACAGGAACAAACCTCAATCAGTTAAGCGAGCCCAAAGACATTGAAATAGACGCAGCAGGCAATCTATATATTATCGAGCGCAACAATCACCGTGTAAGTCTTTGGGCTCCTGGTGCTACCGAAGGTGTAATTGTGGCGGGAGGAAATGGTAATGGTGCTCAAAGCAATCAGCTCAGCTTTCCATCAGGTCTATATCGCAATGCACAAGGTGCCATTGTAATTGCAGATCATGCCAATCACAGAATAGTGCAGTGGGGCGCTTCTTCGCCTTCACTTCAATTAACCAGCAACGGCTCAGGAATCTACTCGGCTAAGGTGATTTTAGAAGGAGGCGCTGAACTTTTCACCAATACAGTGAACTTTGTATTGAATCCGCTTCCAACCACTGGATTTACCTATACCCAATCATTTAATGATTTCCAATTCACAGAGACCTCTACCTATGCGGCTAGTTTTCTTTGGAATTTCGGGGACGGTACAACAGCTAGCTCAGCTTCCCCTACTCATTCGTATTCTTCTGAAGGAACCTATTTTGTTTGTCTGGATGTTCTAGATGCCTGTGGGAATCTATCCAGCAACTGCCAAAGTATAGATGTAACTTTTCCTGCACCGCCTCCCGTTGTGGTCGATATCGTTTTATCTCAGAGCATGGATTGTAAGGAGACTAACATTAGTGTTCAAGGTTTTCTCGCCGAAGAGCTTGACTCAGTGGAATTGTTTAAAGACCTCCAATGGATTGGAACCTATAAAGCCAGTGCAGCCAGCAATGGTGTACAAATAGCGGGTTCTACAGGACAAGGGGGCCAATTGAATCAACTCCGCTTTCCTCAAGAAGTAGAAGTATACAATGGCAGCGCTTATGTTGTGGATAGAGGAAACAATAGGGTAGTTCGTTGGGATGCCAATGCTTCACAGGGAGTGGTTGTTGCTGGCGGAAACGGTTCAGGCACAGGCCTTCACCAATTGCGCGATCCGAGAGGTATTGCCATCGACAACAATGGAAATGTGTATGTTTCTGATCGGAATCACAATAGTATTGTAAAATGGGCTCCTGGCGCGAGCCAAGGAGTTCTGGTGGCAGGTGGAAATGGGCAAGGAAGTGGACTAGATCAATTCAATAAATCAGCGGGTATTGAGTTGGTTGGAAATGCTTTGTACATAGCAGATGAAGGAAATCACAGGGTATTGAAGTGGGAAATTGGGCAAGCAGCGGCAACTGTTGTGGCTGGAAATAACGGTCAAGGAAGTCTAGCAAATCAATTGAACAGTCCGAGCGATGTAGCGGTTGGTCCTAATGGATGTGTCTATGTTGCTGACCGAGCTAATCATCGCATTATGAAGTGGTCTACTCTATCGAATGCTGGAATTCAAGTGGCAGGCAGTATAGGAAGTGGATCGGGATTAGCCTATCTCAACAATCCCTATCATGTAGAAGTAGATGCAAGTGATGCTGTTTTTGTGGTCGACCAAAACAATCATAGAATTGTAAAATGGTGTCCTTCTGCACTTCAAGGCAAACTAGTGGCTGGTGGTGTCAGTGGCAGCGGGGTGAATGATTTGAAATTCCCTACTGGAATGGATTGTACTTCCGAAGGTTTATTTATTGCCGATAACAACAATCACCGTATTATTAAATGGGCCATGTCGTCCCCTCAAATAAGGTATCAAACCCAAGGGGCGGGTGACTATCAAGCTCTCTTTTATCCAACCAATGGAGCCCCCGTTAGCAGTTCGATTAAAACCTTCAATAAAACAAGTGCACAAGCCAATTTCAGCTCACTATCACAGGGTTTACAAATTCAATTTACCAATAGCTCTAGCGCGGCTCAACAGTACACTTGGGATTTCGGAGATGGAAGCACATCCAACCAAAACAATGCCCAATTTCAGCACATCTATTCTAATTCAGGAAGTTATACTGTTTGTTTAACGGCAATAGACAGCTGCGGAAACACAGATGTTTTCTGTACAAATGTGAGTGTAAGTAGTTTAAAGTTTGATGCAACTACCCCTTCGTTCGAATTCTCTCTTTATCCCAATCCAGCAAAAGACTTTCTACGCGTGCGATCAGCGGAGGATGGATTGTTGAGATTGATAGATATGCAATCGCGTGTAGTCTACGAACAGTTGATATCGTCTGATTCTGAAGTTGAAATAGCGGTAGCCTATTTACCTAGAGGGGTTTATATTCTTGAAAACAGTACTTCGCTCGGACGAGAATCAAAACGTATTGTGCTGAATTAGAAGGCCAAGGGTTTATGAAGGCGTTCTGCAATCAACAAGAATTGGGCTCTAAATTTTCTTCTTTAGTGCTTGAAATTCTTTTAGATAGTCTGGTTCGTAAAGGGCAGCATCTTCAAAAGTACCCTGATTAAAACGAAGGAGGGCAGGAGTTAAAAGTCCTTTTGCGATAGGCAAAATTTCCTTAGCCACTTGAAAACCTCTCGCTTCGAGAAATTCACTGGCTTTTTCCGCACCATCGCCAAAGCAAATGCCTTTTTTAAATGGAAGTTCTTCATCTAAAATCATGGCTTGTAAGGGAGATTCTATTTCCGCACGGGCATTCATTCCCATGGTATAGACCTCCATTCGGCGAGCATCAATCATTGGCCAAAAAACCTTCTGAGATTCAAATAAAAGGGGGTCTAGTGTTTTGAACGAATGAAATAATACTTCCAAACTGGAAATGCCAATGAGCGGAATTCCCAAGCCAAAACACAATCCTTTCGCAACCGATAAGCCAATTCGAAGACCTGTATAACTGCCTGGTCCGGCTCCAACTGCAACGGCATCGAGCCAAGGAGAGCTTTCCATCTCTTTCTCTAGAAAAACTAAGCTTTCCTGCACGAGTAAATGCAGTTTTTCTGCATGAATAAACTGATCGGAGGCCTCATTGAGTTCAAATATTATCTCATTGCCACGGCTTAAGGCCACCGAGCAACTTCGAGTCGAAGATTCAATGAGTAGTAAGGTAGGAAGGCGATTCACCACTTCATGAAGGCTATTCTTCTTCCTCTTTCGATTTAACCGTAACCGCATCACCACTGTTGAGGTCCTTGCTCAAGAGTGAATAGGGTCCAGTGATAATTTCAGTTCCTTCTTCAGGTCCCAAAAGCAATTCAATATTCTGATCGTCTTGAATGCCCGTCTTTACTACTATAAGCTTTGCTTTTCCGTCTATTACTGCAAAAACTACTTCATACTCTTCATTCTCCTTTTGGTCTGAAGCGGCGCGACTTTCTTTCCTCTCCTTCCGCTCCCGATACGATAGCTTTACATTACTAGTATCGCTTCTGAGATTTACAGCTTGAATGGGAACGGTTAGAATATTTACCTTTCTTTCTGTTTGAATGTCTACGGACGCAGTCATTCCAGGGCGAAAAGGAGAGCGGCCAGTTTCATCGCTTAAATTGGTATAGCTCGAGGGTAAAATTCGGATTTTCACTTCAAAGTTGGTCACTTGATCTACACTAGTACCCATCAGTTTTGCAGAATTGGCAATCTGGGTAACCACCCCTTTAAATTTTTGATCTTGGAAAGCATCCACCTCAATAGTAGCTGTATCTCCTAAAGAAACCCGAACAATGTCGTTCTCATTTACTTCCACCAAAACCTCCATAGCTTGCAGGTTTGACACGCGCATGAGTTCAGTTCCCGTCATTTGAGCCGTTCCGACTACGCGTTCGCCTTTCTCTACATTTAAAAGTGATATAGTGCCATCGGTTGGGGCAAAAAGAGTGGTTCTATTGAGGTTGTCTCTTGCTTCTTTTGCATTGGCTTCAGAGCTTTTAAGTTGGAAGCGAGCCGATTCTACTGAGAGTTTAGTTACTTCCAAACTACGTTGGGCCGCATCAAATTCTTGTTGAGATATGGCGCCTTTCTTTTTTAAATCAACCGAGCGATTGTAAATTTTTTCTACTTCAACAAGTTGCGCTTCAGTAGAAGCTAAAGCCGCCCTGGAAGAACTCACGGCTGCATCAACCCGGTTTACCGAGGCAATGTATATATCTGGATTTATTTTAGCCAGTAAGTCGCCTTTTTTAACCGTTTGACCTTCTAAAACGGCCAAGTCGATTATTTCGCCACTAACTTCGGAGGAGATTTTAATCTCCAATTCGGGCTGAATTTTTCCACTAGCGGAGACTAATTCGCTGATTGTTGCGCGCTTCACCTTTTCTGTGGTAACCGTTTCGCCTTTGTTGTTCGATCCGATCCAACCTTGTTTCTTGGCAACGAATAAAAGAATAATAAGTAGAACGGCAGAAAAGAGGCCAATTTTGAGAGTACGACTCATGGTGTTCTTTAGGGTTGAATGCTACCGCTAAGGTAAAATTCTAAGGTTTTAATTCTGAAAATATAATCGAATCTCGATTGGGCGAGCTGGGCTTGAGCACGACTCAGGCTGTTGCGAGCATTCTCGTAGTCGAATTGGTTTATGGTACCACTTTCGTAACGCACTTTGGCATAGTTGAAAGATTCCTCACTCGCCTTCACACTTGCCTCAGAGGCAGCATAGGTTTCGTAGGCTGCAGATGCATCGGCATAAGCGCGTTCAATGGTTTGGCGCAGCGTATTTTGATTGTTGAGCAATTCTAGATGGGCATTTTCCTTTCCAATCTGAGCACTTCGAACACCATTTTTCAATTGCATGCCAGTCCAAATGGGAATGCTAAGGCTAAAACCAACGAATTGGTTGAGGTTGTCGTTGTATTGTTGACCTAGTGATTTGATATCTCCCTGACTGAAGTTTACTCCGCCAAAATCGAAGACATCATCGCCCGCGGAGGTAATACCAATTAAACTAGGATCTCTTGGAGAAAGGCTTAAGTCTCTAATCTGATCTGAATAATTGGTTCCGATAGAGCCAAATAAGGAAAGCGTAGGAAAAAAACCGCCCTTCGCCAGTGCCACTTGCTTTTCGGCGCTTTGAACATCAAGTTCCGCCGCCGATATACTGGGCTGGTTTTCTAAAGCTGAGTTATAAATGTTTTCAGAACCCATGCTCAAAACAGAGCCGTTTGGCATAATTCCCTGATACTCTACAATATCAAAGTCTTCTTTGAATGGAATCTGAATGGTCTGAGTAAGTTGAAGTTTGGAAACGCGCAGATTGTTTTTGGCCGCAATCATCGATTGATTGTCTCGGGCTTGCTGGGCTTGAAGGTCGTACAGACTACCCGCAGGTTGAGATCCAGCATTTACTAAATCAGTCATACGCTTAACCTGAAGTTCCGTAGTTTTCAGTTGATCCTCCGCAATTTTAAGTATCTCCCTGTTTAGAAGAATTTGAATGTACTGTGAAGCCACATTCAAGGAGGTATTGTTTTTCATATCCTCCAAGCGATAAAGACTAGAGGCGTGATCAATTCTATTTTGGGCGAGGGTGTTGAAGTTCCGATTTCCATCGAATAAAACCCATTGGGCCGAAAGGGATAGACTATTGGTCTGCCTTTGATCTCGGCTAGGAATATTGGTTACTGGGTCGATGTTTAATCCGAAACTCCAGTTGTAACCCGCCGATCCACTTACGGTTGGGAAAAGTCTGGCCACTCCAACATCGATCGAATTCTCGGCAATTTGGGTTTGAAGCTTGCTCTGCTTTATCTGAACATTGTTCTTTAAAGCGGTGTCAATACAAGCTTGTAGAGACCAATTGGAGTTGTTTTGAGCAATGAGACTTACTGAAAAAAAAAGAAGTAGGGCGGTTGTCTTGAATGAGCTGCGCATAGCTATAGCATTGGCTTTGAGCAAATATAACTAATGCTATTGCCTTTAGGGGTGGATGGCTTCTGCCTTCAATTTTTTTGAGTGTCGGTACCAAGCTATTCCAACAATCAACATTAAGATATAAGGGAATGCCATTAAGTACAGGATTCCGTCATTAAGTCCCTCAGCAATAGGGCTTCCGCCTTCTCTCGAGCTCTCTGCAACCGCCTTACACATACTGCACTGAGCCCATGAAAAGAGAGGGAAAAGAAGAGCGATGAGGCTAGAAAATAAACGAAATTTTAACGAATTAAACATAATAAGGGGCCATAAAAAGGTAAACCAAAACCCCTGTTACTGCAACATAAAGCCAGATTGGAAAGGTAAATCGAACCAATTTCTTGTGCTTTTCATACTCTTGAGTGAAAGCTCTGTACACACTGAGTAGGGCCAAGGGTAGCACCGCAACGCTCAATAGAATATGAGAAATTAACACAAAGAAGTAAATAGGTCGAATAAAACCCTCTCCACCAAAAGGAATGGGTGCATGACTCAATTTAGAAATGACATAGGAAACTAAAAAGACGCTGCTTAAAAGGAGAGCAGTAACCATAGAAGCCCTATGCAAGGCAATTTTTTTATTCTTCACAAACACAAGTCCTAAGACAAGAAGTACAGCCGTGGTACCATTGATTACAGCATGAAAAAGCGGGAAAATATGATTCTCAATTCCAGTTTCTATTCTCCAATTCTCTGGCATGAGCATAAGTGCTAATACCGCCAGTGGAATAATCACAGAAAGACTAAAAATAATGGGAATAAAGCGCTTATCGTTTTTGCTTAGTTGAATGTCCATTTATTTTTTTTTTTGGATTTTTTCGCTTCTTTTTCTGCTTTGTACTCCTCCCTCGACCTCTCTCTTTCATATTCTGCTATCAGCACCTTCAAGTCAGAGCTCAAATCTTTCATTTCAACGGCATCCAGTGCATTATACGACCCTACTAAATTGCCATTGTCGTCTATTCTACTGCGTATATGGCCTTTCCAATCTACCAATACTACTTGTTCTGTATGTAAAAAGCCCCCTTCTGCGGTAGAATCTTCTTGCGCACTTTGCAGATAGTGACTAGCGGTTCGGTAAAGGCTATCTCGGTCGCCGGTTAAGAAATACCAAAGTCCGTTGTTGGCATTCATTCTACGAGCATAATTTTTTAAAACACCTACTGAGTCGTTTGCAGGATCAACAGTGAAAGACAGAATTCTAAATTGATCAAAGCCTCCAAAGCGCTCTTGAAACTGTCTGATTTGAAAATTCATACTAGGACAAATACTCGGACATCTACTAAAGAAGAAGCTAGCGAGATAAATTTTTCCCCTTAACGAATCAGAATGAATAGAACGGTTGAGTTGGTTGGTGAATTCCCAATCTTCAATGGTGTAGGGAATGGTGTCGTAGCGGACGCCCTCAAGGCTCTCAACCTTTTTTATTTCAGAAGGACCCACATAGGCCAAAGGCTGAAAGAAGTTCTCTTCTGCGCTGTAAACAAAAACGAAGTAAACAAAAAAGGGCAGCAATAGTAAGCTAACTAAGACTGCCCATTTAAATAAGCGATTGTACATATTAGTTTAACAACTACTGCAACATATTGTTGATGTAAAAACCTTCAGTAAGTACAATAAATAACAAGTAGGGAATAAGAATTACCATAGGTAAGACAATGGTGTAGATCATTCCTTTTCTTTCGAATTTCAAGTGCATAAAGTACGCAACGATGTAATACGCCTTTACAAGGGTAAGAAGGATGAAGAGAATATTCAAATAGGTAGTACCTATAAAGGATTTCATTAAAATGCCAGGTTTAATGATACCCAGCGCTACTTCTATACCGGTGATGGCTAAGAGGAGCCAAAAAACCAACCAGATCCAACGTGTACCTGCGGGCCCTTCGTGATGCTCGCTTTCTCCTATTTGATGATGTGTTGATGCCATAATTTCTTTGAATTATACGAGGTAAAAGAAGGTGAATACAAATACCCATACGAGGTCTACAAAGTGCCAATAAAGACCCACTTTTTCAACCATATCATAATGACCTCTACGGGCATAGGTGCCCATAATTACATTGATGAAAATGATGATGTTGATGATTACTCCAGAGAATACGTGGAAACCGTGGAAACCGGTTATGAAGAAGAAGAAGTTTGCAAATAGGTTGTTGCCATATTCGTTGCGCACCATATTCGCGCCTTGTACTACTTCTGCTTTTTCAAGCATCTTAACAGCCGTTGAGTGAGGAATGGCTTCTTTGGCCTTCCCAGGAACAAGTAAAACATAATCTCCTTGCTTGAAGGCAGTTTGTATTTGCTCGCTATTAAATTTTTCATGATGTCCATGCGCTCCAGCACTCGGACCATGAACCAGGTCTGTAAGGGTTATTTGGGTGCCGGCTTCATCGCCTATGTACAATACCCTTCCATCTGCAACCTGAACCGCTCCTTTGTCGCCAGAGATGAAATGATACCATTCCCAAGCCTGAGAGCCTAAGAATATAAAACCACCAATAATAGTTAAGAACATCCACCAAATAACGCTCTTCTTATTGTTTTCATGGCCGGCATTTACTGCCAATACCATGGTTACTGAAGACATGATAAGAATGAAAGTCATTAAGGCAACATACAACAGTGGTTGATCGCCATGAATGAAAGGAAAATGTGTGAAAACATCTTCTGCTACAGGCCAAGTTTCGACATATTTAAAGCGCATAAGGCCATATGCCGTTAAAAAACCAGAGAAAGTTAAGGCGTCACTGAGGAGGAAAAACCACATCATTAACTTGCCATAACTAGCGCCAAGTGGCTGTCTGCCACCGCCCCAGAGTTTTCCCTCCGGAGCTCCCATTGCTGCTTCTTGAGCCATTTGGAATACTTTATAATTGCAGGCGCAAGTTTAACGAATAAATAGCAAAAAAAGGAATAAACCGATCCAAACTACACCTAAGAAGTGCCAAAATTGTGCGGCTAAGTCGAATCCAAGTCTCCGATCTGATGAATATTTGTTCAGATTAGCTCTAAAACTCGTAATAATCAGCACTATAAGTCCAGCTGTTAAATGGAGTAGGTGAAAAAAAGTTATGGCATAAACCCATGAGCCAGCGGTAAAGCTTCCTTCTCCCGTAAAAAATACTCCCGATTCTTTCAGTTCAGACCAACCCCTTACTTGCAAATACAAAAATCCTATTCCACATAACAGAGCCAGAAAAAGATAAGGAGCGGCTTCATTTGATGAAGTAGAGCTTATTTTTTTTGAAGCCATGAATAGAAGTAGACTGCTTAAAACAATCACTGCCGTGCTGTAGTAAAAAGACTGGGGCAACTGAAATACTACCCACAGACCTTCTTGAAGCAGTGCTTTTCTGCTTACAATATATCCGCTCGTTAAACCTGCAAATCCCATGAACATACTTGCCATTCCAATCCAGAGAAGGGGTTTCCGGACTTTCTTTTTCTCGGCAAACGAAAGTGTTTCCATTATTTTTTAGATAAATCTATCTACAACGTAGATAATTTGAATTAAAGTTAACCATAGAACACTTGCAAGCATTAATCGTTTTGCATCGCGAACGGTTTGATGGCGAAATAGGCCAATGGCGCGAATTAAAAGGAAGACTCCCAATCCACCAATCAATACGGCAGCAGGAACAGACAAGGTGAGTGTCTTGGTTAATCCTGTTACGGGAAGGATTGAAAGTGGAATGAGTGCCAAAGTGTACAACAGGGCCTGAAAAGCGGAAGCATGATCTCTTTTTCCTGAGGGTAAAAGGTTGTAGGAAGCCTTGGCATAATCGTCGTGTAGCATCCAAGCAATAGCCCAGAAATGAGGGAATTGCCAAACAAATTGGATCGCAAACAAAGTTCCAGACTCTATGTCGAAATCGTTTCGAGCGGCTACCCATCCAAGCATGAAGGGAATAGCTCCAGGAATGGCTCCTACGAATACAGCCCAAGGTCCTTTGGCCTTCATTGGGGTATAAACAAGAACATAGATTAACAGGCTCAAGGTTCCAAAAAAGGCTGATATTGGGTTAATAAGGTATAACAAGGCTACACCTATTACTCCCATTAGGGCGGCGGCCATTCCGCTCTGTTTAGGAGTTAAGCTCCCTGATGGAATGGGTCTAATTTTCGTGCGGTCCATTAAAGCATCGCGATCCTTTTCCCAAACTTGGTTGAAGGCATTGGAGGAGCCCACTACCAAGAAGCCACCAAATAATAGAAAAACAAATTCGAGGAGATCAAAAGCAGGTGTACCCAATAAGTATCCCGCTGCAGAAGAAAAGACAACACTGCTAGCCAATCGTGGTTTCGCTAGCGCTACGTAATCCTTCGTTTTAATTTTCGAGCGTTCCGCCGTGTATGTATTTGAATTCACATTCATTGATTACTCTCCCTATCGAGAGAATGATTTATTCTTTAACAATAAACCATGGGTTTAAAAGATCCTGCTTATTGTATTTCAGAGGGCCCTCTTCGGTATGCTTTAAAACTCTAAATCCAGCGGCGGTTGCTATGGCATGGCCGGCGGCTGTGTCCCACTCCATGGTAGGGGCAAAGCGTGGATAAACATCTGCTTTACCTTCAGCCACCATGCAAAGCTTAAGGCTACTTCCTTTTGAAATAATTTCTACTTTCCCATGCTTTTCTTCCAAAGCTTTGAAATAGGTTTCGGTTTCAGGACTCATATGAGAGCGACTTCCAACCCCTGTGAAGGCTCTATCTTCCTTTATAGGAAGGGCGCTTCCTTTCGATTTTAATTCCGCCCAACTAATTTTCTGGTCGTTCGGGATAGTAATGAGGTAAGCGCCTTGACCCGCCACTCCAACATATAATTGATTGGTAACAGGCACATAGATGATGCCTGCCACAGGATCTTGACCGTTTACAAGGGCGATATTCACAGTAAACTCACCATTTCGCTTAATAAACTCCTTCGTTCCATCCAGTGGATCAACAATCCAAAGCCATGTCCAGTTCTTGCGCTCGTTAAAATCAATGCTTTTTCCTTCTTCACTCAGAACAGGAACATCGGTTTTTACTAGATGTTTCATGATGGCCAAATGCGAATTTTGATCAGCCAAGGTTAAGGGAGAGGCATCTGCCTTTATCTCAACTCCAAAATCGGCTTTGCCATAAACTTCTAAAATTTCTTTCCCTGCGTCGAGTGCAGCTTGTATGGCGATGTCTAATAAATGATCCATTTCGATAATTTGCGTTAAGGCCGCGAAATTACGCCATGCATTTTAGAATGGATTGAAATTTATGGGATTGATGCGATCTTCTCAAAATAGAAGTAAAATGGAAAGTGCAATTCTCTCTGAGCCTGTGAATAGCCTATTGGCGCAGAATCAATCCTCTATGTAAAGAGAGATGCATTACTCTTAAAGTTGGTTGAATACTAAGCGGAAGGTTTCTAAGGCCGTACTATCTGACAAAGACAAGGGTGTACACATTTAAAAAGCCCCATTAAAGGGGCTTTAATAAGATAGGGTAGTGCAGAGTTCGGTACTCTATACTTGGATTAGAAGCTAAGCGTGTAACCCAAGCTAATGCGAAAAACGTTATTTCGTGCAGAGTTGCCTTCAGGAGCATCCGCTAAAATATTTATTAAACCCAAATCGTAATGTGCTCCTAAAAGGAAGTTTTGGTATGTCAAACCTGCACCAAGGCTAATGCCAAAATCCAAACGTTCGACATCTGTTCCCCATTCAACGGGTTCTGTTACGTTTTCTGAAACGCCTGGGCCTGATGCCTGCACATTTGTCTCTCCAACTAAGCCAATACCCACATAAGGTCCAGCCGCTACATAGGCACCTAATCCATTGGTTATTTAAAATTTGGAGACCAAGTTCATAGGAACGTCTATATAGAATAAGTCTATGGATACCTTTTGGTTGAAGCCAAAAAAACTGCTTTCACTTAAGACGCCCTTAGTTGTAAAGTTTAGTCCAGGTTGAAATGTTAGATAGTCATTTATTTTCAGGTTTATACTTGCGCCTACATGAAATCCCGGCTTACTTTTTATCCCTGGAAGATCTATACTATCCCCTTCAATGGTCATGGAACTAGAATTGTAGCCTGCAATGAAGTTGATTTCCTGGGCTGTAATTTTTTGAGAAATCAGAAGTAGTATTGAAAACACTACAATTTTTGATGCATTCTTAATGGTTTTTTTTGATTTCAAGGTTAGTTTAGCTTTGTCAAAAAGCTAGGCGAAAGGTAATTTTATTATTGTCAATTACATCCACCCTAATTGGGTCTCCACTACATTAAAAAATTGGTTTTTCAAAAGAATTGTTTTCCGTTTTAGTCATTACGGGATGGATGAGGCGTAAATTCTAGTTCGTCGCTAAAGGGTAGAGTAGTAAAATTTATATGGGTGGATGTGATCACCCGCCAATAGAAGCTGGATTGTAGAAGCGATTCTCTCCGAGCCTGCGAATAGACTTTAGTGTAAATTCTCCCATTTTATAGAGATGGAAGAATCCTTTTTGAAGCAGGATGAGTGATTGCTACAGGGTTTTTATTCGTTTAAGAATGAGCCCGTGTAATAAGCGGATTGGAAGATGTATTTTTGATGTAATTAAATGTGAGTAAGGCAATTATGAGCGGGTAGAAAAGGATGATGCCCTATTCTTGGAAGTGATATTTCCGCTTAAAGGAGTTTAATATTAAAACACTTTCTGAAAATAGGATCTGATATTAGAATGAGTAAAGGATAAAAGAATCTCGAAGTTTGTATTTAGCTCAATTGGTATTCTTTGAAATTATTCTGTTTTAGTTTAGACAAGCTTTGAAGAGTCACGCATTACAAGGATGTATTGCGAAATACTACTGAAGTCTTTTTGGGTGGAAAAAACCATAGCTTAGAAGCTTCATAATTTTAAGATATGAAAGTACTTTACTCTCAGAGATTTTGGCTAATTGCTTTGATAGCCTTTTTTAATCTGTCTTCAATCCAATTGCATTCTGCTGAAGTTGAATCCGAGTTAGATCGAATAGAGTTTGTCTTAAAGAACTCCAGATCAAATCGACTTCTTGTTGAAAAGAAAGAATCGAGTTTGAATGAAAGTCGTGAACGGGATATTCCTTTTGCGGCACCCCTTTGTGGCATTCTATCGATGCCTTTTGTGGAGGATTTCAATACTTGGCCTCCTAGTTGCGTTAATTTAATTGGGGGCACTCAAGTAAATACTCAGTACGCAAATGCTTCAGGTAGTTATGCAGTTGCAGATTTCTGGGGCTGGTCTTCGGGTAATTGGTCTCAAATGGAGACAGATCCAATAGCCATCAATACTGCTGCTCAGGTTAAATTAGATTGGTCTCATTTGGCTGCTTCTTCGTATCCTTTGGATCAATTATTAATTCAGATTTTCGTAGACACTCCATCTGCTCCTGTTATTACGATTTTAGATCTAAATGGCCCTAGTTTTACAACTACAGGGGCTTCCAGTACAATGCCAACAACGGGGTTGTTTAGCCAATCCATCGCGGCCATACCTACTCAATATATTGGTCAGAATGTGAGGATTCGAATAAGAGCAAATTCGGGATTTGGACCAAGACTGTTTATGGATAATCTAAGGGTTGAAGCGATTCCTTCTTGCCCTGAACCTACTGCCTTATCTGCATTTAATCTAAACTCAACTACAGCCAATTTATCTTGGCTCTTTAGCGGCACTCCGAGTAACGGTTGGAGTGTAGAGTGGGGGCCCGTGGGATTTACTCAGGGTACAGGGACTGTAGTTGCTTCTCCAAATGACACATTAAAAATTTCGGGTCTTGCACCTTTAAGCTCTTATGACTTTTATGTTCAGCAAGATTGTGGGGCAATTGGAAAGAGCAATTGGGCAGGTCCTTTCACTTTTACAACTCTTTCCATAAGTTGCCCTCCACCTACTGGCGTATCTTCTCTTCTTTCGAGCAACTCAGCCACTCTTTTTTGGCTAACCGGCGGAGCGGCAAATTTCCAATATGTATTTGGTCCTAGCAATACAAGTTCAATTTCAGGAACCTTGGTGTCGGGTTCTGGATCGAGTGTAAGTTTTTCAGGATTAACACCTTCCACTTTGTATGATTTTTGGATAAGAGATAGCTGTGGAGTAGGAGATGTAAGTGCATGGACGGGTCCTTTTAATTTCAGTACTCTCTGTGCTCCTATTTCTATTCCTTATCTAAGAGACTTTAATGGAGTTAATTTTCCACCCCTCTGTTGGGATTTATCAGGTGGGTCTCGTGTAGTAACTCAGAGCAACGGACAATTTTTAGAGGCCGGATTTTGGTCTTGGTTTGGGGGCGAGTGGGCTCAAACGAATACTCAACCGATTTTAGTGAATCAAGATGCTCAAGTTAAATTTAGATGGGCTCATTTGCATAATTCAAGTTATCCGAATGATCAGATGCTGCTGCTGGTGCGTTTGGCTTCTTCCACAACCTATGACACCCTCATTAATCTAAAAGGTCCTGGCTTTAATTCGCCCAATACTTCCAACATTAACCCTCCCCCTTCTGCTGATTTTATAGAGGAGACCATTCTTCTTGATCCAATAAAGTATACGGGACAAGAGCTTGTTTTTTCCTTTCGCTTCTATTCAGGCTATGGCCCCAATGTGTATGTAGATGATTTTAGTGTAGATGCCATTCACTCTTGTCCAGAACCCAATCAGTTGAATGTGATTACTACAAATTCAACCACCGCAGTACTAGGCTGGACAAGTGGCGATTCAACCGCCAGTTCCTGGTTTATTGAATATGGTCCCAATGGTTTTCTACCAGGAACAGGAACTACCGTAAGTGCTTCCTCCAATCCTTTTACCCTTGTGGGGTTGTTACCTTCCACAGAATACAATTGTTTTGTTCGTGAACTCTGTCAAAATGGAATAGACACTTCTAGTTATTCGTTTTCTACCTATTTTACCACCCAATGCCTTCCTGCTCCTATGCCTTATTTAGCCGACTTCAACGGCAGCAATTTCCCTCCTTTGTGTTGGGATTTGTCTGGAGGAACTCGAACAGTATTACAAAGAAATAGCGAATTTTTAGAAGCGAGTTTTTGGAATTGGCAAGCGGGGAATTGGGCCCAAGCTATAACACAGCCCATTAATATCGATGAAAAGGCAAGAGTGAAATTCAAATGGGCCCATCGTCACAATGCAGCCTATCCCGATCAAATGCTGCTCATGGTCAGACTGGCCTCTTCACCTATCTACGACACCTTGTTGAACAAGATAGGTCCAGATTTTCATTCCCCTAATTCTGCCAACGTTTTGCCGCCGCCCTCTTCTGATTTTATTGAAGAGCTAATTTTTCTAGATTCAGCCAAATACACAGGCCAAGATGTCATCTTCGCCTTCCGATTTAACTCAGGCTTTGGTCCGAATGTTTTTGTAGATGATTTTGTTGTAGAACCCGTGCCTTCATGCCCAGAACCAAGGGTATTATCAGTTGTTTCTACTGGAGAAACTACAGCTACACTCGAATGGGACAATGGCGATTCAACAGCCAATACTTGGTTTATTGAGTATGGCCCGGTTGGTTTTTTTCCTGGAACGGGCACTACAGTTAGCGTTTCATCCAATCCAGCTACTATTTCAGGCTTGTTAGCTTCCACACTCTATGGATTTAATGTGCGTGAACTCTGTGAAAACGGAGTAGACACTTCAGGCTATTCTAGTCCTTCCTCCTTTATTACCCTTTGCGGAACCTTTAGTGCACCCTTTCTTGAGACTTTTACCGGAACGGCTCCAGGTATTATAGGAACCTATCCTTTCGCAACAAGCCTTTTGAATTGTTGGGATATAGCCGCTAATTCAGATGGATTGAGATGGGAAACAGAGGATGCATCGGGCCTTGGTGAGAATTCGTTTGGAACAGGACCTTGGTTCGACAATACCACACCAAATGCCGTGGGTGGAATGTACGTTTACCTAGAAACTTCCACTGGTACCAGTGCTAATCCAGCCATGTTTACTTCTCCTTTAGTGCATATTACGTCGCTCTCTACTCCAACCCTTTCGTTTGCTTACCATATGTATGGAGCAAGTACCGATACACTCAGAGTGGATGTTTGGGGGAATAACAGTGGGGCATGGACAAACAATGTATGGTCAATCTATGGTCAGCAGCAAACGGCAGGAAGTGATCCATGGATCATGGCCAATGTTTCTTTAAACGGCTTTGGAGATACTATTCAAGTTCGTTTTGCAGGTCGGAAGGGATCTAGTTTTACTGGAGATATTGCCTTAGATGATATTTCGATTGACAATTTTAACTGTAGTCAGGTTTCTCTACCCCGAATTCATCAGATTTCCAACGTATCCCAAAGAAATTATAAAGTCGATCTTTCTTTGCCCGCGGGAGGAGAGCTTTACATATTAGAGGTGAAAGGCATAAATGAAACTTCTTGGACTTCTAGATTTCCTTTAGTTCAATCCGATACCCTTCGTTCTTTTATTGCTCCTGTGCCCGGAACAAAAAATCTCGTTCGATTGGGAATTCGAAAGCGTTCTATTTGGACCTACAGCTGTGTTGATACTATAGATGTAGAATGCCTGCGAATGAATGTTGGTACCAATGAATTGGTACTTCCTATATGTGCCTCAGATTCTGCCATAGTAAAAGCTACGGTAAGTGGAGGATTTAAGTCCAAGTCTTTCCTCTGGAATAATGGAAAAACAACTCAGTTCATTTACGGTCAGCAAGGTCAAGAGTATAGTGTTGTTGTAACAGATGAGGCAGGTTGCAGCGACTCTTCTTCAATTGTTCTTTCTACCTATAATGGTCAATATGTGCCAATGGATTTTGCGGTTACCAAGCCAGGTCCAACATCATTTTCTTGCAGCTGGAATGCTCCTAGTCTAGATACAGGTGTGAGCATCATAGGGTATCGCGTTCGATATAGACGGTATACCAATCCTCGCTCGGGAATTTGGACATCCATTCCTTTAACTACAGCAAATACTGTATTGATTGATTTTACAGGGCTTGGTCTGGCTGCAGCTAATTATGAGTTCCAAGTGTTTACTCGTGTCAATGACAATGGCAACATTTACAATAGCGAGTCGAGTTGTTTTGGAAGGCGATATTACAATGGCGTTTCTGCGAAGTCTGAATTAGGACTTATTCATAATTCAAATGGAAGTATTGTTCGCATTTATCCCAATCCTTTTAGCGATTTTATAACCATAGAAGCCACAGAGAATAGCCAGATTGAAGTCTTAAATGGACTGGGTCAGGTGGTGTATTCCTTTACCTCTATTGGACCTTCAAGTCTTATCGATTTAGGCGGTCTTGCAAAAGGAGCTTATTTGGTAAAGCTTGTTAATGGAAATTCAGTTTTAACTGAAAGGATTTTGAAATACTAAGCGGTTATAATAACTCAAAAAAGAAAAGGGCTGTGATTAATCACAGCCCTTTTCTGCTTTTAACGAAGCTTAAAAGTGATAGGTACAGAATAAATAACTTTTACTGGAAGTCCATTATTCTTAGCAGGTTCCATTTTTGGCAATCCTGATAAGGCTTTTACAGCAGCTTTGTCTAAAGCAGGATCTGCGCTTCTTGCCACACTGAAATCTGTTACATTTCCATTTTTATCAATTTGAAAAGAAATGATGGGTTTTCCTTGGATACCCATTTCCTTTTGAGCTCGTGGGTATTCCACATGTTGTTGAACGAATAGAATAAGCTTTTCATTGAAGCATTGAAAACGCTCTTCTTCAGTTTTTAGTCCTTCACAACCCGGAAAAATGGGTTTGTGTTGAACGGTGGCTATATGGATACTCACATCGGGTTCCAAATCTGGCTCACTACCCACTTGTGCCAAACTATCTAATGAAATGCCAGTGTTGAGATTTGGCTTGGGATCGGGATCGGGTTCTGGTAGCGGATCGGGATCGGGTTCTGGACTTGGGTCGGGGTCAATGCGTATAATATCCGATTTCTGAGGTTTCTGAGGTACGGTTCTCTGTATGGTAACTATTTCAATAACCTCGTCTATGTTTCTAGGAGTATCTCCACTTAAGGCTATGGGTTCGTAATAAGTTTTATAACTCATAACCGAAAGCACAAAAGTTAAGGCAAGTATCAATCCAGTGAGTAGAAAGAGAGGCCTTAGGGCATTTAATTTGTTTTTTGGTCTCATGGCGTTGCTTTATTCTGGAACGCCATAAGCTTCAGAACTAGTATAAAACTAAAAAGGCTCCCGAAAGGGAGCCTTTTGCCGAGAAAACGTCTATGTTAAGTCTGTGTTTATTCTAGTGAAAAACGCACTGGAAGTGTAAATTGAACTTCAATGGCTTCACCATCGAGGGTGGCTGGTGCCATTTTAGGAAGTTTAGAAATGATAGCAAAAGCCTCGCTGTCGAGCATTTTATGAACAGAACGAACCACTTCTACATTGCTTATACTTCCATCTTTTAATACAGAAAAGCGAATCAGTGGAGTACCCTCTACTCCTTCTACTCTTAAGAACTCAGGATACTCTAGTCTATCTATAACATATTGAATAATAGCTTCGTTGAAACAGGCCTCCATCTTTTCAGTCCCTTTTACTTTTTCACAACCCGGAAAAACAGGAGGTGTATAAACACTCTCTGCAGTAGCAGTAGTTTCTTGTAAGGCTACCTTCGGGAGCACTTCCTTCTCAAATAAAGTGGGATAGAAGCTTCCGTAAGCAGCTGAACTGAGTAAAAGAGCAGTCGTAAGGGTATAAATAGATTTCATGTTCTCGAGGTCTTAATTCTAATGTTACCTCAAAGTTAAGTAAAATAATTTACAACGTAACAATAAGGTAACATATAGGTGAAGAATTAATAATCTTAATTGTTTTCACAACTGCAATAATTCAATCATTGCAATCTGCGTTTGAATCGAAATCATCAGAATGTCGTACTGTTAGATTTCAGTAAGTAGAGTCTAATCTTGGCCTGGAAAAGGATGTGGAACAGCATACGAAACAAGTCCATACAAGCCATGATGACTTAAGGAGATTGGCGTTTCGATGGCTTGATCTTTATATTCTAGTATTGGGGCACCACTTTTCGATTTTCTCAATTGAAACAATAGACTGGGTAATCTCATTTCTCTTGAGATCAATGCAATAATGTAATGGTGGCAGTAGGCAGATACCTCAGATGGATTTTCTCCTTCTACGCAAAACACCTTGCTCTTGAAGGTGGCTTGAAGGTTCTTTTTAGCAATGGAGAATAGATAATTGTTCTTCTCACATGTGTGGGTTTCGGCAGTGAATGATCCAATCTGAATACTTCCATCCGAAATAGAACGGAGACTGCATTCTATTTTAGTAGGATTATAAAAAGGATTTCCACCCGACTGTAAAAAGAGCTTATATCCGCTTTCCTTCATGCTCCAAAGACGCCAAAGCATGGCAATAGAATCAGACGATTCTAGAATGAGTTGCTGCTCGCTTGGGCTGTAGAGCTTTTGTAAATACGTTTTTCGCTTCCAATGAGTTGTTTGCCTTGCCAAGCCTAAATCAACAATGTCATTTCCAATCACTTTGCAGCCAATTTGGCTTCAATAACCTCCAGTGCAGAGCCTACATTCATCATTTTATCCATAGAATCATTGTCTATTTCAATATCGAATTTGTCTTCTATATCCAAGATAATATCCACTAAATTGGCCGAATTGATCTTCAGATCGCGAATGAATTGTGTTTCCTCTTTTAGGTTTGCTAGGGCAGATGGGTCTTGAGCGTAAGGCTGCATTATCTCCAAGAGCGCTTGCATTTTTTCTTGTTTAGATTGACTCATTTATTCTTCAAATTTTTTAAATACTACACAGGCGTTTACATCTCCAAATCCAAAACTGGCTTTGGCCACTATTTTCACTTCTCTCGAAATATACTTTTGCGGGATGCAATCGGGAGAAATCAATTCGGTTATTTCTGAATGCAGATCTTCGCAGTTCAGGTTCGGAAAAACAAATCCGCTTTTTATTTGTAAAACACTGGCAACAGATTCAATAGAACCCGCTGCGGATAGGCAGTGGCCCACCATGGATTTCAAGGAGTTGATCAAGGGGAAATCTGTACCTTTTCTTCCCAAGGCTTCCGACCAATTGCGAATTTCGGTTGAATCTTTGGAGGTCGCCGTGAGATGCCCATTGATAAGATCAATTTCACCCGCCTCAATTCCAGCATTTTCAATTGTAGACCTAATGCACCTCTGCACCGCGAGCGAATTGGGCGCGGTCATACTTCCTTCGCCTTTTTGTCCGCCTGAATTCACTTCTCCACCCAATACTTCGGCATAAATGCGGGCGCCTCTTTTCTGTGCAGATTCGAGAGATTCCAGCAGCAGTGCACCGGCGCCACTTCCAGGTACAAAGCCTGAAGCGGTGGCGCTCATGGGTCTTGAAGCTTTTTCGGGTGAAGCATTGTGTTTATAGGTCAGTACGCGCATGGCGTCAAATCCGCCCCAAACATAGGCACCGTGATCGCTGGTGCTTCCAACCAACATGCGCTGGGCTCTTCCACTCACAATGCGGTCATAGCCCAATAGTATAGATTCGGTTCCTGTTGTACAAGCAGATGAATTGCTTGTGACTTGATTTCCTAGCCCTAGAATTCCGCCCAAATACGCACTAACACCGCTGGCCATGGTCTGTGCAACCACTGTGCTTCCCAATCTGCGCACTTTTTTCTCATCCAATAAATAAATGGCTTCTCTGAACTTATCTACCCCAGAGGTGCCTGCCCCAAAGATGGTTCCGCTGTCGAAATCGGCCGTCTCTTGCAACTCTAATCCCGCGTCTTTCCAAGCGTCCATTCCTGCAATGCAGCCATACAATATGCCTGAGCTATTGAAGTTTCTGAGCTGTAGCTCGCTGAGATAATTCCGTATAAATTCGTCTGAAAGCTTCGGAATACCTCCAATACAACACGAAAAGCCCAGTTCAGCTAGCTCTGGGTAATACTCAATGCCTGAATGGCCCATTTTTAAGGCATGTTCAAAGGCTTGCAGTCCAACCGCATTGGGTGCAACTACGCCCATTCCTGTTATAACCACTCGCTTCGTCATCCTAAAATCGAATCATTCCGGATATCACTCCTTTGCAAACCAAGTCTTCCTTCTCGTTTCGCATTTCTACAGCGCACTTCAATTTGTTAAATCGAAAGTATTCTTTTACGCTATGCACCCGAATTTTCTCATTTGGAAACACGGGTAGATAAAAATCTATTGCAGTAGAGGTTAAAGCAATTAATGCAGACTCTAAGTTTTTTTGCTTGAGAGAGATCAGATAAATACCCAATGAAACCAGTCCTATTTGCGCCATGGTTTCTGTGAGAATTACGCCAGGCGTTACTGGAGTTGATTTAAAATGCGATGGGTAGAAATACTCGTTTCCCTTGAAATGATAGGTTCCTGTGATGGAATTCTCATCGAGCTTCTCTATTGAATCTACAAAGAGAAAGTCAGGCCCGTAGGGCAATTGTGCTATAATTTGTTCGGAAGTCATTTAGTTGAGGTGTTCTCCGCCATTGGCTTGTATTACCGTTCCATTTATCCAAGCAGCTTCATCTTTCGATAAAAGATAGACCACATTGGCCACATCTTCGGCTTTTGTGAGGCGTTTAAATGGATTTCTCTTCTTCGCTATGTGAATGATTTGATCACTATTCGGAATCATTCTCAAAGAAGGGGTATCCGTTACTCCGGCCTCTATGCAGTTGGCGCGCATGCCAAATTCGGCAAATTCATAGGCAATATTTCGTGTTATGGCCTCTAAACTCGCTTTGGCAGCGGAGACGGCGGCGTATGATTTCATGGCCTTTTTGTTTCCCTCACTGGTGAAACTCAAAATGCGTGCATCCTCAGAAAATAGTTGCGCTCTAAAAACGGCCTTGGTCCAATCATATAAGCTAATGGCCATGTTTTCAAGGGTTAGGTGGAAGTCATCATTCTTTAACTCCTCTCCTTTTGCATCTTGCATGGGCTTAAGGTTTCCTTTTGCCACACTGTGCAGCAGCACTTTTATAGAATCTCCGAGTTGGAAGTTGGATTGAACTTCCGCCAAAACCGCCTCCCTCGATTCTACTTTGGCAATATCACTGTTGAAGTGCATCAACTCCACCGAATGGGTTTGTTTAATGGATTCAAACTTTTCGATTATCTCGCTCAGTTGAGCACGACTGGCGCGGTAAACAATGATGAGGTTCATTCCATGTTTCGCCAACTTTTCTGCACTCGCCAATCCCAATCCGCTGGAGCCACCTAAAATGAGTGCCCATTCTTTTTTATTCTCAAACTCTCTTACCATTTCAACAACAATCTTTGGGCAGAAAAACCCGGTCCGAAACTCAACATTAAACCCAATTCACCTGCTTTGATTTCTTTCTTCATAAACCGCTCGAGCACGTATAAAACCGTGGCACTCGACATATTGCCATATTCCGATAAGACCGCCTTAGTCTCATCTATATTCTTCCCCAACGAGCCAAACAGCGCTTCAATGGTTTCTACAATCTTTTTTCCGCCTGGATGGAAGATGAGGTGATCTACATCTTCTATGCTCAGCTTGTTTTTCTTTAGAAATGGATGGATGATTTCTGGAAAGTGCTCGGCTATTTTCTCAGGAACTTCTTTGTCCAATACCATTTGAAGTCCAGAATTCTTCAAATCAAAGCCCATCAGTCTTTCGGTATTGAAAAAGTGATACATGGCTTCGTCGACGATCTCGGGGCCTAGGTCATCGGGATGTGAAGATAGAATGGCACAGGCACATCCATCTCCAAAAATGGCGGCACTGACAATGTTTACCATGGAGAAGTCATCCAACTGAAAAGTAGAGGTGGGCGACTCTATGGCAATTACAGCAGCGCGTTTGTTCGGATTGGCTTGCAGGAAATTCTTAGCGTAAATCATTCCCGACACACCCGCCACGCAGCCCATTTCGGTAACTGGCAAGCGCACAATATCCTGTCTTAAACCCAGTCGGTTGATTAAAAAAGCATCAATAGACGGAATCATAATTCCAGTGCAACTCACACTAATGATATAATCGAGGTCTTCTGCCTTTAATTTTGCTTTATGCATGGCTTTCGTAAGAGCAGATTCGGCCAGTGCAATGGTTTCTCGCTTGTAGATATCGTTTTTTTCTTCAAAAGAGGTATTTCGAAAAACTTCTTCGGCATCCATAATGGAATAGCGTCTTTGCACTCCTGCATTTTCGAACAGTTTTATCACCTTTCGCTGAAAGCGCTCTTCTTGTCCTGAAAGCCAGAGTTTAAGAAAAGGAATAATCTCCTCAGTTGTGCGACTGTAAGGTGGAAGTTGAGTAGCAACGGATGCAATGCGTACGCTCATAGTGTTTTTATAATCCATTGATAACGGAAGGCCCATTTCCAACGAAGTTCGCTCTTGCATTTCAGCTTCGTACTTAATGCAGCCAACTCTTTTTGGGTAAAGCCCTTTTGGATGGAAATTAATCCATCGATTTTAACCATTTCATTCTTTATAAACAGACATACAAACCAAAAAAGACCGTATGCTATCCAGTTTCTATGTAAATCGTTTATAATTATTCCAACCGAAGTCTTGCGGATTTGGCTTTTTAAAAAAGCTTCAATCTCTTGCTTGCTAAAATGATGGAGGAAGAGAGTGCACGAAACGATGTCGAATTTTCGCTCTTGAAATTCTAGAGAAAGAATGTCTTCTTTTATGTATTCTATTTCCGGAAAATCGGCAGATAAATGGATGGCGTGATCTACAGTAGCCTGGTTTGCATCAATGCCAATCAATGCAAACTGATACCCCTTTTTTCTTCCAAAGAGTGCTATTTCGCGCAATAAATCGCCATTGCCACAACCGAGATCGGCAAGGGTATAGGTCCTTTCTTTTGAATGGTTTCGCAGCAGCCGTTCAAGTCCGTTTAGGCTCACTTCATTTCCTCCGAGCCATTGATTCACACCCGCAATTTTATTGAGAGAATCAAGCAGTACATGGCCTTTCATCTCTAGATCGTCCATAATTTCTATGGCCGTACTTCTCTCTTTTATATCTCCGAAACTCATTGTATTTCCATGGGCTTTCCGTGTGTTTTGCGAATAATTCGTTTTAAGATGAATGGATTTTTCTTAAAAAAAAGCAGTAGGAGTTCTGAAAACAAACCCCATTGAAAACTCTTAGAAATAATCCTTCCTGCCATTAAACGAGTAGAGAATTCTCTTTTCCAACGGCTAGCATACTGTTCTTCGAGTTCTCTTCGTGTAGAAATTTCACCACTAAAGAAGCCAAGCAATAGCACAGAGGCCATCTGAGCACTGCGAATGGCCATACTCATTCCGTTTCCGGCGAGTGGATGAATCATACCCGCGCTGTCTCCAGACATGATGATGTGATTTTCAATGGGATTCTTTTTGTCGAAAGAGATTTGACTAATGCTCAAGGCTTTGTCAAATACCATTTCAGAAGATTGAAAGATACTCTTTAAGTACTCATTTTGCTCCAGAACTTTTTCTTGGAAGTCGTTGATATTCTTATACTTTTTAAAAGAGCGGTAAGTGGTGATATAACAGACGTTCACATTCTGAGTTTCTACTTTAGAAAGACCACAATATCCCCCTTCAAAATTGTGCAATTCGACTAAATCGTTTGGAAATTCGGCTTTGTAGTGTGCTTTTACGGCGAGGTAGGAGGAAGAGTTCTGAATGAAGGGCCTCTTTAGGGCGATGTCTAGCTTCGATCGTTTCCCAAAGGATCCAATCACAAATTCCGTACTTATCTCGCCACCTGCTTGAGTTTTAACGGTGAAGTGAGGGTCTATAAATTCCACATCGGTTACGGTCTCTTTCTGTATTTCCGTTCCGGCTTCCAAACACTTCTTAGCGAGTTCCCAATCGAAACAATATCGGCTGAGGCCGAATCCGCCTAAAGGAAGCTTTACTTCTAGCTTTCGACCTTTAACCGTACTTAGGTTTAGGTATTCAATTTTTTGAGCTCCAAATTCCAGAGGGTCAAATCCCAGCCAGCCCAAATAGGGCAAGACTTCGTTTGAAACGTACTCGCCACAGACTTTGTGCTTGGGGTAGTCGTTTTTCTCAATCAGCAAGACCTTAATTCCTGCTAAAGAAAGGTGAAGCGCGCTGCACAGTCCTGCCAATCCACCACCAATGATAACTACTTGATACAAGGTCTTGAAATTTGTAGATAAGGATACAATGACTGGGACAAGGAAAAAGTTCAATAGAAGAAGAGGACAACTCGTTTGAAAAAAAAAGGTCATCCGTTGGGATGACCTTTTTTAATGTGATTCTTCTATTATTGAAGCTTAAAGTTGATGGGCACTGTATAGCTCATACGAACCGGCCTTCCACTTTGTTTTGCTGGTTTCATTTTAGGTACTTTCTTCACCACATCTACCGCAGATTTATCCAGCATTTGATCGAGTGAACGTGCAACCAGAACATTGGAAATGGATCCGTCTTTTTCAACTACGAAGCTTACAAAAACGCGTCCTTGAATTCCCATCTGACGAGCCATTTCTGGATAGTCTACATTCTTGCTGATGAATTTCATCAAGTTCAAGTTGAAGCATTGGAATTTGGCTTCTTCCGTAGGTTCGTTTTCGCAACCAGGAAAAACAGGTTTGTTTTCTACCACCGCAAAGTTCAAAACCTCGTCTGATTCTTCCTCTTCCACTTCAACTACTTCAACCACCTCATTTTGGTCGGTTTCAGTACTTTCAATTTCCAATTCTTCTTTAAGCTCAACGTCATCGGCAACCACTTCAATGATTTCTGGAGGTGGAGGAGGAGGTGGTGGAGGTGGCTTCTGTTCTCTTTCTGTAATTGGAATGATCTCATCCTCAATATCTAGAGTAAGTACTCCTAAGTCTGCCGGACCACTATCGTATACTCTGTACTCAATTACGGCGATAGTGAATGCAAGGGCAAGAACTAATCCTGCTAACAGAAATATACCTCTTGTCTTTTCTAAATTCGCCTTGGGGCTTTTCTTTAAATCCATGTTTTAAAGCTTTGTGCTAAAGTAAATAAAAACTTAGTGTGCAAGAGACCTATTTGCCTTCCATTTTGAATGGATGCTGATAAGGACTATAGCGGTTAAAATTCCAGCCGTATTGGCCAATTCATCGTGCAACGATCCATCTCGATTGGGAATTAAAGTTTCCTGAATAATTTCAAGAACACCTCCCAAAGCGATGCAGAAAAGAGCAATGATTACCATGGTTTTCTTTGAAATACTAAAAGGGAATCTACTTCCTTTTACAGCCATATAATAGGCTGTAAAAGTAATTAGATACATGGCCCAATGGAGGAATAGATCGCTAAATTGAATTAAATACGAGGGTACCTTTTTACCTGGTAAAAGGGTGAAGTACATTAGAATACCAGTCCATATAAGCGCAGGAATCCAGTATAGAAATGATTGCTTCATTTATACGTTTTAGGCTCCTACCAAATCTCCGTAGGCCGAAGCATCCATTAAGGCGTCGAGCTGTGAAGCATCCGACATCTTTACTTTTATTATCCAACCTTTTCCGTAAGGGTCTGAATTAACCCATTCTGGATTGGCTTCAATTTCGGTATTGAATTCTACTATCTCACCGCTTAGGGGCATAAATAAGTCTGAAACGGTTTTAACCGCTTCAATTGAGCCAAAAACCGCATCGGTATCCAACGAATCGCCTTCGGTTTCTACTTCTACGAATACAATATCGCCCAATTCACCTTGTGCAAAATCTGAAATTCCGATTACAGCGTGCTCGCCTTCAACGCGAACCCACTCATGTTCCTTGCTGTATTTTAAATCTGAGGGTATGTTCATTTGATTTGAATTTGAAAGTTCAAAAGTGGCTATAATTCTGGAATTAATCTGCTCTCGTTCACATCTTTTTTGCAGTAGCTCTTTTGATTGCCGAGGATATTCATAAAAGTGTATTAATAATGAATGGGCATCAGTTTATTTTTTAGGACAATTGTGTTGGGATGCTGGATTTAGTTTCCCCATGAGACCAACCATTTAAACTGAATTTCATCCTGTAAAACTGAAATCCTAATCCTATATTTACAACTTGTCGAAAAAAGCGGCCACGTTCATTAGTACAATCATAAATAATTTATTGTCCTCATTATCACTAAACACAAAATCACCATTTAAATTGAAATAATCCGTTAACCCATCTGGATCAATCCGCATCACCGGATTATTACTCACAAAATGATAGGGCGTCTGATTTGGACTTTCCCCCGCCAACGGA
>JAFMBM010000068.1 GCA_017858515.1 Cryomorphaceae bacterium | reverse complement strand
TTGAAAAACAGGAATCCCCTCTTACCATCACCCATTGTGATTTAGACGAAGTTGCAATTGCCTATAACCACATTGGTCAAACATACAACAATCAGTTTGTTGATTTTAGTTTAAACAAAATATCTGACTATTTTGGAATATGGGATAGTGAAATTCAACCCATCACCGTCATTCGGACATTACGTTTAAGTTCCGGAAGATTGGTATTAGGAGAGGATATGACATGGGGTGAAGGCCTAGCTTTATTCAATGTTGAATATAATAAGTTTTCCTATTTCGACTGGCCACCACTGAAAGGCAAGATATTTTCCTACAACCGTATTCGCCCGGGGAACAGTAATGCATTGGAAGGAATAGTTTATAAAGGAGAAACTTATGATGAGCTGGAAGATACTTATCTATTCGACCGCTTGATTTTGGCAAAGCAGCATAATTCGAAATAACTACTTACAAAATGGCTTTAAGAAAAATGCCAATGAAATATTAATCGAAATCCGGGATTTAGAAACCCGTATGTGGGCACATGAATATCAAAAAAATAAATCTCTGGAATCCTACTTCCATTGGAAGATGAATGTTTTCCTAAGGAAGTTTTCTGCCTATGGCACCAATCCGGTTATAGCCATTATCTATTCCCTAAAGGTGATATTGCTCTTTGGATTGATTTATTCTTCCACAACGACTGGGATATTGGAAGTAGAAAAATAATAGGCAAGCGCCTACGCTTCATTTTAACCTACTTTCAAGTAAACAAAGGTTTATCAGAATTAGATCAGGAACAACAATTAGAAAGTCGAAATGAAGTTGCATTGCTTGCATCCGAGAACGAAGTGAGTATAGGGAAAATCCCGGTTTTTTTTACAAGGCTCATTAACTGGTATGTAAAATCCAATCTGATATCAGACAACCTTAGAAAATTCGCCTTGAGCAAAATGGATATTCTCAGTGGCACGTTCTCTAACCTTCCAAAAAAGCAACAACGAAAGGTTGCATTTTTAAGTGGGGCTTGGTTCATGGGATTTTTACTATACACGTTACTTCTAAAGGTCCTTAATGCTCTAACCTTGAGTCTAAACGCCTTCACCACACTAGGATTTGGCAACATACCAACGAAAGGATTCTCACGCTATATTGTCATCGTACAGGGCTTTATTGGTTGGGTATTAATGACCGTTTTCAGTGTTACATTGATTACTCAATTATTACAATAACTGATGCCAACAACTAAGGTTTCGTTCGGCCCGTAGGGCCTAGAATGAAACGGCTGTTGCACGGAACCGTGCTTGAAGTGTGTGATACAGCGCTATGGGGAAAGCGTTTTAGCCTTTCTGGCTAACAGGAAGCATGAAGCATGGCACTTTAAAGAGGAAGGGAAGGTTCTAATATGAGGGTAGAATGGGCCTGCTTTTACTCTTGCTTGCGCTGCTCAGGTTGCCATAGTGCCGAATACCGACAAAAGCGCGCAGCTGTACAACAAATTCATTAATAGAAAACAAATTAGCCTCTAAAATGCTGATTTCCTTATCTGAACGGCGCTATTTACTCCCCATCATGGGGTTTACCAATAAACAAATACCCTCTTTTCCTATACCAGATCAGATATAAATGAGTACAGATAAAATCGGTTACAACTTTAGAAGCTTATGGTGGTAGAATATTCCGCCTACTTCTAACTGAAGGATGTACTCTCCAGATTCCAAATTCCGTAAGTTGATTTCATTGTTCTCCAATATTCCATCTTCCAATATACGGCCTTCCGAACTTACTAGTTTAAAATAAACCGGACCTATTAAGTCGGTTTCCAACCTAATTCGATCTGTGCTTGGATTGGGATAAATGCTGAACTTTTTATCGGCACTTTGAAACTGATCTGCCGACAAAAAAGCGAAATTTATGGTATCTAAACTGACTTGGCACTTTCTCCAATGTTCGGAATATATATATATGTTTCCTCCATTGGGGATGGTGAAGGTATCGGAGGCTGAAAAACCGCTTGCGCGCAGGCCATTACCGTAAAACCAGCGCACTGAATCTAGGCGCAAACTGTCGGTAGCGAAAAATTGAATTAAAGCACGAGGACGACTTCCACCCAAATTAGCGGATGTTCCTTTAGGAGGTACGGCAGAAGTATCTATTCTCCATACACTTAAGCTATCAAAAACCGTATTGGCAACCTGTGTTTGAATGGCTGTGGCCAAACTGCTGCTCATGGTAGTAGGCTTCCAAGCACCCACTGGACTTTTATGGAACATAGCAGCGTAAAAGGTACAGGCAGCCAAATAACTTCCGTTTAAACTCGGATGGCTTTCATCTGCATTGTATAATTCTACGGTTGGATTGTTTTGCAAAAAATCTCTCCACACCGCGCCTACTGGAGAAACAGGAGCCGAATTCTCCTGTCCCATTATTAAATAACTCGAACGAAGCCTAGCTTGCATTCCTGCGTAGGTACAAACCGGAGGATAGCTAGCACAATTGGAAGCATCGCCATTCTTTCTTCCCCATGTCATATAAAAGAGGGGTTCGCCGCAGGGACTGTATTTATAGATGGTATCGCTTAGTTGTTTGGCGTAAGGCAAGCTGTTTACGCTCACCGAAGCAGGACTAAAAGAAGGCCTCTGACTTTGATCTTGCAAGACCACATAATCCCATCCGCCCTGTTTAACTAAGCTCATAGAAGTAGCATCTGTACTGTGTCCTTGAAGGGATTTTCCGCCTGGGGTATTCTGATTATGAGTAAGTACATCGCCCTGAGAGGCGGCAATATCTTCTATCAGTTTAGGTAGATCGTTGTAATTCGTATAGCTGTTTCCAAGAAATAAAACATTCTTAGTGTTCTGTGAATAGCCCAAAGTAGAGACAAAGAACAGCAGAGCGAAGCATTTTTTCATGAAGACAATCTTTAGTATATCGAGGTAAGGCATTTCACTCGGCAAGTTTCAATCAAATCTATCCTTTTTTTTGCAGCAGATGAAGGCCAATTAGAGTACAAACAGAAACCAAAGAATTCGGAAGAATAAGCCAATAAACAAAAAAAGAAGCAGCAAATAGATGCTCATTCAAGCTTGAAAAAGCCGAAAACATTGGCAAGAGCTTCCCTTTGTTGAAAGAAAAAGATAGGTATTTCCATTGGCTCTAAACATCTAGAAAACAGTGAATTTAGGGCAAGAAAATATTTTTTAGCGGACTTCTAGTACATTCTACTAAAATGTATATTTGATATACAAATTCAAAAAAACTATATGAAGAAAACTCTCCTTTTGTTTCTGTTAATCAGTTCACTATTCGCTATCAGTCAGCCGTATTCGGTGACTTTTAAGTTGGATATGACGAATTACACAGGCAGCTTTACCACCCCTGAAGTGAATGGTACATTCAACAGTTGGTGTGGAGCCTCATGCAACCCAATGTCTGACCCCGATGGGGATGGAATTTGGGAAGCCACGGTAATGATCCCAGCGGGATCGCATCAGTATAAGTTTGCAGTAGATAATTGGAGCTTTCAAGAAAATTTAACTCCAGGATCTGCCTGTACTCAAAGCACCGGTTCATTTACCAATAGGGTAATTAATGTTACTTCCAATACTGTACTTCCAGCAGTTTGTTGGAGTAGTTGCGTGAGTTGTGCTTCTGGACCCACTTCTAAAATGGTTACTTTCAAAGTAGACATGGCCGATTATACTGGTCCAGCCTATACGGGTGTTTTTCTAAATGGGAGTTTTAACGGATGGTGCGGAGTCTGCAATCCAATGACCCTACAAGGCAATAATGTATGGACGCTTTCCATCCCGCTAACCGCAGATTCAATAGAGTACAAATTCACTTTAGATGGATGGAATGGCCAGGAAGCTTTGGCAGCGGGTACCTCTTGTACCAAAACCCTTTTTGGTTTTACCAATCGCTTTGCAGAACTGCTGGGAGACACTGTTTTAAATGAAGTCTGCTGGAATCAGTGCACCGATTGTGTTGGCATTCCCAGTACAGTGAATGTTACGTTTAAAGTAAATATGAACAACTATACGGGGCTCTACTCTACTGTAAATCTGAATGGAAACTTCAATGGTTGGTGCGGCGCATGTGCTCCAATGGCCGATCCGGATGGCGATGGCATTTATGAGCTTACCGTAAACGTGCCTACTTCTGGCATTGAGTTCAAATACAGCGTAGATGGATGGACAGCTCAAGAAAACCTTAGTCCGGGCTCACCCTGTACTATTACTCTGGGCGGATTTACCAATCGTTTCCTCATGCCTACTCAGAATACCATTCTAAGTCCTGTTTGTTGGGCATCTTGCTCCAATTGCAGCACAGGAGGCAACTACGATTTAGATTTCCTTGTAAATATGAGTGCTGAATGTGCGTATGATTCGGTAGATGTGGCCATAGATCAAGGTGGATGGATGGCGCACACCATGAATCCAACCGGAAATGGCTCTTTTGCAACCAAAGTATCTCTTCCACAAGGAATGGTTAGCTATAAGTTCAGACGTTGGATAGGGGGCACAGTTGTATGGGAGAGCATTACCAACCGCACTACCAACTTAACAGCCAATTCAGTATTGCCGGAAGTATGCTTCAACAGTGTAAGCGCTTGTGATCCTATTCCACTGATCAGTTCCATAACCAAGGTGGGCAATCCTAGAACCTATAAAGTAAACTTTACAGCCCCAGCCGGACAGTTGTACGCTTTGCAGCTAAAAGGTCCTTCTGATCTAAACTGGTCTACTCCAAAAACATGGAGCTCCGCCGCTACCACCAACACCAATTTTCAGGCAAAGGTGTTTTCAGGCGAAACACGCGTGCGCATCGGGGTTCGCAATAATGGAATTTGGAAATACAGCTGTGAAGAATCCTTCACTTCCGATTGCAAGCCCATGAGCGTTGCAGCCATCCAACTTGTAGCGCCCTTCTGCGCAGGCGATTCAGCACAACTAAAAGTGGTTGCAAATGGTGGATTTAAGGCAAAAACCTACGCTTGGAGCAATGGAAAAACCACTCGATACATTTATGGGCAACAAGGCCAAACGTATACGGTGGTAGTAACCGATCAAGCCGGTTGTCAAGATTCTGCAACGGTAACGGTAAGCTCGGTGAATACCACTTATACTCCCAAGTCTTTCACTCTTGTAAAACCCAATGCCGTAAGCTTTTCGGGTTTATGGACAGCCCCAACTTTGGCTTCAGGAGTAAGTATTGTGGGTTATCGCATGGCCTACCGCAATGCTGCTCTAGGAGGAACTTGGACCAACACTCCGCTCTCTAGTGGCACTACTGCAACCGTTAACTTTACAGGTAGTGGTAGACCCAGTGGTAACTATGAATTCACTGTTTTTACTAGAGTAAATGACAATGGTACCATCTACAATACACAATATGCTTGTCCGATTAGGAGGTTTTACAACGGCTCTGGTGCAAAGTGGGATGGAGATTCAGAATCTGAGCTGGCTTCTGGCATCCGAATCTATCCAAATCCAACCCAAAGCTTGGTTCAAATTAAATCGAAATCTGGCATTCAGAGTATTGAATTATGCGATTTGAACGGCAAGAGGTTAATGCAAAAGCAATCGGGAGGAAACTTGGAAGACTCCTTTACTCTTGAAAATTTCGCAAATGGTGTTTATTTGGTTCGGGTACTTACAGAAGATGAGGTATTTACTGAACGAATAAACAAACAGTAGATCTTTTTCCCTTACTTCAAAGGCCCGCTAGTCGCGGGCTTTTGTTGTTTTAGGCAAGACCCGTTTGTAGTAGGGTACTGAGTTGCATTCTTCTAACAGCTTTGAAAAAGTACATTAGACAAGCCCCGCCAAACCAATGCATCTATACTTCCGACTATACTTGAATCTATTCAGCCCTTGCCTTTCAATACTGATTAGGCCACAATGCTTGCCGAAGGAAGGACTTATTTGTTTTAGAAGCAGGTATGGAAGCCCTATGCATTTTTACTCAAGACGGTCAATCAGAAATAAATAAGGCTTGATGCCATGATGGGTCCAAATGGCCGTGTTCGTAGGATCGTTTGGAAAGAGATCAAAGTATTCTTCAGTGGGCATAAGTACAATGGTCTGCCCTGTCCTCACATAGTTATTGCTTTCATAATACTCAGGCAATTGAATGCTGGGGATTTGTTTCTCCACAGCCTTGGAGACCATTTCTCCTAAATACTTTTCGTAGTTTTCTTGAGCTTTTAAACTTGGCTTACTCAATTTAGTATAGATCCTCTTTAGCACAAGTCTTTGAGGAAATTTAAGTTCTTTAATTTCTTTTTCTGCGTGGCGAAAAGGGTTCACCTCCGTAAAGTCATGCACCGTTTGTAATGAGAACGGTACTTCTGGCACCCAGTCAACCGTGTTCACCACATTAAATGCCCATCCGCCTTCAGTCATTTTTTCATATTCATAGGCAAAGAATAAGTTCCCTGGTTTTGGTCCTGCGCTGCAATAAGTCTTGAATTGAATGTCCGCAGGAAGTTGACCTGTCTTCTTTAGGCTTCGCAGGTATGCGGTTAATAAAAATGTGATTCCACCGCCTTGGCTGTGGCCGGTAAGTATGATGTCTTTTATGCCCATGGCATAAGCGGAGTCTATTTTTGCGGTTATCGATTTTGATAAATAGGCCATAGAAATAAACCACCCAACGTGCACTGCGGCTTTGGGATTTTGTGCAAGCTCATATTGGAAAGTAAGGTCATCGTCTAATGCAATTTCACCTTTTGCAGGAATCATAGCGGCATAGAAATTGGCTAAAAAGCTGGCTCCGGTTCGTATAGTGCACCTCACGGAAATGACTGCTATAGGTTATGTTTTATGAAACCATAAGTCCCAAATATTATCGAATGCGATTTGAGGTGACCGGTAATTAAATGCGTAACTATCTGGCATTTCTACTATGGTGTCACTGTCCCATTTATCCAAAGGAACATGTGCTTTTTCAATAATTTTTAATAATTCGGTATATTCATCCTTATCAAAATAGGGACTTAAAACTTGGGCATAACCGGCTGTAGAGATAATCAAGCCGATGAAAAGCAATTTAATCTTCATTCTGTCTTTTTAAAGGGCCTCTAAGGTTGCGGCTAAGATAAAACGCGATAAAGAAGTCTGTTTCTGTTCAATCTTCCTTCATGTTAAAGCTACTCCTAGTTGTTTCAAGGGGCATTATTGCACATAGCTAGAAACCCTAAAAACGAATGCCCCACAGCGCTGTCACCCACTTCAAGCCTGATTCCGTGCAAGAGCGGCTTTATTCTAGGGACTTCGAGGTGAAGGAATGCTTGGTCGATATAAGCGGTGTTTTTTAAAAGTATGGGTCAACTTTTGTTTGAATTTCCTCAATTAACTCAGCGTCCATAAATTTATATTCATCGGGAATTGAGAGAATTATTAAAGGTTTGTTTTCAATTTCATGTCCGAATTTTTGAAAGATTCTTTCTTTATGTTTCTTTTCCATGACAAAGATGATATCAGCCCATAAAATCATTTTTGATGTCAACTTGATTCTCGCTGAAGATTCTGTCCCAGCAGACTTAACTGAAATGTCTTGTCGACTTTTGTAAATTGCTTCTGCCGTTGGGCTGCGCCATTGGTTCCTACTGCAAACAAATAGTATTTTCACTTTTCTCTTTTTTTTGATTGATTCCTTAGTCTAGGAACCGCGTCTTTCGTAGCTCGTTTTTCAGTCCACTTTCAAAATTAAGAATCGGCCTCCGAAGAGGGTACAGTAATTTCTTTAAGTGAAAATTTCTTAATGCCTTTTTATAGGTGATGTGATATAGTAAAAGACGCGCTTTATTGAACATACTTGACCCACAAGTCGAAGCCATGTCTATTGAGAAGCATCAACCCATCAAAACAGACTAAAACATCGCATTTGGCAATCATAAGGCATAAAAAAGGACAGCCGAGCTGCCCATC
>JAFMBM010000037.1 GCA_017858515.1 Cryomorphaceae bacterium | reverse complement strand
GAAATACCCAACCATGTCACCTTATTGCTTTACTGCAAATAATCCTGTGATGTTGGTTGATCCAGATGGAAGATGGATACCAGGTATAGATGATAACGGAAATGTTACATTAACCATGGAAGAAGGGGATAATTTCGAAACTTTTAAAGCGTTCTTTGAAAACTCCACAGAAAACAGTAGTGAGGACGTTCTAAAATGTGCTTATGACTCTAGGGATGATGATGGAGTAGTAAATATATTGGTTGAAGTTGGAGGTGTTTTTGCAGAGATGAAAACCGCGATTAATGATGCAAAAGCTGCCGGCTATCCTTCTACGCAAGGGCTATTGGCAGGAACGGAAAGTGGGAAGAGATTAAATTATAATTGTTGGGGGTCGTGTATCGCTTTAAATGAAGGTAGAAAATTTGAAGGTAGTGGTCCTGGCACTGGGTTAGGAATTAGTTCCGGGAGTGAGTTTGACGCAAAGCTCAAAAGTGATTATTCTGCAACAACTAGTAATAAGGCCATAGTTGGTAGAACTGTTTTAAGATATGCTGATAGAAAAACGAATAGTAGTGTAAATGGACATGGTGCCGTTTTTACGGGAACTGATCGTAGCGGCAGTGAATATTTCTTTTCTAAAAATAGATGGTTAGTGGCACCTAGCATATTCCGGAAAAGCTATGTAGACAAAATTTATAATGGCAATACAGAAAGAGGGTTAAATGTGGGAGATAGTGGTTATAACAGCAAAAAAAGGCTATGAAAAACGAAATAATATTATTTTCTTATTTAATGATTATGTCGTTCTGTAATAGTAAGGATAGAGAATTGTCATTGAATTTTAGAGTTTCTTCAAATGATACAGTAACGATTTATTTGAATGAGATAAAGATTGTAGATAGTCATAACATTGCTGTTGTTGCTAAAGAGAAATTAAATGCTATTAAGGAGGTCAAAATAATAGAGGTGTTTCTAATAAATGATATTGGTGAGAAAAAAGTTGTTGCGTTACACAACATTTTATCATCGAGTCTTCCAGAAAGTGAATTTTACATATTATCCAGCGAAAATAGAGAAGTAAAGATTTTTATGAATAATCAAATTGGATGTAGTAAAGAGCTAATGAAAAAATTAAATCCCCCGCAATAATTATGATTAAACAAAGCCCCGAAAGTTATTTCCGCTTTTTTTTAGAGCTCTGAACGGCTCAAAAAATTTCAGAATAACTTTCTGCTAAGTTTAAGCGGCTTTTCGTTTTTCATAGGATCTTCCATCACGTAAACAATCACAAATTCGCCTCACTATTTTGTTTCTAGTATCAATAGCGTCCTAAAGGATTAAAAAGTAGGGGAATGATTAAGGATGGGGATAACTAGTAGCTTTTTCAGTCAGATTGAAAGTAAATAACTTTTATCTTTAAAACATGAGAAAGAGCGCTGCCTCCACTTTACTCAACCACAAGAAATCTCTCCTAGCCAAATCCGGCCGCCCCTGCCAGTACTTCCATTATAGCGCCTTCGGCGAAGTGCTGCTTCTACGAGATGACAACCTATTAAATGAACTCCTTCTTAGGATTGTAAATTAGATTTTAAGAAAGGCTGTAGAACGCAATTCATACATTCCAATATGCTACTCTCTTGGATTTAGCTAGTGAATGCAAAGTGGCTCTTTCCGTTGCTCTTATTTCTTCAACTGCTTTGCGTTTCCTCAAAGCAATTAGAAATCTTAAGCGCTGACAAGTTGCTGTGGCAACTAAAATAAAGAAGAAGTATTTTCACCCAATGAATGTGTTGTTTAGTTCTCGCATAGATGCCTTTAAGAGGCCGGGTGGAGATACGCATCATTTGTTGCAAACCATTGATGCCCTGAAAACACAAGGCGTAATGGGCTATACCCAAGAGAATTGGCCAGCCGAACGTAAGCCAGATCTACTGCATCACTTCAATCTCAATAGGCCAGAGTTGGGCATAGAACTCATTCGGCAATTCCCAGAGGTTCCGCTTATTATTCAAGCCGTTTTTGTAGACTATTCTTCCGTTGAATCTCAGTCTGAGTCGGGCTTGCGGAGAATGATTTCGCGTTCTTTCTCTCCTTCCAGTCTTGAATGGCTGAAAGAAATTCTTCGCACTTTGAAAGCTCAGCGTCCAATTCCTAGTTGGCCGTATTTAGTCTTGGGTCATGCGAAATCGGTTCAAAAGCTTTTAGATCATTCGCGCCTTGTAATTGGGGCGAGTTGTTCAGAATTAGATCGGATCTCTCACTATTATTCTCTGTCGGAAGAGAAGGGTGTCGTTCTCCTTCCTCCCATCCAACCCCTTTATTTCGAAAAGATAGAAGCAGAAAGAGAGAATAAGGCTCTTCTTTGTGTGGGTCGGTTTGAACCTCTTAAGAATCAGCTAAGCCTTATACAGGCAGTACGAAACACAGATTATACCCTAACCTTGGTAGGTAAAGCCTCGCCTAATCACTCGCGTTACTATAAAGAGTGCAGGCGGCAAGCGGGTGGGAATGTGGTTTTTGTAGATTATTTAAGTGCGGAAGAGCTAAAGCCTCTATACGAGCAATCGGCTGCCCATATATTACCTAGTTTTTTTGAGACCACGGGCTTAAGTACTTTAGAAGCCTTGGCTTGCGGATGCGGGGCTGTGATTGGAAATAATGCGGAAGTACTCGAGATTTTTAGTGGCAGGGCGGTGTCGGTAGATCCAAAGGAGGTGACTTCCATCCAAAAGGGCATTGAGAGCGCTATTCAAGAGGGTGAGAAAAATAGGGAATGGGCCGAATCGGTGGCCAATCCGCAAAGGCTGGGCGAACAACTGTTTAAAATGTATAAACAAATTTTGGGTCAATGAAGATCGGAATTCTTGGCTCACGGGGTATCCCCAATCAGTACGGAGGTTTTGAAGAATGCGCTGAGCAACTGGCTGCTCGCTTGGTGAAAAAAGGCCATGCCGTGACGGTTTACAGCAGTCATACCCATCCTATAAAAGTAAATAGCTGGAAAGGAGTGCGCATTGCGCGGATATGGGATCCAGAAAAACAGTTAGGAACAGCAGGTCAGTTCATCTACGATTTCTTCGGCATTCTCGATTCTCACAAGAGAAACTACGACATTATTTTACAACTGGGCTACACCAGCAGTGGCATTTGGCAAGCTTTTCTTCCGAGGAAAAGCCGAATAGTAACCAATATGGATGGCTTAGAGTGGAAGCGAGCGAAATACAGCAAAACCGTTCAACAATTTTTAAAGTGGAGCGAAGGATGGTCGGCGCGCAAGGCAGATCAGCTGATAGCCGATTCGCTTGGAATTCAAGATTACCTCGCAGAGCGGTATGGCGCTGGCGCGGTTTATATTCCCTACGGAGCGGAGGTTCCTGAGAATCCAGATATGAAATTGCTTGAGAAATATTCAGTAGAGTCAGGCAATTATCAACTGATCTTGGCTCGAATGGAGCCTGAGAACAATATCGAAATGATTTTGGATGGAATTGTTCGAAGCCATTATCCGCATCCCACTTTGGTGGTAGGAAATAGAACCAATGCCTTTTCCAAAAAGATGGAAGAGAAGTTTAAAGACTCCCGGATTCGCTTTCTGAATGGAATCTATTCGAAAGACGAAACCGATGCCCTTCGATTTTACGCCCGAAGGTATTTTCACGGACATAGTGTAGGCGGAACAAATCCCTCTCTTTTAGAGGCGATGGCATGCGGATGTCTGATTTATGCACATGACAACGTATTCAATAGAAGTGTGTTAAATGATAATGCACGTTTTTTTAGCACAGCAGAAGAGGTTCGGACGCAAATAGAAGATCCAATTCCTTCACAGGAGGCAGCGCTCTGGAAGAAAGCCAATCTCAATTTAATAAGAGATAAGTACAATTGGGATGTGGTGGCCGACCAATACCAACTTGTATTTCAACATTTAATGCAGAGGAAATGAGTTCGTTGAGAAGAAAAGGGCAGCCTCAAAAAACTGAAAAATATGCGCGAAAAATGCACTCATCTCTCTGAATTGAAGTTGTATATTCGCCCCCTGTCTAAAACAAGGTAATTTTAATGGCAACTTTAGAAAAGATTCGTCAGCGCTCGCGCCTTCTGATACTGGTAATAGGTCTAGCAATGCTGGCCTTCATACTTACTGATTTGTTTTCTTCCGGAAACTCCTTCTTACTCGGTGGAGTAAATGTGGTGGGAAGTGTGAATGGAGATAAAATCGACATTCAAGAATTTAGTAAGAGAATGGAAGAGGCCAGAGCCTCCTATATATCGAATACAGGCGACCAAGCATTCAACAATGTAACGGAAAAGCAATTTGCAGATCAGGTTTGGAATTCCGCACTTCGCGATAAGATTCTAGGTGATATCCAAGAATCCAATGGCTTCACTTTAACTGAGAAAGAGCTCTTTCAAAGAATTATTACTCATCAAAGTATTGCTACCAATCAATCTTTCTTAGATCCTCAAACGGGACGTTTTAACAAAGATTTGTTTAAGCAAGCCCTTGCTAACATTCGCGACAATGTGGGCGTTGAGCCACAGGCAGCGGATATTTGGAAGAATTGGTTGCTGTTTGAAGAAGCTATCGGAAAACAGAGTCTTACTGACAAATTCAATAAGGCCATTCAAATGGGTATTTATTATCCTTCGGCTTTGGCGAGGCAAGATTACTTCGACCAGAACGATTCGTATCAGGCAAAGTATATCGCTCTTCGCTATGATGTAATTGCAGATTCAACTGTAGATGTAAGCGTGGCAGAGATGAATGCCTACATTAAGAAGAATGCAAAAGTGTACGAGAGGAAGCAGGAAGAAAGGGCTATTACCTATGTTACTTTCCCTATTAAACCTTCAGATGCAGATAGAGACCAATTGTTGGCTGAATTAAATGAGCTTAAGGACGGAAAGATTTTAAGCAGCCCTACTGGGGTTAACGACACCATTTTCGGTTTCGGTAAAACGGAAAACGATTCATTATTTGTTTTGGCTAACTCTGAACTGCCTTTCGATGGAGCCTATTACAAAAGAGAGAGCCTTTCTCCCTTGCTAGATTCGAACATCTGGAATGCTCCAGCGGGTTTTGTGTACGGGCCATATGAAGAGGATGGAATGTGGCAATTGATTAAGGTGGTTAAGAAAATGGTAGTTCCAGACAGTGTTCGTGCCAAGCATATCTTAATTTCAGTTCAAGGAGCTACGCGCGCAGCCGAAACAGTAACGCGCAGTCCTCAAGAAGGAAAGCAGTTGGCAGATAGTCTTTTTGCCTTGTTAGAAAAAGATCCATCGCAGTTTGAAGCCATCAGCAACGCCTATAACGATGATGCAGTAGCAAAAACCAAAGGCGGAGATTTAGACTGGTTTGAACAAAGAAGCATGGCCAAGCCTTTTGCTGATTTCTGTTTTTATAACAAAACCGGAAAGTTGGGTTTTGTAATCACTGAATTTGGATTCCACATTGTTGAGATCACAGGACAGAAAGGCGATACTGAATCTATTCGTGTAGCAAGAATTGCCAGAAAACTTACTCCATCTGAGGCCACCTTGGATGACACCTACACCATGGCATCCAACTTCGCATCGTCTATTGGCGATTTGCGCTTGGGTGCTACTGCCGAGGCAGCAGGAATGAGTCCGAAACCCTTGAACAGTGTTAAGGCATTTGATGAGAATCTTGCGGGCTTGGGCAACAATAGAGAAATTGTTCGCTGGGCGTATAAAGAAGAAACCAAAATAGACGATGTGCAACTTTTCACTGTTGGTACAGAAAAGTACATTATTGTTCAGTTGGATAAGATCTACAAGAAAGGAATTCCAACAGCAGAAGAAATTGAGCCATTGGTAATGCCGAAGGTCTTGGTAGAAAAGAAGAAGGAAATGATGGTTAAGAAATTGGCTGATGCAGCTAAGAGTGCAACAAGCTTAGAAGAAATAGCGAGTGCATTGGGAATGGCGAACGATCAAATCCGTCAGCAGCAAATGGGCTTCAGTCAGGCTAACATAAACGGCATTGGCGGAGAACCAGCTTTCGTTGGTTTTATGAGCGGATTGAAGTTGAATGAAATTGCTAAGCCTTTTGGTGGAGAGAGAGCGGCTTATATTGCCTTGGTAACAGAGCATACCGAATTGCCTGATCCAGGATTTTATGACGATGTTGTAAAGCGAAATCAAGATCCAATGAGAACGAGAGTAACCAACGGTTTGTTTGATGCTTTAGAAACAGAAGCAAGAATTAAAGATAATAGAGCGAAGTTTTATTAATATTCTTCCTCCCGAGTTTCAGAAAGGGCGTCTAGGCATTTAAGCCAAGACGCCTTTTCCATTTTAATATCCTCCTTAAAGTCTCGAGGAAGCTCATATTGCATAAGATATTCCTCTCGATTCTTCCCAGCAGGATGCGAAGAGAGCCATTCGAACTGCGCATTGGATTCAGATAAAGCTTCAATTTTAGCCATTAAAGCGCCTAGCTCTTTTGGATCTATTCCTGCCTTAACCATCATATCAGCTCCTACCAAATCGGCTTCCTTTTCTTCGCTGCGAGAGAAAGCCAAACCGCTCAGTTCGGATGCTACTTTTTGAATTCCCCCGTTTCCAGATCCAGTAATCAAACTTATAAATATAGATAAGCCTATTTCGCGCGAGACCCTTTTAAGAATATGACTTTCCTGCAAATGGGCTAGTTCATGCGAGAGCACTCCAGCATATTGATTTACGCTTTCCATTTCTTTTAAAATTCCGCTAAAGACAACAATATGATCTCCGGGTAAAGCAAAAGCATTAATCTCATCCGACTTTATCAGGTGAACCTTCACCTTCGAACGCAAATCGCTATTGTGAATAAGGAGATCATCTAGCAAGACCTTTGTAATGGAGTCTAACTGAATAGATATAAGAGAATCGTGTCCGAAAGTCATGGTTTCGAGCATCCATTCTCCTATTTTCTCTTCTTGTTCTCTATGGAGTTTCTTCCATTCGGCATTTTTAGTGAAAGGAATGAGCGAGAGAAGAAACCATGCGACGGCCAATCCACCCAAGAGCGTTATGGCCTGGTTCAGGGCTTTGGTTGATGTTTTCATTTTCGGATAATAAGATGTGTAATGGCACCAAAAAAGTACAGTTCATAGTGTTTTCCCTTGCGTAATGCCGAGGCGGCAAGAAGGGTGCTAATCCACTCCCAAAGATTGAATAAGACCACCACAATGAGATAGGCAATGTATGCATCGGTTAAAGGGACGTTTCCGAAAATAATGGCGAAAGTCCAGTAGAAAGAGCCAGAGTTGAGTAATACAGTTAAGAGTTGAGACAGCAGGGCTTGAGTGCTGTGCCAGCGAACAAAAAAGCTCGATTTTCGACTTTCGAGGAAGATGATAGCCGTGGCTGCAAGGTTGATAATGGGGAGGGGCAATCCAACCATAAAGGCGATAATCGACATTAAATAGGCATTGGAGGCCTTGTTGAATTCGAAATCGTGAACGTCGCTTAAATCTATTATAGTTGCTTCTGAATGTTCCATATCCAATTGAGAATTATGCAGAGTAGAAAGAATACTTGAAGAAGGGGTTTTGCCTTGAAGACTTCCTCCATTCTAAAAAAAAGGGCTTCTGTGGTTCTAAGAGACATAAGCCAATCTATGAGTAAAAAGAGAGTGGTGAGAGAGAGGCCAACAAGGGCAAACCACCCCAGAGGATTCAGCAGGCTTGATTGCCAAAAATGGCCATCTAAGATGAGAAGAACCGAACGGGTGGTTCCGCAAGCAGGACAAGGATATCCGCTGAGGTTTTTAATTAAGCAAAGGCTTTGGGTTGGATGTTCATGACGACTAAAAAGTAACCATGTCCAGCTGCCGATTGTTAAAGCTCTTAATAACCACTCGAAGCTGCTGCGTTTCATCGCATCAATGCTTGTTGTATTCTTTGGTTATTGTAATCTTTTGTTTTATCCATAATTAGAAACCAATCTACAATGGCCCAGATACCTAATCCACCGCAGGTAAGTAGTTTTAAAACACCCATTCCCACTTCGCCCAAAAGAAAGCGGTCTACACCCAATTGACCAGCGAGAATAGATATGATTAGCATGATGGTAGGATCTTTAAACTCTGTACTCATTAGAGGTAGTAATTTTGAATCATCAGCAGCCAAAAGAGTGTCGCGAATGAGCATTACATCCCGGGAGTTGAAGTACTTGGCATTGGCCATGAGATACTGATTTACTTTGTCGATTTCCATAGTAGGTGGTTCTAAACTAGATTTAAGAACGAAATATACTCTTTAATTGAAAGAATATTTACTTATTTGAGTTAAAGAATCTGCATTCGATAGGCATCGAGCCGCAGAAAGATAAAAAGCAAGATGGTGAAGCCCCAGAGAGAAGACCCTCCATAGCTAAAAAATGGAAGGGGAATGCCAATTACGGGAGCCAGGCCGATGGTCATGGCAACATTTACACAAACATGCAAAAAGAGAATGGAAGTAACAGAATATCCATAGATCCGACTAAACGAGGATCGTTGTCTTTCAGAAAGATAGATAAGCCTGAAGAAAAGCACCGTAAACAAAATTAAAACCGTAGCACTTCCAACAAATCCCCATTCTTCTCCCACCGTACAGAAGATAAAGTCGGTTGTTTGTTCGGGCACAAAGTTGAATTTAGTTTGAGTTCCTTTCATAAAGCCTTTGCCTGCTAATCCCCCCGAGCCAATAGCAATCATGCTTTGGTTAGTGTTATAGCCAATTCCTTTAGGGTCTTGGGCCTTCCCGAGGAGGATGTTAATTCTGTTTCGGTGTCTATCTTCAAGAAGCTCATTAAACGCATAGTCTACCGAGAGTACCACGAGGATAGAAGAAACGGCCGCTAAAACCAACCAGATCCAAGCTCTTTTTTGTTTTCGAAGAAGGAAGATAGCAATGCCCAACAATCCGAGAATTCCCAAAATCATAGTAGAGAGAGGAAAGAGGAGGCTCAGAATAAATAGAATGCTTATAACGAGTAAAGCGGTTAAGATCCAAGCGGGCATTCCTTCGCGATAAAGCGGTAAAAGGAAAGCGAAATAGACCAAAGCAGAGCCCAAATCGGGTTGAGGAAGGATAAGGAGGATGGGAAGAGCAATAATAAGCGCAGTGAGCCATCGCTCTTTTTTGGAGATAGCCCCTTCTTTGGCGGAGAGGATTTTGGCCACAGCCAGCGCCGTAGCGAATTTCATGAATTCAGAAGGTTGCAGACTAAATCCTCCAAAGGTGTACCAAGAACGCGCCCCACTAATGGTAGTTCCAAAAACTAAAACGCCTGCAAGCAGTAGCAAAGCCGCTATATAAATGGGGATGGCTAGTTTTTCATACAGCCTTCCATCTAAAAAGAGAATAATCACAAAGAGACCAATGGAGCTTAGGATCCAGAAGAGTTGCTTTCCGTACTCTTGGCTCATATCAGTAATAGAAGGGTGAACCTCATTAAAAGCAGCAGCGTAGATATTTATCCAACCAAGGAATACGAGTATGAGGTATATACCAACCGTAAACCAATCTAAATGCGTGAATATGGTTCTACTTTCCCTCATTTGGCCAAGAGCTTGAGTTTTCTAGCCGCCAATTCTAGAGCTTGCTTGTTGTATTCATCGTCTAAGTTGCCATCGACCATTCTCTGCACTAATTCAGGCCTCGAGATGGAATCGTTAATATAACTTTCCATCATAAGACTGGCGATAGGAGCCGCCCATCTTGAGCCCCAATATCCGTTTTCTACAATAATAGAAATGGCGATGGTTGGATTTTCTTTGGGGGCAAATGCAATGAAAATAGAGTGGTCTTGGCCATGAGGGTTTTCTGCGGTTCCTGTCTTTCCACACATCTGTATAGATTCAATGCGAGAGGCTCTTGCGGTCCCTTCTTCAAATACTTTGTGCATTCCTTCAACAACTGGTTCAAAGTGCTCTGGGTTGATGGTGGTTTTATGGGGTTTTATATAATTTTCATTCACTGTTCCACCTACGCTTCGAACAATATGTGGCGTATAATAATACCCGCGATTGGCAATAGCGGCGGCCATATTGGCCATTTGTATAGGAGTTAAGAGCAGTTCTCCCTGTCCAATTCCCAATGAAATTGTGCTCACTGCTTTCCAGTGTTGATAGCCAAAAGCTTTGTTGAAATACTCAGAACTCGGAACAAATCCACGTCGCCCAGTGGGAAGGTCGTTGTTGAGGAAATTGCCCATACCAAAACTCATAACATGCTTTCGCCAAGCATCCATGCCTAGGTTCGCATTGGGATAGTTTTCAATAATTCTTTTAAAGACGCTGCAATAATAGTTGTTGCACGATTTAGAAATAGAAGTTTCTAAAGCTATAGGATAGCCGGTTCCGCAATGGCAAGCCACATGCAAAGAGCCGAAGTGAAATCCATGGTGGCAGGTAAAGGTGGTATTGGTTTCAATAACCTTTTCTTGAAGGCCGATAAGGGCATTAATGAGTTTGAAAGGCGATCCTGGTGGATATTCAGCTAAAAGAGCGCGGTCGTACAAAGGCTTATTTAAAGAGTCTATGTAGAGCTGTGTGTAATTCTTAGAGCGCTTTCTTCCAACCAAAAGATTGGGATCGTAAGTAGGACTTGAAATTAGCGCAAGGATTTCGCCTGAGGATGGCTCTATGGCCACAATGCTACCTCTTTTACCTTGCATTAGTTTTTCGCCCAAGAGCTGAAGATCAATATCAATGCACGAAATCAAATCGCTACCAGGAATGGCGAGAGTATCATATTGTCCATCGCTAAAAGGCCCTTTCACCCGGTTGTGCACATCTACTAAGACATAGCGCACTCCTTTTTGACCCTTCAATTGATCTTCATACGACTTCTCAATTCCCGTAACACCAATAAGGTCGCCCATTATATAGTTTGGGTTGTTCTGTACAAATCCTTCGGTAACCTCACTTATATAACCCACAACATTGGGGGCGCCTATATAAGGATACGATCTTTGAGATCTCTTTTGGATGTAAAAGCCTTTGAAGTAGTGAATCCATTCTTGCAGGCTGGCATAGTCTCTTTGATTGATCTGTGTAACAACTTCGGAAGGTTTATAGGAAGAATATTTCCGGGCCTTTTCGAGTCTTGTACGAATTCTGAGAGGATCTATAGAAAGTAGCTCAGCCAATTTAGCGGTATCAAAAGCAGCCGTTTGGTTGGGAATGACCAATAGATCATAAGCAGCCACATTGGTTACCAAGAGTTTGTTGTTTCTGTCGTACACAGAACCCCTTGCCGCATAAACATATTCTTTGCGAATAGCATTGCTTTCCGCATTCAGTTTATAGCTGTCGTCTATTACTTGGATATAAAACAAGCGAACAGCAAAAATGACGAACATTAATAGGAACAATACAAAAAGCAAGAGCGCTTTTTTGTTCATCGTTTTGCTTTCTTGGTGGTGATAAAGAGAACAGCTAGCAAAATGACTAGAAAGCTAAAGACTGCATTCAGGGAGGAAGCAATAATTAGAGATCCAATGCTCCTTAGACTTAATCCATCTAAAAGGTAGAGGGCAAAGTGATGAACCCAAAGGGAAATAAGTCCGTAGGTTACAAACTTCCGGATGCCCATTCCTGTAAGCAGCAAATTGTCAAACTCTTCGCCTCCTTGTGTGGCAACAATACGCAAAAGCCTAGGACGGAGAAAGCCTATGAGTGTGGTAGCAAAACTGTGAATACCGCCCGTATCTTCAAATAGGTCAACGATAAATCCAGAGATGAATCCCCAGAAAAGCAGTCCACCTCTAGAGGTTTTAGCGTTTAAGCTAAGCACAAAAATTGGATAGACATAAGGGTTTAAATAAGAGAACAGCTCGATGTTGTTAAACACCAAGACCTGGGATAGCATAATTCCCACGAACCAGCTCAGCTGCTTAAGAATACCATTTTTCATGGTTCGTTGGAGGATTCTTGAAGTTCATTCTTTTCAGGCAGCAGCAGATTTTCAACCACTTCTACATGACGCAGGGAGGAAAAATCTACCGCTAAGGCAATTCGTGCTTCTACAAATTGGTCGGCATTTCTCTGAACCCAGTCTTCCACTGTGCCAATGGGTGTATAGGGAGGGAAAATACCAGAGTAGGAGGTGCTCCAAACGGCATCGCCCTTCTTTATTAGAATCTGGCTAGGCAAATCGCTTAAAGTAGCAAAGCGGAATGAATAGCCAGGCCAAGAAACGGTACCGAAATTTCCGGTGTTTTCTAGAGCTCCACTGGTTAAAAATCTACTGTGCAATAAAGTAATGGCGGTAGAATAATGATTGGATACATCTTTAATAACTCCCACTAAACCTTGATCGCAGATTATACCCATGCCTGGTTTAATACCGTGCAGCTTGCCTTTGTTTAGCGTGATATAATTGTCTCTTTTGGTAAAAGAATTGTTTACTACTTGAGCTGCTCTAAAGATATATTGACGAGCCATGAGGGTATCGGCAAGACTATCTACTTGAGTATATAGGCTAAAGTAGTTCTGTTTAAGAGAAGATCGAAGTCGAGCATTTTCTTCATTGAGCCTTTTATTCTGTTCTTTCAGAGAAAAGTAAGCGCCTACCTCGCTGCTAAATTGATGTAGAGAGGCGGTAGAATTTTGTGTATACTGATTGAGTATAGAGCGATGTAAAGAATGAGAACGCACAGTCAATCCAACACTTATGGCCTCTAAAATGAGAAAGGCGAAAAGTAGACGATTCTGGTATAGAAACGCAATCAGTCTGCGCATGCTTTATGGGCTTAGCGCATTAAGAAGTTGAACTTCTCGAGGTTTTTAAGTGCAATACCGGTTCCTCGAACAACGGCTCTTAAGGGATCTTCCGCTACATAAACAGGCAATTCTGTTTTAATTGAAATGCGCTGATCCAATCCTCTTAGCATACTTCCACCTCCTGCTAAATAAATACCACTGTTGTAAATATCAGCAGCCAATTCGGGCGGAGTCATTGAAAGAGCTTCCATAATGGCATCTTCTACTCGGGTAATCGATTTGTCGAGAGCCTTGGCAATTTCTTTATAAGTAACAATTACCTGTTTAGGCTTACCCGTTAATAGATCCCTTCCTTGAACGGCATAATCTTCAGGCGGATTTTCCAATTCATCTAAGGCAGATCCGATTTCAATCTTAATTTGTTCGGCAGTTCGCTCTCCAATAAATAGGTTGTGGTGATTGCGCATATAAAAGGCAATGTCATTTGTAAAGACATCTCCAGCTACCTTTATGCTTTTATCGCAGACAATTCCACCCAATGCCAAAACGGCAATTTCGGTAGTACCTCCTCCAATATCAATAATCATATTGCCCTTAGGCTCTTGTACATCAACCCCAATACCAATAGCGGCAGCCATGGGTTCGTGGATGAGGTATACCTCTTTTGCTCCTGCGTGCTCGGCGGAGTCGCGAACGGCTCTTTTTTCAACCTCCGTAATTCCAGATGGAATACAAATTACCATGCGAAGCGAAGGGGCGAGCCAACGGTTTTTTAATCCTGGAATGTTTTTAATAAATTCTCGAATCATGTATTCGCTCGCGTTGAAGTCTGCAATTACACCATCTTTTAAAGGGCGGATAGTTTTAATATTCTCATGTGTTTTGCCATGCATCTGACGTGCCTCATGGCCAACGGCAATAATTCGATTGGTAGATCGATCAATGGCCACAATAGAGGGTGCATCAACGACCACTTTATCATTGTGAATGATAAGTGTATTGGCCGTCCCTAAATCGATGGCTATGTCTTGAGTAAATAAATCTAAGAAGCCCATGATTCTCTGAAATTCAATGTTTAAAGTGGCGGTATCCTGTAAGAACCATTCGCATGCCGTTAAGGTTGCAATAGTCTATTGATAGATTGTCTTTTATAGATCCTCCAGGTTGAATGATTGCATTAATACCTTCATTATGTGCAATTTCAACACAATCTGGAAAAGGGAAGAACGCATCCGAAGCCATTACGGCTCCCTTTAGATCGAAGCCAAACTCTTTTGCTTTGGCAATCGCTTGTCTGAGTGCGTCTACTCTTGAGGTTTGTCCCGTTCCACTGGCAAGTAGTTGTTTGTCTTTAACAAGAACTATCGTATTGCTCTTGGTATGCTTGCAGATTTTTGAAGCAAAAAGCAAGTCTTCAATTTCCTGAGCATCGGGCTTCATTTCGGTAGCGTAAGTGAAATCTTCTGCGCTATCTGTATGACTGTCATAATCTTGCTCCAAATAGCCATTCAAAACAGAGCGAATGTGTTTATTCGTCCGTTCGAATTCTTTTGTTTGCAGCAGCACTCTATTCTTTTTTGTCTTTAAGATTTCAAGAGCTTCTGGGCTAAAAGAAGGAGCTAGCAGTACTTCGAAGAATAAATCTTGAATTTTGCTCGCCGTTTTAGCATCTACTTCTCTATTAGTAGCTAAAATGCCACCAAAGGCAGAAACAGGGTCGGCTTGAAGCGCGGCATCCCAAGCTTCTTCTATAGTGGGTCTGCTTGCCAAACCGCAAGCATTGTTGTGCTTAATAACGGCAAAGGTAGTTTGATGAAATTCCTTCAGCATCCACCAGGCCGCATCTATATCTAGCAAATTATTGTAACTAAGAGCTTTGCCATGAAGTTGTGTAAAGGCTTCGTCCAGATTTCCAACAAAGCGAGCTTTTTGATGTGGATTTTCGCCGTATCGAAGACTTACTTCTCCACTCATCCAATCGTGAATAGCTTTGTCGTATTGTGAGGTAATAGAAAAAGCGCGTTTGGCCATTTCCGTGCGATCTTCCAAACCGGTAGCGCCCTTTTTTGCTTTCAAAATGGCTACCGTCTGAGCATAAGAAGCGCGATCGGGAACGATGAGAACATCTTTGTGATTCTTTGCAGCAGCACGAATAAGTGATACTCCTCCAATATCAATTTTTTCTATGATTTCTGAATCACTTCCACCAGCCGCCACCGTTTCTTCAAAGGGATACAAATCCACTACTACGATGTCAATTTCGGGGATTTGGAAGTCTGAAAGTTCTCCCAAATCGTTTTCTTCTTCCCTTCGGGCTAGAATTCCACCAAATACTTTTGGGTGAAGAGTTTTAACTCTTCCGCCCAAAATACTGGGGTAAGAGGTTAAATCTTCAACTTTTTTTACCGGGATGCCTAAATTTTCAATGTAGGAATGGGTGCCTCCAGTTGAAAATATTTCGATGTCGTACTCGCGTAAAGTGCGAACGAGCTCGTCAAGGCCTTCCTTTGAAAATACCGAGACCAAAGCAGTTCGTGCTCTTTTCAAGATGTCAAGATTAAAATTGGGAAAAATGATTAGCGCGAAGGTACTCAATTTAGGTCCGAATCTGCCGATATAATTCTACTATCTTGGCTTGGCAATTATCTACACATGTTTCTAATTATTCGACTGATCTTAGAGAGTTTTTCCTTCGCAATTCATGCGTTGTCGGTCAATAAGTTACGTACCTTTTTGAGTTTGTTGGGAATCTCCATCGGCATCTTTGCTATTATAGCGGTTTATACTATTGTTGATTCTCTTGAGGCAAATATTCGCAACTCAGTGCAATCGCTGGGTGGGGATGTGATCTACGTACAGAAATGGAGCTGGGGAGGAGGAGGCGAATATCCTTGGTGGAAATACCTTCAAAGGCCTGAGCCTTCTTACAATGATTTTAGAGAATTGGAAGACCGATTGCGAAGTGCAGATGCCCTAGTTTTTGGAATGACTATGAGCGGAACTGCTAAGCATGCCAATAATTCGGTAGAGCAAGTGGGAGTGCTAGGCGCTACCCGCGACTACAATAAAATCTGGGACTTCGATTTAGTGGAGGGAAGGTACTTTTCGGAGATCGAATCGAATTCGGGTCCTAATTTGGCCATCATTGGAAGTGATATCGCAGAAGGATTATTCGCTGGCGGTTATGCAGAGGGAAAGAAATTTACTGTTTTAGGCAAGAAGTTTACCGTAATAGGGGTTTTTGAAAGAGTAGGGAAAGGGCTTATAGGTGGAAATATTGACGAGTTAATATTGATTCCAGCGGCAGCCATGCGCAAAATGGTAAATCCGAACCGACTAAATGGCAATATGGTAATGTGTAAGGCGAAACCATCGGTTGGTATGGATGTGTTCAAGGATGAGCTACGGGTAGCTATGCGAAGTATCCGACGCTTAAAGCCCAAAACCGATGATGACTTTTCTCTGAATGAAATCTCATTAATCAGCAATCAGCTGGATCAATTATTTAAAGTGCTTGGAATGGTTGGGACGGTGATTGGGGGATTTTCTATTTTGGTGGGAGGTTTTGGAATTGCCAATATTATGTTCGTGAGCGTAAGTGAAAGAAAGAATCAAATTGGCATTCAAAAGGCGCTTGGAGCGAAAAATTATTTCATCCTTCTTCAGTTTCTATTTGAATCGGTTGTGCTATCTCTCTTCGGAGGGATTATCGGATTACTCTTTGTAATTGTTGGTGTATTTATAGCATCCGATTTACTGGAGTTTGAATTTATCATAACCAGCGGAAATGTGATAACCGGGGTAATTATCTCAGTAATTATTGGATTGATAAGTGGAACCATTCCAGCTATGATGGCATCTAAGCTAGATCCTGTAGAAGCCATCCGAAGCGGTATCTAATCTGGCCAAACTTGTCCGATTTCCTCGCATAATCCTTCTAAGAACCGTTGGTCTTCATCTGTGAAGGGCGATTTATAATCCGAATCTATATCCAATTGTGCCACTAATTTCTCATTGGAATAAATAGGTACAACCACTTCCGATTGAACGTTAATGCTGCAAGAAATGTAATTTTCTTGGGCATGTACATCTTGAACAACAAAAGTTTCTCCACTTACCGCTACCTGCCCACAAATACCCTTTCCGTAGGGAATGCGAATATGGTCTGTAGGAATTCCAACATAAGGACCTAATTCTAGAATTTGAGTTTGGTCGTTCATGAAGTAAAATCCCACCCAATTGTAATGAGGTATTTGCTCACTCAAAAGGCGGGCAATGCATAGCAGCTTGTGCTCATGGCTTTCATCGGATTGAAGGATGGAAATGGCTTGAGATTCGGTTGATTTAAACATGTTCAGATCAGAGAGCTAATTTTAGGAAGGAAAATAATAATGCCTACTGCGGCCGCTCCAAAGGAAACAAATAGAACCGCTCCCGCAGCAACATCTTTGGCTTTTTTAATGGAAAGGTCTTCTTGGGTGGTTATTCTGTTGGCCAAAATTTCTATAGCGGTATTCATTCCCTCGGCAGCCAAAACGGCAACAATGCAAAGTATAATCACTGCCCACTCCCATTCTTTAAGTCCTGTGTAGAATGCTAGACTCAGAACTAGAATTGTCGCCAAAAGATGCACTTTTGCATTCAGCTCAGATTTAAACAAAATGCGCCATCCATTAAAGGCAAACAAAAAACCTTTGAAAAATTGAATCATAACCTAACCTTTACGACTTATCATACGTTAAAGAAACACAAAAGAAACAACTAAAATTGCGCTTGGTTTATTCACTTCGCTCAGTGAATAAGTCTTTGCAAGATGCGAGGAGCGCAGATTAATAGATGGATATTTACAAAAATGGGAATGTTTTACCTTGCACCTCGGAAAGATCAAACCTAACTCTATGCGGATGAGAAAAATTTTATTGGTTTTAGTCAGCGTTTTCATGACCCAAATGGGTCTTCGAGCGCAAACCACTTTTGATATTATAAGCTTTGCCACGCTGAATTTAGATGGCAATGTTACCTTGGAGATATGTCCTGGAAGTAGCCACGACCTAACATTTTCAATTACAACCGGTCAGCTAAATGCTTTCCAAGTAGCTGAGGTTCGAATCATAGCTAAGGGGGGTGTACCTAATCCGATTAATAATAGTGTTGTAGGAAGTTTTCCAAACGGTGCGTCAGACATTATTGCTCCTTCAGCACCAATAACAGTTACGGTTGATATTCCATCGCTAATAAGTACTTCGGATTATCTGTTTTATATTTTCGCCCCTGCTACTGCAGTAACCCCTCCGCCAGTGGTTACAGACACAGTGGAGCGTTCAATAATTCCAAATCCAAGATCTGTTTTGGTGTTGGATACGGCAAGTGTTCGATTTGACAATGTTTTCTTAACAGATACAACAGCAATTTTGAAGAGTTTTGATGCTTTTACTGGTCCGATAGGAGGAGGTATTGATCTTATTCCTCCCTCGGCTACTCCGGTTCCAGACCGAAAGGATAGCACGATCAATTTCTGTAATGGAGACAGTTTGTATATCTGGAATCCGGATAGCTTATCGGCAAATGAACATATTTGGTTACTCAACGGTGCACCACTTCCAGTGGCCACCCCCAATGAAGGGCACATTTGGGTATATCAGTCCGGTTATTATTCACTAATGACAGAAAGAGCCAATACCTGTGAAGATTCTGCAGCCTATATAGGGGTAGGAAGACCAAGTATTTTTGGATCAACATTTACCACAGGAACAAAAGGAGTCTACTTCCACACCTACGACGTAGACACTACTTTGCAGAGAATAGGGGTGGGCAATGCGGTTGGAAAGCCAACGCGTTTCTGTAGAGGTGATTCGGTCATCCTTCAAGCTAGACAGTTTTCATCTCATCCTCTTGGATCGTATTCTTATGCGTGGGTAGATTTTCTAACAGGAGATACTCTTTCAGATCAGTTTCAATTGGTTGTAAAACAACCAGGCGATTATTTCGCCTTTATTCGTGAAACCATTGGCACAAACTTTAGTTGCGAGGTGTTTACCAATACCGTTACGGTAGAAGTAGATCCTATTCCTGGTTCTGAGATTGGTACACCAGGCAACACACTTTGTTTTGGAGATACTCTTACCGTTCAGGATACCAATTTTTACGTTGAATCGAATTTGTACGAATGGTTTGTGAATGGGCAATCGATGTTCCCGATGTTTGGCGATACCAATCTTGTACGACTAGATACTACGGCTTTGATCAGCTTTGGAATAGGAGCTGATTCTATTGCCACCTTTACTTTGGTAGTAACCGATACCTTGGGTTGTGATAGTGTTAGTTTGCCAGTGAGTTTCAACTTTGTTCGATATCCAAGAATTCAGTTCACTTCTTCAGACACACTACGGCTGTGCCAAGGAGATAGTGTAATCGTTCAGGCATTTACGACGAATAACGTTCCATCTGTATTTACTTGGTTCGATTCCCCTGGGGGAAATGTTGTGAGCAACAACGCCAATTTAAAAGTGAAAGATGATGGTGTTTTCTATGCCAAGGCGGTTGGCCCGAATGGATGCGAAAGCTATGACACTCTCTATGTATTTGACTTGAGCATTTTTGCCGATGCTGGGCCAGATCAAACCATAGATTCAGGCGCAGTCGCTCAACTGAATGGAAGTGGCGGTGTGAGCTATTATTGGTACGCAAATAAGCCCGTTTATTTTAATAATCCGTTTGATCCTAAAGCGCAAACCATACCTACTTCTGATACAACAACTTATTATGTTGAGGTAGTTGGAGCGAATGGCTGTGTGGATATTGATAGTATGCAGATCTTTATTAAATATCCCGTTCGTCCGATAGATCCTAATTTGATTTACTCTAATATACAGAACGTGGTTACCCCAAATGGAGATGGGATCAACGACGGTCTTGATTTATCTGAAATCATGGCTGGAGATCGATGTGAACTAACTATCATTAATCGTTGGGGTTCGGAAGTGTATAAGTCGGCCAACTATTCTAACAATTGGGAAGGGGCAGATTCAGGAGGGAATCCTTTACCTGACGGTACCTATTATTATATTATGCGCTGTCCGAACGACGACTTTCGATTGAAAGGAGCCGTAACTATTATCCGCAGCCAACCTTAAGCCGAATGACAACTATGAAGAATAGAGCTATCCTTCTCGCGTTATTAAGCTTCGGCTTATTAACAACCAACGCGCAACAATTACCCTTGTATAGCAATTACTTTTTTACTCCATTTGTGTACAATCCGGCTATGTCGGGTGCCAGTGGGGTAACAGAAGCTACACTTGTTCATCGAAGAATGTGGGCCAACGTTCAGGGTTCGCCTGAAACCTCCGCCTTAACTCTAAATGGAGCATTGAACAAGAAGAAAATTGGCTACAGCATTTATGCTTTCAATGATAGGACAGACATTTTGTCTCGTTTTGGTGTGTATGGTTCTTATGCCTACCATCTGCAGCTGAGCGACAAGAACTATTTGAGCTTCGGACTGGCGGCTGGATATTTGAACAATACCATCGACCTCTCTAGAGTAAATGTGGACAATCAAATAGATCCGGTTCTATTTGTTACTCCAAATAGCAGAGGTGTGTTTGACCTTAATTTTGGAATGAACCTTAGAATAGATAAGCTCCAATTGGGTTTGGCTATTCCCCAAATCATAGGTTCTCCGATTCAGTACACCGAAAATTACAACGGAGAAGTGTTTTATCAGCTGATTCGTCATTATATCGGAACGGCCCAATATGATCTAGAAATTTCAGGAGATCGAATGGTGTTGAGTCCTTTTATAATGGTTCGCACTGCTCAGAATGTACCTTTCCAATTCGATCTAGGGGCCATGTTTAATATGAAGAAATTTGGTTTCGCGGGCCTAACCTATCGTTCAGAATATGCGGTTACGGCCAATGTTGGAATTCATCTGAATTCTGAGTTGAGTATTGGGTATGCGCATGACTTTAGTATTAATACCTACGGTTCTCAACTCGGGGCAAGCAGAGAGTTTATGCTTACCTACCGTTTCGGAGACAATGCTAAAAACGAGCGTTTAGAGAATGAAATCAAGAAGATAAAAGACAACAATCGCAAACAAGACGATAAGTATAAGGAAATGATCGATGAGCGTCTTGAAGAATTCCGCGACGAAATTAAGTCAGAGGTTGAGCGCTTAAAGGCAGCTGAACAAGCGGCTGGGCAAAACGGTGAAAACAACGGCGGGCAGCAGGGTGGAAACAACGGTGGTCAGCAAGGTGGTCAGCAAGGTGGAAACAACGGTAGTCAGCAGGGTGGAAACAATGGTGGTCAGCAGGGTGGAAACAATGGCGGTCAGCAGGGTGGAAACAATGGCGGTCAGCAGGGTGGAAACAATGGCGGTGGTCAGGCGAATTATCCTGTAGAGAATCAGGTTTCAAATGTTCAGCCAGGACAAAGAGGGTATTATGTAGTGGCTGGTGTATACAGCAGCGAGGCCAACGCGGTTCGAATGGTAACCAATCTAACAGGACAAGGAATGCAAGCTCGATTCTTTAGAGATTCGAACAATGGATTCTACTATGTATATCTACTGAGGTTTGATGCCTATGGTCAAGCTTCACAAGCCAAGAATAGTGGCTTGAACAATTCTTATTCTGGAGAATTGTGGATTAAGATAATAGAGTAAATCTCTATGGATTTGATGTAGAAGAAGGCCGAGTTTAATATACTCGGCCTTCTTTATTTTAATCTTTTTGCTTGTAGAATGTGACGCTCCATATGTGCAATCAATACTTCAAATGCCTCTGCTAGCCGAATGCTGAGTATAGGGATTAGAGTGCTAACGCGAGTGTTTAGCGATACTTCTTTACTTTGTTCTGCAAGCGCTTCCAACTCACCTAGAATACTATTGAAATCTAAGAATATGGCCTGGGGTCTGCGATCTCTTTGGGGAATAAAATCTTTAGATGTTTTGGTTGGGAAGGGTATTTTGTTTCCCTGTTTGGGTTTGTTTGAACGAATGAGCAGATTTCCAATCCATGTAGCTCGATAGCCTTCTTTCTTTCGTTGGGAAGGATTGTCTAGGGCTTTTTTTATATTCGTTACATAACGCTCGTTTACCAGATTAAGGTGCTCTATGCACTCACCAATACTCCAGGCCTCTCCTTCATGCCTTTTTAATTCATCTTCCTCTAAATAATAGAATTCTTTTTCAACCTCTTTGCGCAAAGCAGCGAACTGCAGAATAATGGAGTCTAGGAAGTGCTTATTGTTCATGAGTCTGCTTTTCATACTGAGGACGGAGTGCCTTTAAGCTTTCTATTGCTGAACGAATGTCGTTGATGCCTTCTATTACAAGAGTTAATCTGCCATTGCGCTCTTTCATTTGGATGTTTTTGCTGAATCGAAGTTGTTCCAGAATAAACTTAAATACTTCAGATTGGAAGAAAGGATGTTGTTGTTCCCCTACAAAGTATCCTATTAACTTCGATTGCTTTAAGACAAGCTTTTCAAATCCTATCTCGTTGGCAATCCAGCGTAAGCGGATGGAGTTTAGGAGTTCGTAAACGGTCTCGGGAGCCGGTCCGAAACGATCAATCAATTCTTGTTCAAAGCGGTAAAGCTGGGCTTCCTCTTCTAGGGAATCTAGGGCCTGGTATAATTTGAGTCTTTCTTCCACCTGATTAACATATGAATCGGGAATCAAAATCTCCAGATCTGTGTCTAACTGGGTATCGGCAATAAAGTGCTCATTCTTTTCATGGGCATAGAGATCTTTAAAGTCGGTTTCTTTTAGCTCTTGAACGGCCTCTGCGAGAACTTTCTGGTACATATCAAATCCCATATCTGAAATAAATCCGCTTTGCTCTGCTCCCAGAATATCTCCTGCACCTCGAATCTCTAGATCCCGCATGGCAATGTTAAATCCACTTCCTAAATCGCTAAAGAGCTCTATGGCCTGCAGTCGTTTGCGCGCTTCTTCCGTCATATGGTGCAAGGGGGGTGCTATGAGATAGCAGAATGCTTTGCGATTACTTCTTCCTACTCTACCTCGCATTTGGTGCAAATCACCGAGGCCGAAGTTTTGGGCTTGATGGATGATAATAGTATTCGCATTGGGAACATCCAGTCCGTTTTCTATAATGGTTGTGCTCACTAACACATCGAAGCTGCCATCCATAAAAGAAAGCATAAGCTCTTCCAACTTCTTTCCGTCCATTTGACCGTGACCAATTCCAACTCGGGCATCCGGAACAAGTCTCTGAATCATACCGGATATTTCCTTGATGTTCTCTACCCGATTATGGATGAAGAACACCTGACCATTACGCTGAATTTCAAATGAAATGGCATCGCGAATACTCTCCTCATCGAAGCTGAGTATACGGGTTTCAATGGGTTGCCTATTGGGAGGAGGGGTAGTCATTACACTGAGATCTCTGGCCGCCATTAGAGAGAATTGTAGAGTTCTAGGGATCGGTGTAGCCGTGAGTGTAAGTGTGTCTACATTTACCTTCAAGGTTTTTAGTTTTTCCTTCACCGACACTCCAAACTTTTGTTCTTCATCTATTATCAGAAGACCTAAATCTTTAAACTTTACGTCTTTGCCTATGAGCTTATGGGTGCCAATGAGTATATCCACTTTGCCATTTGCCAATCCTTCTAAAATCTCTTTCTGCTCTTTGGCTGTTCTAAAGCGATTGATGTATTCCACTTTGCAAGGCATGTCTGCTAGGCGCTCGCTGAAGGTTTTATGATGTTGGAAGGCCAGTATGGTGGTGGGAACCAACACGGCAACCTGTTTATTGTCTGCCACCGCTTTAAAGGCAGCTCGAACCGCAATCTCGGTCTTTCCAAAACCTACATCTCCACATATCAATCGGTCCATAGGGGTTGGACTTTCCATATCGGCTTTTACATCTGCGGTAGCTTTAATTTGGTCTGGGGTGTCTTCAAATAGAAAGGAGGCTTCTAGCTCATGTTGTAAATAGGTGTCTGGACTATACTGAAAGCCAAGGTTACTTTTTCGTTTGGCGTACAATTGAATTAGGTCGAAGGCCAATTCGCGAACTCTTGTTTTGGTCTTGGCCTTTAGCTTGCTCCATGCACCTGAACCCAATTTGTGTAAGACAGGAGCAGTTCCTTCTTTGCCGTTATACTTAGAGATTTTATGCAAAGAGTGAATGCTGATGTAAAGCACATCAGAATCTCGATAGGTGAGCTTGATGGCTTCTTGAATCTTTCCGTTTACCTCAATTTTTTGAAGCCCACCAAACTGACCAACTCCGTGGTCTATGTGAGCTACATAATCTCCATACTGAAGGCTGTTTAACTCCATAAGAGTAATGGCCTTCTGCTTTTCAAATCCGGTTTTTAGTTTGAATCGCTGATACCGCTCGAAGATTTGATGGTCGGTAAAGCAGCTTATTTTAAGGTTTTTGTCTATAAAGCCGCCGTGAATGACACCGGTGATAGGGTGATAATCTACCTCCTGACCAATATCCTTAAAGATGGCTTCAAACCGATCAACTTGTTTGGAGTTGCTGCAGATCAAATAGTTCTTATATCCCTGCGCGGTTAGTTCGTTTAACTTTTCACTTAGTAGTTTAAAATGCTTGTTGAAGGCAGGTTGAGGAAGACATTCGAAGGAAAGGCTTGCGTTTGTAGTCTCTAGAATTCTATGTCGGTGAAAAAGGCTGGCTTCTAGGGTCTTTCCATCTATAAAAAGGTTCTCTGGCTTTTCGCGAGCAATGCTTCCACTTAATTTAGAATAGGCTTCCTTCGATTTTTCGAAGAGAGAATCCAATTGTTTGTAGACCCTATCGGGTTCTCTCATCCATATCCAGCAGTTAGTTGGAAGGTACTCCAATAGGCTTTCGCGACTTTCTAAAAGTTGTTTGTCTTCGAGATTCGGCAAGATCTGCATCTTGGGAACCCTGTCGATAGAGAGTTGGCTTTCTACATCAAAGGTTCGAATGCTATCTACTTCGTCTCCATAGAATTCTATCCTAAAAGGGAGGTTGTTTGCGAAGGAGTATACATCCACAATTCCGCCTCTGACTGAAAATTCTCCTGCTTGTGTTACATAATCTACCCGCTCGAATTGATATTCAAAGAGGGTTTCGTTCAAGAAGTCAAGACTGATTTTCTCTCCTTCGGAGAGGTTGAGTGTATTCTGATTGAGTTCCTTTCGGGTAACCACTTGCTCGAACAATGCATCGGCATAACTTATAATTACCGCCGCTTTTTTTCTGCTGTTGATGCGGTTGAGAACCTCGGCCCTCAGCAATACGTTGGCATTGTCTGTTTTCTCTATCTCATAGGGCCGACGGTACGACGCTGGGTAGAAGAATACATCCTTCTCCCCTAATAATGACTCTACATCATTTAGAAAATAGGCCGCTTCTTCCTTTTCGGGAAGAACGATGAGCAAGGGTTTTTCACAATGACGAAACAATGCGGCACTTACAAAGGAAGAAGCGGAGCCAGCCAATCCTTTAACCTCTATTTCTTGCGGAATTTTCTCCTGTAATTTCAGTTTGAGATGATCTACAAGAGAATGATTTTGATAAAAATCGAATATTTCCTTCACGGAAGGATGAGCTTTAATGGAAAAGGGCAAATATCGAAAACATTGCCCTTTTTGGTGAGTATAAATAAATTAGACACTACGGTCTTTTTCTTAGTTAAATCCTTTCGGGATGAAGGCTTTTCGTTAATCCCACAAGGTGATGCTCTATGTGGTAGGCAGAAAAGAGTGCCATCTCCCTCAATGTTATTTTACCCAAGAGCGGATGCGGAAGAATGCATAAGTCTAGCTTCTTAGGACTAATCCTAAGTAGCTGCTTGTTGAGCTTCTTTACCGTACTCTCTAGGCGAAGGTCTATTTCTTTCTTCAAAAGTACTTTGCCTTTCTTGGCAGCGAACGGATTGTTGCTTACGTCTTTCGTGGCCAATTTATCTTGGTACTTCTGCACTATTTCTTGGTAAGTCCTGCTGGGTCTGTTCGCTTTGCCAAACTTCCAGAGAAGTAAAAAGCTGGGTGTAGCGTATAAGGGGGGAAGCAACTTAAGGCTACGGTAGAGATGCTCTGCATGTTCTAATGCGTTCCATTTAGAGTCTACAGAGCGAATAAGTTCTTCATCAGATAAAGAGTTCAGGTAGCTTTTAAAGGCATCGAACTTTGCATTGAGTAGTTCAACTAATTCTGCATTGTTGGGCATTGTGTCTGAATTCTTTCGGATAAAGTTACGCTTTGCTCCCTTTAAATGAGGAAGTGTCGTTTAATTGGTAGTAATCTACTTTTCAACCTTCAACCCTTCCAGAAGGCCACATAGCCCTCAATTTGTTTTGCTGCATGTTTTGTTTCCGGATAATACCAAGCGGCGTCTTTATTTACCGCCCCCTTCACTTGTATGGTATAATAGCTGGCAAGGCCTTTCCATGGACAAACGGTATGGGTATCGGATTCAGTGAAATACAAGGACTTAATGCTGTCTGCTGGAAAATAATGATTTCCCTCTACTACCATGGTTTTGTCACTTTCGGCGATTACAATGTCATTCCAAATGGCCTTCATATTCAATGTGTCTTTAATTAAGAATGAAAGATGTATCCCCGTTAGGGGGAAACCTGTCTGTTCATTTATTCGGTTAAGCTAATTAACATCTGAGACAAACTCTAGTTCATATTTAAAAAATGAAAAAATCTCTTCTGTTATTTCTTTGGTTTCCAAAGGAAATAGAAGGATTTAAACCGATGATAAGTTGAAATGAAAGGCTTTATTGAAAATTCTGTCTGTACTTTTAGTGTAACAAGGAATTAATACTATTTTTCAGGCATTTAGAAACCGATCATCTCTATGTATTTGAAAACCACATTGTATTTATTGATTGCAGTCTTGCTTCCGGTTCATTCTTCCTATAGTCAAGTAGTGGAGCTGGCCCGATTTGATTCAGATTCCTACGGCCGTCCTTCCCAAGCGTTAGAATTTCAGGGTAAAATGTTTTTCACAGCTTATACAAGTCAGAACGGAAGAGAGCTGTGGTATACAGATGGAACCGTTCAGGGCACACAAATGCTTTTAGACATCAACAGTGGTACGGGAAGCTCAATGGATAACCTCTTTCATACCCGGGCTATTGAGTTCAATGGGGAGTTATACTTTCAAGCGAATAATGGCATACAAGGGTCTGAATTGTGGAAGACAGATGGAACACCCTCAGGAACGGTAATGGTAAAAGATGCCAATCCAGGGAGTTCAGGTAGTGCTTTCTCCGATCCCGTGGTTTTAGGAGGATATTTATATTATGTAGGCGGAGCGACGGCAACGGGCTTATGGAGAACAGATGGTACCTCTGTGGGTACCCAATTCATTCAATCTTTTCAAATCCTACGCAATCTGATTGCCTATAACGGAAGGATCTATTTCTCTGCTGGCATAAACAATACGGGAGAAGAACTATGGAGATATACTCCAGCCACAAACACTGCCGCACTCTTTAAGGATCTAAATGGGGCTAGTGGAGCTTCCTTGCCTTGCAACTTCATAGTGGTAGGTGCTTCTCTCTATTTCACAGCGAACACTTCCACGGGCTGGGAGTGGTGGAAGTCGAACGGTACTGCATCAGGTACTCAGTTGGCGGTAGATATTAATCCCTCAGGAAATGGGGTTCTTACGAGTTACGAAAGCATTAATGTGGCGATAATAGGAAATGAGTTCTTCTTTAGGGCCACCGATGGCTCTACTGGATTTCAATTGTGGAAGAGCGACGGAACAGCAGTAGGAACCCAGCGCATCAGCAACTTTACCCAAAGTGTTGATCCTTCCATGGGTCTTCCTGTTTTCAATGGAAAAGTGCATTATACCAACTATGAGCAAGCTTTCTATTGGGCCTATGATCCTGCTTCGGGTAGCAATCAGGTCTCAAACTATCCTTCTTCTTACGGATTCATTTTTGAAGGCAATAGCTTAAACGTAGACGATAAATTGGTGTATACCGCTCCCGATAGTATATACGGTATTGAATTAAGAGTGGCCGATGGTTCTCTTGGAGGAGCTCACATGATTCAAGAAACCGATTTGCTTAACAATTGGACTACTTCCACACAACAACGGTTTAATTCCATTCTTGGAAAATCTGGAGAGAAAATACTTTTCTCCAATCTAAGAACTCACTCTGATACAAAGTATCCCTTGTTTTTTGTTGATCTCAATCAATTGTCTGGTTGCAAACCGCCAAGTATTATTGAGAGAGTGTGTGTAGACAATTCCACCGCCCATATTCTTTGGAACCGTCCGGATGGTGCGGATCTCTATGAGCTGCGTTTTAGACAGAAAAACACAGCAACTTGGCAGCTTAGCACGGAAAATGGAAGCTTCGCCAAGTATTCAGGACTGCTCCCCAACACAGTCTATGAGCTGCAAATACGCAGTAGTTGCTCCGGGGGCTGGTCGCAATGGTCGCAGGTATTCGAGTTTAACTCATGGGATTTAAGTGGCTTCAACTCCATTCATATTATAGGGGAAAGAGCCTTAGATGCCAGCACCATGCAGATTTATTGGCAGCGATCTAGCTTGATTATAAACGCACAATTTAGATATAGACCAATTGGCACAACAAATTGGACCACAGTAGGCAATAGCAATGGTTATAGGCGGTTAAATAATCTCACACCAGGTACTTTTTATCAGTATCAATATCGAGCAGATAAGGGATTGGGATTTGAGCCTTGGTCGTCTTTCATCTTTAATTACTTCTATACACCCAATACACTAGCGGTATCTACACTTCCGGTACAAATTGTATTAGCTGATTCAGCTCAGGCTGGAGGAGAGGTGATAAGTGATGGCGGATCTGCCATTCTTTCTAGGGGAGTTTGCTGGAGCACTTCGCCTCAAGCCAGTTTGCAAAACGCCTTTTCGGTTGATGGTACAGGTTTAGGAAGCTTTACTTCAACCTTAAGCCCTCTATTGCCGAATACAAGCTACTATTATCGAGCCTATGCATACACAGCAAACGATACGGCCTATGGAGCAGAATTGAACTTCAGTACTCCTTCCTTGTGCAGCTTCATGGAGATCAATAGCATTAGTAAAGTAGGTAACCCTAGGACCTATACCGTTCAGTTTTCAACAGCTACGGCTAACACCTTTGTTCTTCAGAGCAAAAGGAGCACAGATACCACTTGGACTACGCTTTCAAGTTGGAATAATGCTAGTCTTTCTCAAAGGAACTTCCAAGCATTAGAATACAACGCCAGTCTAGATCTCCGACTGGGAGGATGGGATGGTTCGAGCTGGACATACAGTTGCGTTTCGAACTTCCAATCCGACTGCAAGCCAATGACAGTGAATGCAATAGAGTTGGTTTCGCCTTTTTGTGAAGGCGATTCGGCTTTGTTGAAGACGGTTTTCAACGGTGGGTTTAGGGCCAAGAGTTTTTTGTGGAACACAGGAGAAAATACCCGCTTTATCTATGGGCAGCAAGGGCAGACGTATACGGTGGTAGTAACCGACGAAGCCGGTTGTTCAGACTCCGCAAGTGTAACGGTAAGTTCAACAAATACTTCCAATGTGCCTCAGAATTTTAGCCTTGCGAAACCCAATGCGGTAAGCTTTATAGGCTCTTGGTCGCCCCCTACTTTAAATACGGGGGTAAGCCTCATTGGCTATCGAATGGCCTATCGCCAGGTAAATGCTGGGGCCGCTTGGATGTATACGCCATTAAGCAGCAATACATCCGCAAGTGTTGATTTTACAGGCAGCGGATTGCCATCGGCGAATTACGAATTTGCCGTTTTCGCCAGAGTGAATGACAATGGAAGCATTGGCAATAGTAATTTCAGCTGCAAACAAAGAAAATTCTATAATGGAATTGGGGCGAAGAATGAGGGTTTTACCGCCGGAATTCAGGTGTATCCCAATCCTACCGCCAACAAAGTTCGTATAGAAGGCTATACGGCAACAGAAGTAAATATTCTTGATCTAGCGGGAAAGAGCTGGAAATTGCCCGTGGAGGGTGACCAATGGGTAGACCTAAGTCATTTGAATGATGGAGTCTATCTCTTAAAAGTAGAAGGCGAATACCACCGGATTATTCTACTTAAGTAAAGATTGTTTCTAGGGAGTTTAGCGGCTTAATTTTTGCAACCATAAGAAAGAGAGAATCCATCCTAGCGGGATGGACTTTCTCTTTGTTGGCTACAATGATTTTCATTCAATTTTAAAGCAAATGACAAAAATGAATAGCAAGGCTTCCGTTCTATGGGTGTTTGGTGTAGTAGCCATCCTCCTTTCCTCTTGTGGCTCTCGTTCGTTTAGAATTCGAGAGACCTACGATGCTGCCGTGTCGGCGCGCAGAGTTGAATTGAATTTGAGTCATTTGGGAAGAAGTACCAATAATTTTGGCCTTTACACCCTAAACCAAAATATCATTAAAGAAATCAAGGAGGGGGGAGAGACTGTGATTACCGTCTACGACTTACTTAAAATAGACTCCGAAGGATTCGATATAGAGAAGAAGGTATTCATTATAGTGGGGGAGAACGAAAGTCATTCCATGGAACTCCTTACTTTTGAAAAGCAATTCGATCGTTATGTGGCAAGCACATCGGAAGAAATCATGCGAGCCGACTCGAGTAATGTGAGTGTGGTGACTCAGATTTCGGAGACAAAGCAAAGAACGGCACGTTTTAAGTATGTACTTTCGGCAGATATCTTAAGTAAAATCAAGAATAGTAACCAGATTAGTCTGCAGTATTATGCGGGTCCAGATCTCATAAGTGTTCAGTTGAAAGGCAGAAGTTTAAGGAAGTTGAAAGAGCTTATAGATCGCAATTAGTCTGATTTTTTAAGACCGATCGATTGAAAAAAGAGAAAGTAGATCAATAGAAAGTATGAAGCGCAATCCCAATCCTATTGAAGTTCAAAAGAACAATCCCCTGCACGGAGTGCGACTAAGCACTATTATGGATGCACTTTATGCTCAATATGGTTGGGAAGGATTAGCCGAAAGGGTAAACTTAAATTGTTTCAAGAGCAATCCGACGATGAAATCGAGTTTGAATTTCATTCAGAAAACCCAATGGGCGCGAGAGAAAATAGAGCAACTCTACATAGAGACTTTAAAAGCAGCGCCAATAGAAGCTTCAGAAAGGCCAGCCAAGCCCTCGCCCTTTAAGGCTATTAGGCCAAAGAAATAAGAGGGTATTTGAGGTAAAGTACTCAGACTTTCAATCCATTTCATTTAAGTTTTCCAAGAGCCGCCAAAAGGAGGGCGGTAGAATGTGGAATAAAAAGCGATCATAGTTGGGAATAAAGGAAGAATCCTATTAGAAGGAGTGAAAAGCCTCTGCCCTGTAGTTCAGCGGGCGATTTCTTTCCTAGCGTTCATTAAATAAGCGGCGTTTTGAACGAGAGGATGAGGTGGGGTATTGCGGAGGCAGAGCAGCACGAGCGGAAGAATGAGGGAAGGTACTGCGGAAGCAGAGCAGCAAGAGCGGGAGAATGAGGAAAGGTGCTGCGGAAGCAGAGCACCACGAGCGGGAGAATGAGGAAAGGTGCTGCGGAGGCAGAGCAGCACGAGCGGGAGAATGAGGGAAGATGCTGCGGAGGCAGAGCACCGCGAGCGGGAGAATGAGCTAAGATGCTGCGGAGGCAGAGCGCCGCAAGCAGGAGAATGAGGAAA
>JAFMBM010000067.1 GCA_017858515.1 Cryomorphaceae bacterium | reverse complement strand
CCTTGGAAGGAGCAGCGGGGTTTAAATACGATATCCAAACCGAAGCCAATCATTTAATTATAGAGGCCCGCAGAGAAAATTGCGAAGACGATATGTCTGGAGAAGCCTTTGGCTACTCTCTGCATGTGAACATAAATGGTAAGGATTTATATGGCTGTGGGTATCATTCTTCACAAGCCGAATTGAGCAAGGGTACTTGGCTCTTAAAAATATTAAACGGAAGGGAAATAAATCCGCTTGAAGCGGGCTCAAAACTTGAGCTCAGTCTGAATACACAAGTCTGTCAAATCAGCGGAAGAGATGGGTGCAATTCTTTTTTTGGACTGGCTGAAGTGCAGCGAGACACGCTCTATGTTTCAAAATCTTTAGGGAATACACTCATGGCATGTGATTTTGCACCTTGGCAAAATCTGTATAGAGATGCCTTGCAAGGCGCCACTTTGGCCATAGCCCTCGGCCCAAATAGGCTGAGACTTTTCAATGCCGAATCAGAATTGATTTTCGAAAAATAAAAAAGGCGGCTCAAATTGAACCGCCATTTTTGTTAATCCATGTCTGTTTCTTCCCCTTCTGGCTTTCTGCGACTCTGGTCGGCTCTCATTCCCTTCCTTCTTTTCTCCATTCGCTTGGCCTCTTCCTTTTCAAATACAATTCTTTGCTCTTCCGTTAACACCTTGGCCAATTTGGCTTTGTGCTGTTCAAAGGCCTTCTTCATAGAATCACGGTTGGCCTCTTGACTTTCACGAAGCTTGTCTACTTGTATTTTAAACTCTTTGTTGAGCGCTAAAACTTGCGCCTGTTGTTCTTCGGTTAAGCCGAGCTTTTCAGTCATTTGCTCCGTTGCTTTCACCGGATCCATTTGTCCGCCTCTTTGAGCCAAAGCCGTTGAGCTCATTAGCAAAGCAGCACCCAGAGTGATCAATAATTTTTTCATGATTTCAAATTGTTTTAACTGCACATAGGAACCCAATACAATGCTTGCGTTTAATGCAGTCTTGCTAAAAAATTGTTAATCCTAAAAATCCAGTAAGTCCTTCATTGCTTGTTCTACCTTGCTTGCATTGGGCAGCATTCTCGCTTCTAGGGTAGAGTTTAAAGGGATCGCGGGTAAATTTTCTGAACCAACAACCCGAATGGGCGCATCTAAAAGAGCAAAGCAGCGCTCTTGTAAAAAGCCGGCCAAGTTTCTTGCAAACGAATTGAGTAAGGGCTCTTCTGTTACAATCAAACAGCGCGAATGCTTCTGAATGCCTGCCATCATCGCTTCCTCGTCTATGGGCACCAAGCTGCGCAAGTCGATGATTTCAACTTGATCTTTTAAGTTCTTAGATGCGCTTTTGCTCCAATACACTCCCATTCCATAGGTTATCACACAGAGGCTTTTCTTTTCTGGAAGTGCCTGGGCGGATTGCACTATTCGCGCTTTTCCGAATGGAATAACATAGTCTTCGTCGGGTTCAACCGTTCTTGCGCCCTCTGTTCCTTTTATTTTGCTCCAATACAAACCCTTGTGCTCTAACATTAGAACAGGATTTGGATCGTAAAAGGCTGCCTTCATCAGGCCTTTTAAATCGGCTCCTGTGCTGGGATAGGCAACCTTAATTCCTTTGATATTGGTTACAATAGATTCTACCGAAGAACTGTGGTAAGGTCCGCCCGAACCATAGGCGCCTATGGGTACACGCAGAACAGCACTCACGGGCCATTTACCATTAGATAAATAATATGAACGACTGATTTCAGTGAAAAGCTGATTCAATCCGGGCCAGATATAATCGGCAAATTGAACTTCTACAATAGGCTTACATCCCACCGCGCTCATTCCTACAGTACTTCCAAGTATAAAGGCTTCTTGTATGGGTGTGTTGAAAACCCTATCGTCTCCAAACTTTTCTGCCAAGGTGGCGGCTTCTCGAAAAACACCACCCAATCGCCTTCCCACATCTTGACCGTACAGCAGGGCTTCTGGATGCTTGGCCATGATCTCCTGTATGGCAAAAAGTGCCGAGTCGACCATTACAGTAGCCGCTTTTCCCTTGGGCTCTCTTTCTCCTTTTTCTTCTGTTATAGGAGTGGGTGCATAATCATACTTGAACAAATCTTCAGGAGAGGGATCGGGAGCGGCTAGAGCGCGAGCGTAATCGGAGGCAACCTTCTCTACCGCTCTTTTTTCAATTTGCAGGCAATGGTCTTCAGAGAAACCCATACCTATCATATCTCTTCTTAGAACAGGGTATGGATCTCTAGAAGCATGCTCCTCCAAATCATCGCGATACCACTCTTTGCGCACTCCAGAAGTGTGGTGACCCAAAAGAGGAACCTTGGCATGGACTAGAAAAGGCCTGCGTTCTCGCCTCATAATTTCCAAAACCTCTTGAAGCCCCTTGTAACAATCAACAAATGAGCTTCCATTTAAAGAGCGAACCTCTATTCCTTTAAACCCCTTTGCGTAGGTAGAGGCATCCTGGGCACGGGTTTCGGCGGCATTGGCCGAAATATCCCACTCATTGTCTTGAACGAACATCAAGAAAGGCAATTGTTTCAATGCTGCCATTTGCATGGCTTCAGAAACTTCACCTTCAGTCATAGCAGCGTCTCCAATAGAACAAACCACTACAGGAGCCTGACCTTCCTCCCAAGTGTCTAGACCCTTTTTTTCTCGGTATTGCACTCCCATTGCCAATCCTGCGGTTGGAATGGCTTGCATTCCAGTTGCAGAAGATTGATGAATAATCTTTGGTTTATCTGCCTCTTTTAGGCTGGGATGGCAGTAATAGGTTCTTCCTCCAGAAAAGGGATCGTCTTTCTTGGCGAGCAATTGGAGCATCAAATCATACGGCCGCATCCCAATTCCCAATAAAATACTGTCGTCTCTATAATATGGAGACACCCAATCTTGTGGTTTTAGTTGAAGGCTCAAGGCCAGTTGTACTGCTTCATGTCCGCGAGAGGTTGCGTGAACATATTTGGATGTGGTTTCCCGCTCTGCCTCGTATAACTCTGTCATGGCCTTTGCTTGGCTCATGAGTGTAAATGCCTTTTCTAGGATGTCTTTATTCAAGGGATCTCGTTTTAACTTCTAATGATCTATAGTTCTGACTCCAATGCACAGTTGTCTATCAGTCGAACACCACCCACATTTACAGCAGCGAAGACACGCCATTGATTTCTCGGAAGTTGCAAAGAATGCTTGGTGATCGGGTCGAATGTTTGGCTATTGGCCACTTCCAGATATTCAACGCTAAAGCCATCGATTGAGTTCAAGAAAGCACGCGATTGATCTAGCTTTAATATCAGCTCTTCGACTGTATTTACCTTTGAAATCTTTTGCATTTCTGCAAAGATATTGGCAGCTTGAGTGCGCATTTCAGGGCTGAGCCTGCGGTTGCGAGAACTCATGGCCAATCCGTCTTTCTCCCTTAGAGTAGGACAAGCCACTATTTCTATGGGCAATTGTTTAAGCTCTACTAGTTTGCGAACAACGGCCACTTGCTGATAATCTTTCTCACCAAAGAAGGCTTTCTCAGGACCGATATCCGTAAAGAAACGTTCTAATACAGCTGCAACACCTTGAAAGTGCCCGGGGCGTGAAGATCCTTCTAAGCTGTTTTCAACTTCACCTAAATTATAACGAGGCTGTACATAGTCTGGCGGATAAACATCTTCTACCGAGGGAATATAAATCGTATGGCAATCGGTTGTTTCCAGCTTTTCTATGTCGCCATACACATCTCGGGGGTAAAGTGCTAGGTCTTTGGAATTGTTAAACTGACTGGGGTTCACGAAAATACTTACCACTACGTGGTCTGTCTTTTCGTAGGCGATTTGAACCAACGAAAGGTGACCTTCATGTAGGGCTCCCATGGTGGGTACGAAACCCAAACTTAAGCCATTGGCCCTCAATTGCTGTAAATGATCGGCTAAATCTTTCCGATTTCTTAGTATGTGAAGCATAGCGAATGTAGTAGGCCCAAAGCTAAAGGGTTCTGAGAGCCCAACCAAGCCAAAAAATGACTACCTTTGCAAACGCCACTAATAGGAAAAACATCGACTATGGATAAGAAGAGAATACTCTATGTTTCGCAGGAAATCACCCCTTACCTAGACGAATCCGAAATCTCCAAAGTTGCGCTCACCCTTCCCAAGAAAATGAATGAAAAAGGACACGAAGTTCGGGTTTTTATGCCCCGCTTTGGTGTCATTAACGAACGCAGACATCAGCTGCATGAAGTGATTCGCTTAAGCGGAATCAACATTGTAGTAAACGATATGGACCAGCCGCTTATCATTAAGGTTGCTTCTGTTCCTTCTGCTCGTATTCAAGTATATTTTATTGACAACGAGGAATACTTCAAGAGAAAGTCTGTGTTTTTCGACGATAAAGGCAAGTTTCATGATGACAATGATGAGAGAGCACTCTTTTTCTGCAGAGGGGTTATAGCAACCGTTAAAAAATTGGGTTGGTCTCCAGACATTATTCATGTACACGGCTGGATGGCAGCTCTCCTTCCCCTATATCTAAAAGAATTCCATTCTGACGATCCCTTATTTATGGATACGAAAGTGATTTCAAGTGTGTATAGCTTTGATTATTGTGAGCCCTTTAGCGAAAAACTCATGAACGCATTGAGTTTCGACGGGGTAGACAGCAAGCACCTCAAGAATTTCGAATCGGCCGATGTAGACTGCTTGTCTAAAGCCGGTGTGCGCTACAGCGATGCCGTTATTCGTCACCAAAAAGTTAATGGTAGCTTGGGTAGTCTTATTGACGAACTTCACCCCAACGCACTATTAGTAGAGAACGTTGTAGACGAAATTGCACAAATTGAACGTTTCTATGAGCAAGTTACCCAAGAGGTAATCGCATTATAAACTTGCGCTCCAGTACTTGCAATGAAGAAAACATTTAAAATTTTAATAGGAGCCATCCTCGGGGTGGCTTTCTTGTTGTCTTGCGAAAAAGATAGCGGATTAATTGGATTAGATACTCTCAACGAATCTAGAGGTAGAGTAGGGGTTCTAAAACAGTTTAAAGCCATTAGCTTTAACCTAGCCGATGACTCTATACTTACCACCAATCCTACCCGGGCTATTGTGGGCTCGGTTCAAGATCCAGACATTGGGTATCACCAAGCTTCTTTTGTTACTCATTTGCTTTTAGAGTCTGCTCAACCTGATTTTGGCTCAAATCCGATCCTAGATTCTGCTCGCCTTTTCCTCCGGTATGTGGGCGCTTATGGCGATACCTTAAAGCCTATGAACATAAAGGTCTATGCGCTGGATGAGTTCATGGATCCAGACGCAGATCAATTGTATTATTCCAATAAAACGTGGACGAAGGGAACCTTTCTGGGTGAAACCGGCGCTGTTCCCCATTACCCGAGAACTTTTATTTTCGAAGGCAACGATACTCTTTCTCCGCGAATGATTATTCCAATGGACGTTTCGTATCTGCAGCAGAAGATTTTCGATGGCGCGAGTAATTCTTCTTCCGATTTCATAGATAACGATGCTTTTATTCGGTATTTCAATGGTATTCTAGTGGAATCTGGTGGAGAAGATGGCTCTTTCTTGTATTTAGATGCCGTTACTGGCGTGAGTAGGATGCAACTCTTCTATCACAACGACACCGATACAAACGTCTTTCAGTTAGAAACCGACAACAGTGGAACCACTGTAAATCACTTTGAACACGATTATTCTACCGCTGTATTTGATGTCAATAATCCCGATGTGATTAACGGCGAACTCTATACCTATGTGCAAGCTATGGGCGGGGTAATTACCGCTATTGAGTTTCCCGATTTACAAAACTTAGCCGATTCTGCCTTTCTTATAAACAAAGCCGAATTAGTCCTTTCGGTTGAAATTGGTGCCGATGCCAATGGGCTAACGGCCCCTCAACAACTGCTCGTGCTAGAATTAGGAGAAGATTCTTCTAAGGTCTTAATCAAAGACTATAACCTTGGGGCAAGTGCAGGAATTGGGGGTACATTAATTAAGGGGGAATACCGTCAGAAGGAATATCGATTCAACATTACCCGACACATTTTTGAGCGCATCAATAATCATCAATCAGGAACTCGATTGTTCTTGGTTGCGGGGGGTGGAGCCTCTTCCTCCAATCGAGTAAAACTCAATGGAAACCTTCATCCTATTAATCCATTAACCCTAGACATCTACTTCAGTCAGAATCTTTAAACAAAAGAAATTATGTGTGGAATTGTAGGCTACATTGGCCATAGAGAATCTTATCCGATAATCATACAAGGACTTAAGAGATTAGAATACCGCGGATACGATAGTGCTGGCATTGCTCTGCTAAATGGCGGTTTACGCCATTATAAATGCAAAGGAAAAGTGAGCGACCTTGAAAAGGTCAGCGAAGGCCAAAATATAGGTGGAAGCATTGGCATTGGACACACTCGTTGGGCTACACACGGCATTCCAAACGACGTAAACTCCCATCCTCATGTCTCGCAAAGCGGAAGACTAGCCTTAATTCACAATGGAATTATAGAGAACTATGCCTCATTAAAGGAAGCTTTAGTTCGCAGGGGCTTTCACTTTCACAGCGATACCGATACAGAGGTTCTTGTAAACCTCATTGAAGATATTATGATCGGCGAGGATATAGGCATGGAAGAAGGCGTACGTATAGCGCTCAACCAAGTAGTTGGTGCCTATGCCATCTGCGTAGTAGACAAAGAACAGCCAGACCGTATAGTAGTTGCGAAGAAAGGAAGTCCGCTGGTAATCGGAATCGGACAAGGCGAATACTTTATCGCTTCAGATGCCACTCCTTTCATTGAGTACACCAAAAATGCGGTGTATTTAAATGAAGATGAAATGGCGGTTATTCAATTGGGTGCACCACTTGAAGTGCGCTCTTTGAACAACAATAAATTAGTTGATCCGTATATCACTAAGCTTCAAATGGACTTAGAGGCTATTGAGAAAGGGGGCTACGATCACTTTATGCTGAAAGAGATCTACGAACAACCCCGCTCTATCTACGATAGTTTAAGAGGTCGTTTGCTTGTAGACCGTGGCATTATACAAATGGCTGGCTTAGAAGAATACAAAGAGAAGTTTCTTCACGCAGATCGAATTATCATTGTAGCTTGTGGTACCTCTTGGCATGCTGGTCTTGTTGCAGAATACATTTTTGAAGACCTTGCTCGCATTCCTGTAGAAGTGGAATACGCCTCTGAATTCAGATACCGCAATCCGATTATTGGTGAAAAAGATGTGGTTATTGCCATCTCTCAATCGGGTGAAACCGCCGATACACTGGCTGCCATTAAATTGGCTAAATCTAAAGGCGCTACCATCTTTGGTATTTGCAATGTGGTTGGATCAAGCATTGCCCGTGAAACGCATGCCGGTGCTTATACCCATGCCGGACCAGAGATTGGAGTAGCTTCTACCAAGGCTTTTACAGCTCAGGTTTCTGTTCTTTCCCTCATCGCTTTATACCTAGGTAAGGAAAACGGAACCATTAAATCTTCCGATTTCCAAAGAATGCTCATTGAATTAAATGCCATTCCAAGCAAGATTGAGCGCATGCTAGAGAGCGATAAGACCATTCGTGAAATATCCGCTCGCTTTAAAGATTCTCATAACTTCCTCTATTTGGGAAGAAGCTATAATTTCCCCGTTGCACTAGAAGGCGCTCTTAAGCTAAAAGAGATCTCCTATATTCATGCAGAGGGATATCCGGCCGCCGAAATGAAACACGGTCCTATTGCGCTTATTGATGAAAATATGCCCGTAGTGGTTATTGCTCCTATGATTTCTCACTACGAGAAAATTGTGAGTAATGTGCAAGAAGTGAAGGCCCGTAATGGTAGAATTATAGCCATTGTAAATAAGGCAGACACCGAAATTAGAGCAACGGCAGAGTACGTTATCGAAGTAGGGGATACCATGGATGTATTTACTCCGCTACTTACTACTATTCCTCTTCAGTTGTTGTCGTATCATATTGCGGTAATGAGAGGATGTAACGTAGACCAACCAAGAAACTTGGCTAAATCGGTTACTGTGGAGTAAGCTCTTGCTTCATAATTCTATTAAAAAACCCCCATTGCCGAAA
>JAFMBM010000066.1 GCA_017858515.1 Cryomorphaceae bacterium | reverse complement strand
ACAGAAGGGTTCTTGAAAAAGAATAATTGAGTAGAGTTTGAACAACACTGTTGCTAGACTATTTGTCCTCTCAACTGGCATTTAAATAAAGAGAGGGACTTTTTGAACACTCTGCTTTCGTTCGATAGTTGTTTAGGATGTTAGTCTCAAGCGGCTTGGCATCGTTTAGAATCTTCTACGGCTTGTGCGCAAACATTGTCCCTATAGCTATACATCCAGCGTCCTCTGTGGAATCTCTGTTTTATTAATTAAGGTGTAACTTGAACTCTGTAAATCAATTGTTAGCGATAAATTCAGAGCAGCGAAAAATGAAAGTGACAGATGAACACAATGAGCGAGTAGCGAAAATGAAGTTTTATTCAGTCTACCCACATTATGTTGCAAAGGTTGAAAAGAAAGGTAGAACCAAAGAAGAATTGCACCAGGTTATTGAATGGTTGACTGGCTTCGATGATACTAAAATCCAAAAGCTCTTAGACGATAAAGTCACCTTTGAAGAATTCTTTCAACAGGCAGATCTGAATCCCAATGCACATTATATAAAAGGAGTGATTTGTGGTTATCGGATTGAAGAAATAGACAATCCATTAACTCGGCAAGCGAGATATTTAGATAAGTTGATAGATGAATTAGCAAAAGGACGTAAGATGGATAAGATTTTACGTGAAGAAAAATAAAAGCGGATTGAATATTCTTAACGAGAGTAGATTAGTTTAAGTCCGAAAGGCTTTCGAATTCCTCTGCAGTAAGTGCCCGAAGGAAATTCCAACCAAGCTCAGAATAGAGCTCAATAAAGCCATCATCTGGGTGAAGCACAATGCGTTTGCTTCCAAGGGGCGTTTGGGTAGACTGGAAGATCCTTCGTTGGTTCATTTGAAACAATTCGTCTTGAGTCAATTGGCCCTCCTCTATTTTTATCTTTAGTTTTTTAGATGGATAAGCCTTGCCATCAAGCCAGAAAGTGAGGCTAGGCAGTGTGCATTTTCCGCCTTCCTTGGCTCGAAGTGCATACGATAGGCGGATAGAACTTTCTATTTTCCCGTTGGTGTAGGTAGTAGAATTTGATCTATTGGGTCCGCTGATACGCATGAAATCCTCAAAATTGGGTTGGCTCGCAGAATCGGCTTTGGCGTTGAAACTGTATTCTACTTTTATTACCTCTTCAAAGGCATATTCATTTTTAGGGCTGAAGATGGAAGCTTCTTGCGCCTGCATAGAAGGAACACTCAAAAAGGCCATGACGCCTGCAAGAAACGAAAGAAAGCGGCGGTACATCATTCAACAAGTATACTGAATAATGCAGAGAGTACTTTTTTATTCAATAAGATATAGCCGATGAAGCTTCGGAAGATGGAGTGTATCAAACTATATATCTGACTTCATGGCAAAGTGCTGCGCATCCGCGAACTAGCATTTGAAGTAGCCTTGGTTCAATTCGAGCAGTCCAAAGGCATTGAGTCGCATTCTATGCAGTGGTCTTTAAACAAATGTCCTCTTCCTTTTGAATTGAATTTCTCGAACCTCTTTGGTTGAATGGAGTTAGATAACTTTGTTGAAGTCATCCATCTAAAAAACAGAGCAGTATATGAAAGAAATAAAAACTTTTAGTTTGAGTTTAATGCAGCTGCTGTTGGCGCTTCTGGTTTTCGCTTGCAACAAAGACAAGGATGATAAGAATACTCCAGTGCTAATGTATTCGGTCAGTGGGAGCGTCATTGATGAGTTTGGAAGAGGCATGCAAGGAGTGAAAATCTATTACAGCTCTAGTTTGTACGCTTTAACTGATTCACTTGGAAACTGGGAGATAGATGATTTGAGTGGAGAGAATAGTTTGGCGCCATCGGCTGAACAGTATTCATTTGAACCCATTAGTTATCAGGTAAGTGCAGTAGAGCAGAACATTGTTTTTTCGGCAGAGCGCGTACCATCCAATACAGAAGCGAAGATTTTTAATTGGATGCGTGCCCAACAATTGCCGAACGGACTTTTAGAGAGCGCTGAATATTCTAATGTGGCCTCTACCTATGACAATGCCCTGGCCGCTATGTGCTTTTTAATGATTGGAGAGCCAGAAAGAGCAGAGAGAATCTTTGATTTCTTTGATGCGCGCATTTTCTCTGAACTCAAAAGTGGTCCTGGTGGCTTTTCTCAATTGCGAAGCAATACGGGGGTGCCCAACAATCACCGTTGGATGGGAGACAATGCTTGGCTGCTTATAGCATTGAACAACTATAAAGCCATGACAGGCAGTGCGAAATACGACTTTCTCTCTTCTGAAATTGCTACTTGGCTTATTGGACTGCAAGATACAGATGGAGGTCTTTTTGCCGGATACGACCGAAACAACAACCGTTTGAATTACAAGGTGACCGAAGGAATGATTGATGCCTTTAATGCCATTGAAGGTTATACGGCTTTCCATAGCAATCTTCTGCAGTTTTTAGAGATCGATCGCTGGGACGCGACAGACGGAAACCTCACGGCTTGGCCGGGCAATCCGCCCTACTTATTTGCATTGGACGTATTTCCATGGAGCTATTTAATATTTGAAGATTATCCGGTGAGTGCGTTAACAAGTGCAGATCGGTTTCTTTGTTCCCATACGGCAATCAATGGAGTAGAGATTACCGGTTATTGTTTTGACGAAGACAAAGATGTGGTTTGGCCAGAAGGAACGGGCCAGATGACCTTGGCCTTTCATTTTGCTGGAAGAATGGCTGAGAAAGAATTGTATTTGAATGAATTGGAAAGGATTCTACTTCAGAATAGCGACCATCCGAATGCAGCGGGCTTTCCGTATGCCACAAATATGGGAACTACCTATGGTCCAGATCCTTTGTGGAATGGAGCAGATACAGAAATAGCACTCTCCGGTGGCGCTTGGTATCTCTTTACTAAGTTCGGATTCAGTCCATTTGCCTACGGACGAAGCAAGAACATACCTCAGGCAGATAAGTTTTGGTTGCAATAAGAAGAAGGTTTTAGAAGGATGCAACCCGCGTAAAAAAAGAAGAAGTACAGTGGCTTTTGGTTCAACACTAATTAAGGGAAAAGGGCTATGAAGGGCTTTGTTTGTCGCCAAAGGAAAGGGAGAGATGGAGATGTACTTTGTAAATAGAAATTGAAGATTGAGACTGTTAAGGGGGGAAATTTGCTTTTCTTTGGGTGAAGTTTTTCTTGAATTAAATGGGCTCAACTCAATAAAGGAGAAAATTACTTTATGGCTGCCTCTTAATCCTTTTTTCTCCTCCGAACAATGGAATTCATTGGGAGCCAATCAAACAGAGAATAAACACATCCAACCAAATAAAGAATGAGAAAATACATTTTAGCCTTAAGTATAAGTGCCCTTGCCCTTGCCTTGGGCTGTACAACTGAAAACCCAAAAATGGAAAGCATGGAAGACACCCCCAAAGCGGCAGAAGAAACACAATCGTATGATGACACCATTCCCAAGGTAACGGGCATAGGTGGAATATTCTTCTTCTCCGACAATCCAACCGAAACCAAAGATTGGTACGCAAAGAATTTAGGATTGAATGTAAACGAATGGGGCTCCTCCTTCGAATTCCGAAATGCCCATCGTCCAGAGGAGATCAACTATTTGCAATGGAGTCCTTTTAAAACGGGAAATGAATACTTCGCTCCGTCTACCAAAGAATTCATGATCAATTACAGAGTTCAGAACATCGAAGGTTTGGTAAAGAAGCTACAGCTCAATGGAGTTACGGTTTTAGATACCATCGAGAGCTATGAGTATGGCAAGTTTGTGCATATCATGGATGCGGAAGGAAATAAAATAGAGCTTTGGGAGCCGGTGGATAAGGTGTTTACCGAAATGGGCGGGGAGACTACAAAATAGCCTGCAGAGCATAGAATTTCTTTCTTTTGTAGATGTAGAGGATTCATTATCGCTAGAGGATATCCACCTAGAAATGGGGTGATGGCGCTTAGTCTTTCTTCTTTTTGAGAGACTTTAGCAGCATTCTGGCAGGCTTCAATAAGGTATCGTCTGTAAATACTCGGCCGCCCGATATTTCGTGGGTTATACCGCCATACTTTACAATTTCGCGGCTATAAAGCAGCAGTTCTTGCTGAACAGCTTTTTCAAGTGATCCGAAATATTCTGGGTCTTTGTCGCAAAACAAGAGCAATTGGGCTAATTCTGTATCCGTTTTCAAATGTGGGATCTTTCTATAGTCTCTAAATGTATAGAAATTCAGTCTCTTGAGTGGAGAAAAGAATTTCAACTTTAGAAAGACAGCCTACAGATATCCTCTCCACTATAGCTCGCAGTATAGAAGTACTTGAGGAATGATAGGTTTAAAGTAAACTTAAAATCATTTTACAATCAGATCCATCCATGCTTTAACTGTCTTGATAGTTATTCCGTTGAAAACAGCTTTGCTGCTGAGCAACAACAAATTTATGCTGGAAATGCGAAGCTCAATGCCAACTACAAGTTCGATGAAAGCACAGAAGCACGGTTTACCGCCATCTACCTCGCGCCCGATATTATTCCACAAGGCAGCATAGATTCTCGTTTTTCGTTGGATGCAGGCGTGAAGAAATCCATCCAACAAGGAAAAGGAGAATTGTTCTTAAACGCCACAGATTTCTTAAATACCATGATCATTCGCAAAAAAATAATAGGCAATAATTTCACCTATACCAGCAATAACTACTATGAAACCCAAGTGATTCGATTGGGTTATAGCTATAAGTTCTAAGGCATTGAAAGGGAAGTTGGGTATCAGAAAAACATCCAGCACCGTGATCTAGATTTTTATATGGGTGTCAATACTATCGGCTCCACTCAATACTATAATAGGGTAATTGTAAATCAGCAACCCCATGCCCACATAACAGGGCCAAATGATCTAAACTTTTTCGGCAGAATACATCTGAGCTATACATTTTAAATTAACAAGCTTAAGTCCCGCCTTGCTCTAAGGCAAGACGGGATTATTTAATTCGAATGTTTTCGCTCTATTCTAGACTTTTATTTCGGATAGTGAGTTGCTATTTATTCAGACTTTATCCGGCCAAAACACGAAAGTGAAAAGGAATAAAAATGAACTCAACTAAAAGGCTAAGATTCACTCATATAAGTTGGAGATTTGCTACTGTAGAAAAGCTGTAATTCTAACAAAGGAAACCGATAGATTAGGAGTACTAATTTGATACAAGCATCCAAATGGGAAAATACGTAGACAACAATTTAATTAAAGATGAAAAAGTTGAGCTAGAAGCAAGCTATCACTGGATTATCTTCTTCAGCCTAAGGGCGCTGTTCACTCTTTTCATCGCGCCATTAATAGATAAGTATACGGATGAGTTCGCGGTAACCAACAAAAGGGTAATTATAAAAACAGGTCTTATTAGCCGAAAGACCTTTGAAATGAATCACTCCAAGATAGAAACCGTAAATGTAGATCAAAGCATATTGGGCAGAATACTGGGCTATGGAACCATACGAATTGTGGGTTCAGGCGGCAGCAAAGAGGAGTTCCCGAATATCCAAAAGCCGCTGGAGTTTAGGAAGAAATTTCAAGAGATGTCGAACTAAGAAGGCATTTGCTTTTCAATTGGATGCAGTGGGGTGGCCATCTAATCCTTTTCAATCTAATTTGGGCAAATTCGACCCTAATCAACACTAAAAAGTACGTCTAAATGAGAGCAGGAGTATATGAAAAATATGGTCCAGCGGAGGTTGTACAGCTAAAGGAAGTGATTAAGCCTGTTCCCAAAGAAAATGAAGTGCTGATTAAAGTCTATGGATCAACCGTGAATAGAACCGATTCAGGCTTTCGCAGTGCTGAATATTTTGTGTCGCGCTTTTGGAGTGGTTTGTTTCGTCCGAAATACCAAATATTAGGTTGTGAATTTGCTGGCGAAATTGAAGAAGTTGGCCAAGATGTGAAGTCTTTTAAGAGGGGCGATAAAGTTTTTGGTTTCAATGATAAAACCTTTGGTGGCCATGCGGAGTACCTAAGCATTGCGGAGACAGATGCTATTGCGAGCATACCGATGAACACAGATTTTTACGAAGCCGCGGCCATAGCCGAAGGTGGGCATTACGCATTGTCAGACATTAAAGCGGCGAAAGTTCAAAGAGGTCAGAATGTGATGGTTTACGGTGCCACAGGGGCCATTGGCTCTGCTGCGGTTCAATTGTTAAAACATTTTGGTGCTAGGGTAACCGCTGTTTGCAACACCAAGAATGTGGAACGGGTGAAAAATCTGGGAGCGGATTCGGTAATCGATTACCAAACAGAAGATTTCACTCAAACCAATAGCCGATTTGATTTTATTCTAGATGCTGTGGGAAAAAGCTCTTTTGGAGAGTGTAAACGGCTGCTTACCAAAGAAGGTATTTATATTTCAACCGAGTTGGGGAAAAATGCAGAGAACGTATTTTTTGCTCTTTTCACTCCTTTACTAAAGGGTAGGAGGGTGTTGTTTCCTATTCCTACCATCACTCAAGAAGATGTTCACTTCTTAAAAGAATTGGTAGAAAAAGGAGAGTACAAGCCCGTAATCGACAGGCAATATGGCTTGGAGCAAATTGTAGAAGCCTACCGATATGTAGAATCAGGACAAAAAACAGGGAGCGTTTTGCTTAAAATCGTTTAGGGAAGAAACGATGGGCCTGAGGAGGGAAGGCTTGGAGTTGGAAATAGGCAATGCCTTTGAATCCCTAGCTGATTGAAGATTTTAGGGTCTTTCATGCCCTAGAAGTCGCTGAGGTTTGGGTAGCAAGGCGGTCTTTTTATGGCTCGCAAAGGCGCAAAGACGCTAAGGGTTTTTATTTACTACCTAGATTCTTTAGGCAATAGTTTTTTCTTTTTTTAACATCTAATAGTTGTTTTAGAAATAGGTCTGTTAATGGATTTGCTTATTTTTTCAGTCCTTAATTGGATATAATGGAGAACAACCCAAAGCAGCTCTTTCCTTCCGACCTAAAAGAACCTGATTTTATTCTTCTTGATGAGCTGAAACACAATGATCTTCTGCCTTTTATAAGAGCGGCGTATAAGGTGCGCAACAAGAGTTACTATTTTCACAATCTCATGAATTCTCTTTTTTTGGGATTTTTAATCTTCCTAATGGTCAAAGATGTATTCCTTTATGGTAAATGGCACTTTAGTTTAGAGTTTGGCTATTTCTCGTACGGTCTTTTGGGTTCTTTTCTCTTTATCCCTTTGCACGAATTCATTCATGTTTTGGCGTACAAATATGTTGGCGCGAAAGAGACATCCTATGATATGAACCTCAGGAAATTCTACTTTATGGCAATGGCAGATCAGTTTGTTGCCAATGCCCAGCAGTTCCGAGTGGTTGCCCTTGCGCCTTTTGTGGTAATCTCTAGCCTTTGTCTTATTTCCATGCTTTTCACGCAGGGTGAATGGATTTATTTCCCCATTGGACTCTTATTCACCCATTCCCTCTTTTGCTCTGGCGATTTTGGTTTGCTCAACTATTTCGAAACGCACAAGGACAAGGATGTCTATACCTATGACGATAAGGCCAAAGGAGAAAGCTACTTCTATGCAAGAGTTAAAAAGGCTTGATTTTTAGTTGGATGGAAGAAGGAAAAAGGATAGTTAGGGAAAGAAATGAGAATGTTTTTGTGGATGAGATGAGGATAGAAACCAAATTCGACCCAAAGAGATGGAAGGTCTATACCTCCAAACACTGGATGATCTTGCATTGGCTCATCAATCCGGCTATGGCATTCAATGAGTTGGTTCTGGGTCAAAGAGTTCCTAAGGTTTCCTTACTCGATCTGGAATCCAAGACCTCTCGATTTGAAAGCACTGTAATTCCTTGCCCTCATTGCCATAGCATGCACGATGGTAGAACGTGGTCGACACAACAAGGCACCGCATTTTGGAATTGGTATGGACTGTTTTGTCCGAATTGCAATAATGTAATTCCTTGTGTTCGGAATCTATTGGCTGCTCTATTACTTGGATTGAGCTATCCCTTCTGGATTTGGTCAAAAGAGAGAAGAAGAGAAAGATGGATGAACAGGCAGCCAAAGAGATTTCAAAGTCTCAACTTCGGCGCTCTGAGCAATCCGTATTCAGGAAGAGGTTGGATAAAAATTGGGTTGAGTTATGGTTTGTTTATGTACCTGTATATGACCTTTTTGTCTCCTCTACTATTTAGTGAACCCATAACGCTCAGCAGTGCCTTAATAGGGGTTCCCATTTGGATACTTGCTGGTCTTGGCTTTGGATTCTTCATGAAGAAGGCAATGGGCTAGGGGAAGGATTACATCCCAAAAGCTCGTTGGTAAATTATCTCAATTTGATTGAAAGGAAGCTTGGGTGGAGGTGAACGTGGCTGCTTTTTTCGACAAGTTGTAAATATAGAGTTTGGTTTTGAGAT
>JAFMBM010000006.1 GCA_017858515.1 Cryomorphaceae bacterium | reverse complement strand
AGAGCACTTTAATGAAAGATTTACTAACCTAGACACACTTTATTGAACATACTCGTTTTTCTCCAATCCTTCATTACACATTCAAATCAAACCGAATGGGTCTGATATCTATTTTGCTTCATTAGGGTAAGACCCTTAGGTCGTATCTGGTCCAGACAGCGGCTCTATTGGGTCAAATCTCCTTTTCAGGATTTTTTTTTAAAATGAGTCCTGCCTTCTTGTTCCTTCAAAAGTGCGCTTTTAAGCAGAATTTTCTTTTTTGCCTCTATTTTGACAAAACTTTCTTCCGCTTTCGCAAAATTTGGCTCTTCTAGAAAAAACTTTGGCCTGCTTTTAAAAAATTTGGCTCTTCTATTCAAAGTTTTTGCTTTGCTTTCCTATTGTATTTCTTCAGTGACCTAAAGTTTTGCAGCCTTTCAAGTTTATTCGACTCTCGTTTTTTGCGGCTTCCGTATGAGCTTTCAATATTTGATGCTGCTTTTTGCAGTTTTCGCATATTCACTCAATTATTTTGCTGTATTAGAATTCGACTCTTGTCTTCGATCGTCTATCTCTAAGCTGTTTTCTGAAAATTTCACCGCATTTTAAAAAGTTTTTGCCCTCTTCCTAAAAGTTTAGGTCCTGCAGGGCGATATTTTTAGGATTTTCGAACGCACTTTCCTATTAATTTTTCTCATTTCGATCCTATGCACCTTTGTTTCCCTCTACTTTCTTAGCGCTCACGCCATTATTTTGTCCACTTTCAGAGCATCTCATTGTATTTTTTTCTTAAAATCCAACTTTGAGATATCCTTTAAATTCCGTGAATACTCTATCTCTTTTTTCTTAATCTCTTGTTTATTCTCTCTTCGTTATTTGTTACCTGGCCCTTTGTCCAACCTGCTTACAGAATCTATTTTAGGTCTTCCTTGACTTGCTCTTTTATGCATTCGATACATTGATTTTTTTCCATTTGAGGAGGAGTTCTAGACTTGGGGAATACTCTTTTTTTCGCTGCCATACGAATGTACTATACGGCTTCCGTAGAAAATTGTATTTTTTGTAACTATTTTCATATGAGGTAGTTATTGCTTAATTCGTATACTCCGAGGCTTGTTTTTTTCAAAAAGGGATTTCAACTTTGTCCCGTTACTGATGGTCAGTATACGTTCATTTAATCCTTTAAATTTTATTCAAATGAATAAACAAGATTTCAACCAATTCCAGATGCTCGAAAGCACAGTGAAATATCTGGAAGAGAACGCCTCCGTATTCGAAGGCAACGCTATCCTTACCGAAGGAGTAGCAAGATTAAAGCAGAATCTAGAACTCATCTACTCGATTCAAGAAAAGATCGAAGTTCTTGATTTACCCTTCTCCGTAATGAAGGAAATGGCTCGTAAACGTTATGCCGATGCCTTCGTGAATCTGCTTAAAGTTCTACGGCAAATTAATTTGGCAAAAAAAGACGAAGAACTTAGCCTTCTCCTACGTACCACCTTCACTGCATTAAGATATGGTCAAGTGGTAGACAACTTAGTAAGAGGAAGAGCCATAGTAGAAAAGGCAGAAGAGCATTTTGACACCATTAAGTCATTGCCCAATGGAGAAGCCATTTTCCAAGAAACCAAAGACCTTTATGACGAATTGGCTTCGTTGAAAAATAAACCTCTTGAACGAATATCCAAAGCGCGTGGTCTGCGAAACGATATTGATTCATTACTCAACCAATCCAAAGACATCTGTAAAAATGAGCTCGACGGATTAGTGGCTCTTTACTCCAACAATACCAGCTTTACGTTCGGATACGATAGTAATCGCCGCGTTCGAAAAGTAAATAGCCCTTTGCCTGCAACCAACGAATCAGACAACGCAGACCTAACGGCTGGGGTTCCGCCAAACCCAACGGATTCTGCGGGAAGTTCAGAAGCAAGTAGCCCTTTGTGATCAATGGCTGTCTTCCGTTTTCATTTTAATTGAATTTAAAATGGAGAATGGATCTGTAAATGCAGGATCAGGAGTGTAGAGAGGCAATGTGTTGCCTCTCTACGCAATTTTGAGCGGTATTCATTGCGCCTTGGAAATAGTGTTTTGGACAAATGTTATTGTACTCCTATGCTATTCGTGAGACGCAATGCATTGCGTTTTGACTAAATCTTCTATAAGGTGCTTTGTGTTTTGCCTTGGTTTAGACGCAATGTATTGCGTCTCTTGGGGATGGTGCCTAGGCACAATTTTGCCACTACATTTGACTTTATGAACCCGAAGACCCTACTGAGATCTCTCACTCCTGCATTTCTCATCAAGGCCTGGCAAGACATCAAACGCCAACAACATAGAAAACAACTTTTAAAGTGGGAAAGCGAGGGGAAGATCCTCTCTCAAGCCGATCTCTTAGCCGACTTTCGGAAAATGGGCATTGTTGAAGGCGATAGCCTTATGATTCATTCGAGTATGCGCTCTCTAGGCTTCTTAGAAAAGGGCCCTCAAACATTTATAGACGCAGCCCTTGAGGCCGTAGGCAAGAATGGAAATCTACTTATGCCTTCTTCTCCCATTGCTCAGCTGCAACTGCACTACGCCCAAGCTAATCCCCTCTTTGATGTTCGAGAAACCCCTTCCGCCATGGGCGCCATTAGCGAGGCCTTCCGGAAATACAAAGATGTCCTTCGCTCTCCACATCCCACCGAAGCGGTTTGCGCTATCGGACCCAATGCCCACTGGCTTACGGAGGGTCATTATCTGCAAGCCACACCCTATAATCCTTCTTCTCCCTTTGCTCGCCTTATGCAGTTAGAGGGTAAGATTCTATACTGCGGCGTTACACTAGATAATGCCGGCACCCATTTACATACTCTTGAAGATGTGGTTGATTTCCCTCATCCTGTGTATTACGAAAAATCGTTTAACCTTCGGGTAAGAGACGTTAAGGGTAAAGAATACATCCACAAAACCCGCGTTCACAACCCGGAGTGGAGTAGAAAGCGCCTTTGTGATGGATTGATTCCCTACTTCGAAGAAAAACAAGTTCTAACAAGGCACAAACTCGGCCGAGCCGATTGCTTACTTTTGATGGCCAAGCCAATGTTGGACGCTATGGTTGAAGGATTTCATTCGAAGGGCATTACCATGTATGCGCCCGAGGGAAAATAAGGATGTAAATGAAAAAAAGAGTAATGCTTCTCACTGGAGTATCGGGTGGAATGGGTTCGGCCCTGGTACACTATTTCGCCGAAAGAGAGTATCAGTTGGTTCTTCAATATCATACCGATAAGGAAGATCTGGAAAAACTTCTGCATTCTCTGAATCCAACCTATGAACCTCAATTGTATCAAGCCGATTTGCGAAGCGAAGAAGCCATAGTGCATTTGTGTAGCGAGGCGCAAAAGATCTATGGAACGGTAGATGTGCTGATTAATAATGCGGGACTGAGCGCCTCTTCTATGATTTGGAAGCAGCCCCTCGATCAATGGAATGACCTGCTGCAAGTCAATCTCACAGCGCCCTTTTTAATGATCAAGCATCTTGCCCCCAGCATGCGCTACCACCATTATGGCAGAATTATAAATATATCTTCAGTTGTGGCACAACTTGGTGCTGTGGGAACCTCTGCCTATGCTGCCTCTAAGTCGGCCTTGTTCGGTCTAACCAAGTCTGCTGCCCTAGAGCTTGCTCCCAAAGGAATAACGGTTAATACCATTGCCCTGGGTTATATGCAAGCAGGTATGATTCATGAACTTTCGGAAGATAGGGTGAAGGATATTGTTTCTGGCATTCCAATGGGAAGTTTGGGGAATCCTAAATCTTTAGCTGCCATGATCGAATTTCTTGCTTCGGAAGAGGCTGGATATGTAACGGGCCAGATTTTAAACCTGAATGGAGGAATGTATGGCTGAGGAACTATTGGTCTATACACATAAAAGAAGTGCACGACTGATGTATGTGCTCGATTTTGTTTTTCATAGAATATTGGGTTATAAACTCAAGGTCTTAACGCAATGGGATGCTTTTGATGCAGCAGAGACAATCCTAAAAATTAATTATTCCTCAAAAGAATCGGCGGAAGTTTATACGGTTTATCCCCTCGACCTATTGTTCGAAACCGATCTTTTCGAACAACCCATCCACCTTCTAGAATGGGAGTCTATTCCTATTATATATGGCCACAATTACAAAAGCCAAATTCCTTTTGATCTGTTTGCGGCAAGCTTTTATTGCATCTCCCGCTATGAAGAATATTTACCTTTTTTGCCTGATGCACACAATCGATTTGCCCACACCCAAAGTTGGGCAACCAAATTAGATCTCTTAAAGCGTCCGCTTGTCAATGAGTGGATTCGAGCTTTTCACAAGAGCTTTCGCGCCTTTTATCAATTGGAGGAAGCACCAAAAGCCGAAGCAAGCCTGTTGATCAGTATTGATGTAGATAATTCTTATGCCTTTAGGGGGAAGGGTCCTATTCGTAGCCTTACGGGATGGATGAAAGATCTCTATGAACTCAAAATGGATTATGTAAAAGGAAGGTGGGATACCTTGGTGCGCGGTAATATTGATCCCTTCGATAACTACGATTTTCAAATAGACTGCGCCAACAGGGGAGGAGTGCCTTTGATTTACTTTGTACTCTATTCCGAACTTTCGAATCACGACCGAAACATCTCTCGCTTTAGTCTGTTGTTAAAAAAATCAGTGCGCCATCTATCTGATTTTGCCTTGCTAGGAATTCATCCGAGCTATCGCAGCAATGAAGACTTTAAAATATTAGAAGAAGAATTTAAAGACTTAGAAATTCAAACCCGAAGAAAGATTCGAAGCAGTCGACAACATTATCTCATGTTGAAATTGCCCTCAACCTATCGCAAACTTATGCGTTTAGGTATTCAACACGATTATAGCATGGGGTATTCACAAGCCACCGGTTGGCGCGCAAGCTGTTGTTCTCCTTTTTTGTTTTACGATCTAGAAATGGAGGAGGCCACGGATTTGGTAATCCACCCATTCCCTTTTATGGATTCGGTTTACTTTGATCATTTGAAAATTCCCGCTTCCGAAGCCTTAAAGGAGATAGAGCTTTATAGCAACCAGGTAAAAGAGCTCGGTGGCGAACTGGTTGCTGTATGGCACAACCGAAGCTTTAGTGAAATGGAGGCAGAGTGGAAAGGCTGGAAGGAAAATTACGAGACCTTGATCGAATGGTTCAAGAAGTAAAATGGCTCCGCTCTACAGAAATTGATGTAGAAAAGTGGGATCAATGTGTGCGATCGGATTCCTCAAAGATTCCCTACGCTCTGCATTGGTATTTAGATTTGGTCGCACCCACTTGGGATGCCCTTGTGCTAAACGATTACGAAGTAGTCATGCCTTTGCCTTATTCAGTTAAGATGGGCATACATTATCTATACAGACCTATCGGAAGCCAACAGCTGGGTCTTTTCGGAAGAGGGGACCTACAAAGCCTTCTACCTGAATTCATCCATGCGATTCCCAAGAAGTTTTGGTTGGTAGATTATTATTTAAACGAGCAAACACAAGCCATAGGCAATAACTCCTTTAAATGGGAGAAACAAATAAACCAATGCCTCTCCTTAAAGCCTTCTTACGAGAGATTGTATGCTGCCTATAATGCGCAAACGCGAAGAAATGTACAAAAGTCCAAGAAGCACAAACTACGTCTTTTTGAATACGATGGTCCCGATGTACTGCTCACACTCTTTAAGGCGAATAAGGGTGCAAATCTTCAACTAAGCGAGAAGTACTATACTCAAATGCGCCGAATCTTCTTTTCACTCATGCACAAGAAAAGAGGATTTGTTTGGACGGTTCACGACGAACACAACTCGGCTTGCGCTGGTGTATTTCTCTTTCAAAATAGAGATCGCCTAATTTTGTTGTTTACCGCCACAGATGCAACGGCGCGTGAAAATGCAGCCTTGAGCTTCTTGTTGGATGAACTCATTATTCGCTATTCTGGAGGCAACTACCTCCTCGACTTTGAAGGTTCTAATATTCCAGGTCTAGCTCGCTTCAATGCTGGATTTGGAGCCGAAGAAAGACCCTACTACAGAATTCGGAAGGCAGGTTTTCCCCTCAACCTTCATCCAAAATACCGCTGATGCTAGAAAATATTGAACATGTATTTTTTGATCTCGATCATACTCTATGGGATTTCGAAACCAATTCGAAACACACTTTAATTGAACTTTTCAACGAGATACAATTCGATTCTGAATCTAACCTAAACTTTGAAACCTTTTTTGGTGAATACAAAAGGGTAAACGATTTCCTATGGGCAGAATACCGTTCGAAGAAAATAGATAAAGAAGGATTGAGACAAAGGCGCTTTCTTCAAACGCTTTCTAATCTCGGAATTGTTAATGCGGAGGCAGCGCACTTCATGGAAGAACAATATGTCTTGCGTTCTCCCCACAAGACCATTTTGATGCCCGAGACCTTATCTACTTTAGAAGACCTGAATAAGCGATTTAAAATTCACATCATTACCAATGGTTTTCAAGAAGTACAAGATGTAAAGATTGATAAATCTGGATTGCATCCATATATCACTCATCGCATTACTTCGGATCAGGTAGGAGTGCATAAACCCGACCCCGCAGTTTTTCTTCATGCATTGAAAGTAACGGGAGCAAAGCGAAGACAATCCGTAATGATAGGCGATCATTTAGAAGCAGATGTGCTTGGAGCCATGCGCATTGGGATGGAAGCCGTCTATTTCAATCCCGAACAAAAACCCCATGGCAAACAGTTGAAATACGAAATCCGCCATTTAGCAGAACTCCCTCCACTTTTTGCCTGATACAGGCATCCGTCTTTTCTTCAGCTTTTTAAAATGGTTCAGTGGGTTCTAGAATGTATTTTAGCCCTTCAAATCCTCCTAGCGCATGAAAGAGCCTACTCCCTATAAGCCAACGAATAAAGTACGTATTGTAACCGCTGCCTCTCTCTTTGATGGGCACGATGCTGCCATAAACATCATGCGCAGAATTATTCAGGCCACAGGCTGTGAGGTCATTCACCTTGGTCACGACCGAAGTGTTGAGGAGGTAGTAAATACGGCCATTCAAGAAGATGCTCAAGCCATTGCCATGACTTCCTATCAAGGGGGGCACAATGAGTACTTCAAGTATATGCGCGATCTGCTCGTTGAAAAAGGAGCAAGTCACATTCGCATTTTTGGAGGCGGTGGTGGAGTAATCCTTCCTTCTGAGATCAAGGAGTTAATGGATTATGGTATTACCCGCATCTACTCACCAGACGATGGAAGGTCGATGGGTTTGCAAGGGATGATCAATGATTTGGTTGAGAAAAGCGATTATCCGCTCGGTGATGACCTCCAAGTAGATATTCATTCACTTTCTCCAGAGAATCCAGGCGCAACGGCAAGAGTGATTACAGCACTAGAGAATTTCTATGATCAGTATTCAGATCATATAGAACAGATACATGCCAAGGCCGCACAAGCTCAAATACCGGTTTTGGGGATTACAGGAACAGGAGGATCGGGCAAGTCTTCGATGGTAGATGAATTGGTACGCCGCTTTTTGATTGACTTCCCCGAAAAGAAAATAGGTTTAATAAGCGTAGACCCATCCAAACGAAAAACAGGTGGAGCCCTTTTAGGAGATCGTATTCGCATGAATGCCATACGCAATCCAAGGGTGTACATGCGCTCCTTGGCAACACGCCAATCTAATTTGGCTCTTAGCAAATATGTGAAAGAAGCGGTTTGGGTTTTGAAGGCAGCAGGCTATGATTTAATCATTCTAGAAACCAGCGGTATCGGTCAGAGCGATACAGAGATTCTAGATCACAGCGATCTTTCGCTTTATGTAATGACTCCAGAGTATGGAGCGGCAACTCAACTAGAGAAAATCGATATGCTTGATTTTGCCGATGTTATTGCTCTCAATAAATTCGATAAGCGTGGGGCATTGGATGCGTTGCGGGATGTGAAAAAGCAATACCAGCGCAATCACAATCTTTGGCATGAAGATCCAGACAGCATGCCAGTGCATGGAACTATTGCGTCGCAGTTTAACGATCCAGGCACCAATGGGCTTTATCGCTCTTTGATGGATAAGCTCAATACTATTGCAAAAGGGAAGTTTGATTCTACATTCTCGGCTCCTACTGAAATGAGTGAGAAGGTTTATATTATTCCTCCGCACAGAACACGTTATCTGAGTGAGATTTCTGAAAGTAACCGACGATACAACGAAAGATCAGAAAATCAGGCCAAAGTGGCCGATCAGCTCTACGGCCTTTGTCAAGCCATTTTAACCTTTGGTGGTCCAGATATGTTGAAGGAGGAGTCACCCAGTTCCGAAGATTCAACGGTTCTAACCTTAATGGCGAAGTTCAAGGAACTTCAACTCAATTTAGATCCACATCTGTGGGCCATGCTGCAAGGCTGGGACAAAGAAGACCAACGCTACAGCGATGAGTTTTACACTTATTCTGTTAGAGGGAAGGAAATAAAAGTCCCCAATCATACCCTGAGTTTAAGCAAGACAAAGATCCCGAAGGTGGCCATCCCAAAATTCAAAAGTTGGGGAGATAAAGTTCGATGGGCGACCCAAGAGAACACTCCAGGCTTCTTTCCCTTTACGGCAGGTATTTATCCATTCAAACGTACAGGAGAAGATCCAACTCGAATGTTTGCAGGAGAAGGAGGGCCCGAACGTACCAATAAACGCTTTCATTATGTAAGCCTTGGAATGCCCGCAGCCAGATTGAGCACCGCTTTCGATTCAGTTACCCTCTACGGTCAAGACCCTGATTGGAGACCAGATATTTACGGTAAGATTGGGAACGCAGGAGTGAGCATATGTTGCTTAGACGATGCAAAAAAACTGTACTCCGGTTTCGATCTCAGCAGTCCAACTACTTCCGTTTCCATGACCATAAACGGTCCGGCTCCGATGCTGTTGGCTTACTTCTTGAACGCGGCCATTGATCAGCAATGTGAAATCTACATTAAAGAAAATGGCCTCGAAGCAGAAGTAGAAACCAAGATTGCCGCAATGTATGCCGCGAAAGGTCATGAGCGCCCATCCTATCAAGGCAGCTTGCCTCAAGGAAACAATGGCTTGGGATTAATGCTTTTAGGCACCACAGGTGATCAAGTATTGCCTCAAGAGGTTTACGATGAAATACGAGAGCGCACATTAAAAGTGGTTCGCGGAACTGTGCAGGCAGATATCCTTAAAGAAGACCAGGCTCAGAATACCTGTATTTTCTCAACAGAATTTGCCTTGCGCTTAATGGGAGATGTCCAGCAATATTTCATCGATCAGAAAGTGCGCAACTTCTATTCGGTTTCTATTTCCGGTTATCATATCGCAGAAGCAGGTGCCAATCCCATTACTCAATTGGCTTTCACCCTTGCCAACGGCTTTACGTTTGTAGAGTATTATTTGAGTAGAGGGATGGATGTAAATGATTTTGCACCCAACTTGAGTTTCTTCTTCAGCAATGGAATCGATCCGGAGTACGCCGTAATTGGCAGAGTAGCTCGACGGATTTGGTCAAAGGCTATGAAGGAGAAGTACAATGCGGATGTTCGCTCACAAATGCTCAAATACCACATTCAAACTTCTGGAAGAAGTTTGCACGCACAAGAAATAGATTTCAACGACATACGAACCACATTGCAGGCTCTGTATGCCATCTACGACAATTGCAATAGCCTTCACACCAACGCCTACGACGAGGCCATTACCACTCCAACCGAAGAAAGCGTTCGCAGAGCAATGGCCATTCAGCTCATTATTAATAGAGAACTTGGATTGGCCAAGAATGAAAATCCATTGCAAGGTTCCTTTATAATAGAAGAACTTACCGAATTGGTAGAATCTGCCGTGTTAACCGAATTCGATCGGATTACCGAAAGGGGAGGAGTGCTTGGTGCAATGGAAACCATGTATCAGCGCGGAAAGATTCAAGAAGAAAGTTTGCACTATGAGATGTTGAAGCATACCGGCGAATTCCCCATTATTGGTGTGAATACTTTCTTGAGTAAGAACGGATCGCCCACGGTTCTTCCAGGAGAAGTAATTCGCGCTACCGAATCAGAAAAGGAATACCAAATTAAGATGCTGGATGAACTGCATTCTTTCAAAGGAGAAGAATCAGAATTTTGGTTGAATAAGATTCGAGAGGCAGCCATTAAGCACGAGAATTTATTTGAAGTTCTAATGGAGGCGGGCAAGTATTGCTCTCTCGGTCAAATGACTCAACATATGTTTGAAGTAGGAGGGCAGTACCGTAGGAATATGTAATTGGTTTTGAATCCATCTTCTTCCGAAGTTTACGACCTTGCTATTGTAGGTGCCGGTCCTGCTGGTGCAATGGCGGCCTATGCCGCAGCAAAAAGGGGGCTGAAAGTAATTTTGCTCGATGCAAAAGAATTTCCACGAGATAAAGTCTGTGGTGATGCCATTCCTTATGAAACGTACAAGCTTTTGCAAAGACTAGAGCCGGAATGGGAGAAAGAACTTTTGTTGCATTCTTCCAACCAATTGATCCGTAGGGCTAGAATCCATACGCCTAACGGAAAAAATATAACCGTTCAGTGGAGCCTTAAAGCTGTAAACTCTGCTCGCTACGACTTTGATCATTGGCTTCTTCAAAAAGTGTTGCAATCCAACCTCATAGAAACGAATTTTAACTTCCGTCTAAAAGAAATAGAGAAGGAAGGGAATGGTTGGTTGCTTTCGTCTTCTAGCGATCAAATTAAATCGAAGTGGCTCGTAGGCGCAGGAGGGGCGCATTGTCCCGTGGCTCGTCAGCTTTCCAACAAAAGAACAGATCGCACTCATCATTGTGGTGCCTTGCGTGCTTATTTTGAAAATATTGCAGGACTCAATCCAATTGTAAACGAAGTCTATGTCCTCAAAGAATTTGTTCCAGGATATTTGTGGATTTTTCCTTTGCCAAATGGATGTGCCAATGTAGGTTTTGGAATGCTTTCCAGCGAAATTGTAAAAAGAGAGATCGATTTAAAGCAGGCATTCGAAAAAGCATTAGCCTCAAAAGAATTGAAGAGTCGTTTCCAAAATGCCACGCGTAAAAGCAAGGTAATGGGATTTGATCTTCCCTTGGGATCAAAGACGCCTATAATAAGTGGAGAAGGATATTATTTGGCCGGGGATGCAGCCTCGCTAATAGATCCTTTGGATGGACATGGAATTGGTGCCGCAATGTGGTCAGGCTACGAAGCGGTTCAAAGAATTGCGGATGTTTTATTGGATGGAAAGTCAGAAAGTCGAGCAGCCAGAGAGTACTACAAAGAGTTGGATGGTCGGTTCTATAAAAAATTCAGGCTGCACCGAAAGATGCTTTACTTCTCCTCATTATCCTTTCTCCTTAACGCTATAAGTATACCGTATTTGATGAGAATAGCAGGCTTTAATACAGTAAGCGACACAGAGTAGAAAATAACTTTGGTCTATGACCGAAGAATATCTACACTACAGTTGGAAGCACAAGCGATTTGATTTTCAAAATCTAAGAACCACCCAGAATCAGGAGCTTCAAATAAAAGCTATGGGCTATGCCAATTCCAATTCTGGGCCCGATTTTCTCTTTGCTCAAATTCGCCTCAATGGCATGCTTATCTTCGGACATATCGAGATCCATATAAAGAGTTCAGATTGGTATGTTCATGGGCATCAAGACGATTTGGCTTACGATCCGGTGATACTTCACATTGTATACACTGCCGATAGATCCGTTTTTAGGATGGATGGAAGTGAAATTCCTCAATTGGAATTAAAGGATAGGTTGAACGAATGGAGTTTTGAGAGATATCAAAGTTTGTTGGATAATCAAAGGTGGATTGCATGCGAGAACTTCGTAAAAGACTGGCCTAAGGAAAAAGCGCGCCTTTGGTTGTATAGATTGGCTATAGAGCGCTTTGAAAATAAATGGCAAGGTCAATACCAACGTTTGGAAGAGGGAGAGTCTTTCCATCAAATTGCTTGGGAATTACTAGCTAAGAGTTTTGGAATGAAGGTTAATGCCGAAGCCTTTTTAGCTTTAGCTAAGAAGATCTCATGGAGACAGCTGATGGAGGCCTCCGCCAGAGGTCCTAGGGTATTGGAGGCTCTTTTTTTCGGAGTAGCCGGTTTACTTCCACCGAAAGAGAATGCGAAAGCGCATATTCAAGAATTAACAGAAGAGTGGAATTTCCTTCAATCGAAGTGGAAAATGGAACCCATGCGTCCATTGGAGTGGCGTTTCTCTCGAATGAGACCCTCCAATTTTCCCACCTTGCGATTGGCTCAAATGGCAAGTTTGATTCATGCCCATCCAGAATGTATAAAGAATCCTGGCAATTCGCTTTTCTGGAAACCCTTTTCTCAATGGTATCAAACCAAAGATTGGAAAGAACATTTACATCTCGAATCGCTCTTAGATAAAAAGGTAAACCTCTTGCCTAGCGTAGATTTTTTAGTCCATTTAGAGATAAATGTATTCTTCCCATTGCAATTTAGCTGGCATAGATGGCAAGGCAATGAGACTCATGCTGAAGATTTATTGAATGCATTAGAAAAATTGCCTTCAGAGAACAATTCGATTGTCCGGAATTTTAAAGGGCTTGGTTTAGAGATTACTAATGCCATAGAATCTCAAGCCTGTCTCCAATTGTACAACGAATTTTGCCAACATAAAAGGTGTTTGCAGTGTTCGATGGGACAGCATATATTAGAGCGTTAAAGAAATGCTATTTTTGAAGCATGATGGATAAAGCGGTGCAGCGATTAAAGTATGAATTTGAAAAGCAAGGATTTGAAGTGTGTTCTCGTTTAGGAGATCGCATGAGTATTCCTGCAAGACACATTCGACTGTTTTTTATTTATGCTTCATTTTTGGCATTAGGCTCGCCAGTTATTGTTTACATGGCTTTGTCATTTGTCATAAATCTTAAAGATTACGTTTATCAACGCAAGACTTCCTTTTGGGATATTTAAGATTCCTTTCAGCTCATAAGTGCTTATTAGTATCTTGTGCACTATTCCGATGAGAAAAGAATGAAAACCAAGATACTTATTACGGGTTCCAATGGTCTTTTAGGGCAGAAACTTATTTTGGCTCTAAGCCCTATGACAGAAGTAGAGCTTATAGCTACTTCCAGAGGAAGCAACCGTTCAGTTGTTCGTGAATCCTATACCTATTTACCATTGGACATTACTTCTGCGGAGGAGGTTTTATATGTTTTCACACAGATTAAGCCCGATGTGGTGATTCATACTGCGGCCATGACACATGTTGATCAGTGTGAGTTGAACCCCGAAGAATGCAATGAACTCAATGTTGCGGCTGTCCAAAACGTAGTAGACGCTTGCGCTGCAAATCATGTTCATCTTGTCCATCTTTCTACGGATTTCATCTTCGATGGAACCCATGGTCCATTGGATGAAGAAGAAATGCCCAATCCGGTTAGTATTTATGGGCACTCCAAGTTAAGAGCAGAAGAAATAGTACAAGCAAAACTTAAGAGTTGGAGCATTCTTAGAACCATGCTTGTCTATGGTGTTGCTGACGAAATGAGTAGAAGCAATATTGTTTTATGGGCAAAGCAATCCTTAGAAGAAGGCAAGCCCATTAAAGTGGTAAACGATCAATTCAGAACTCCCACATTAGCCGAGGATTTAGCGCAAGCCTGTGTTTTAGCAGCGTTAAAGAAGGCAGAAGGTGTTTTTAATATTAGTGGTGAAGAGCTCTTTAGTATAGCGGAGTTTGTGTATAAGATTGCCGATTTCTGGCAGTTAGACATTGGCCTTATTGAAGAAATAAGCACAGAGTCTTTGGGTCAACCAGCTAAGAGACCGCCGAGAACAGGTTTTATAATTGACAAAGCAAAGTCGATTTTGGGTTATCGTCCCCATTCAATCCAGCGCGGATTACAGCTGGTAGACGAACAATTGAAGAGAAGAGAAAACCAATAGCAAAGGATTTAGAATGAGTGAAGTAAAAGAATCATGGGGCTCTAGAATTGGATTGATACTGGCGATGGCCGGAAATGCGGTAGGACTTGGAAATTTTTTGCGTTTCCCCGTTCAAGCGGTTCAAAATGGAGGTGGTACGTTTATCATCCCCTACCTTATTAGTTTTCTACTGATGGGTATTCCATTGTTATGGGTAGAATGGGCTATGGGAAGATATGGCGGGAAATATGGAGACCATTCCACCCCTTTCATTTTAGACAATATGACCAAGAAGAGAATGTGGAAGTATTTCGGTGTATTCGGAATTTTCACCAATCTCGGGGTAATGGCTTACTATACATATATAGAGAGCTGGACTTTAACCTATACGATTAAGTCGCTTAAAGGCGATTTCATAGGCATGCCAGTAGATCAAGTTGGATCAACATTCGATCAATATGTCGACTTGGCGAGTAACATTAATACACCTGTTTGGGCTTTTATAGCTTTTGTATTCACACTGGCATTAAATATTTACATCCTATCCAAGGGTCTTTCAGGTGGAATTGAGAAAGTGGCAAAAATTGCAATGCCACTTTTAATTGGGTTTGGAGCTTTTCTAGCCGTTATTGCCATCACCCTTGGAGATACTGGAAGATGTATAGACTGTAATTCGTTGGTTGGATTGAACTTTTTGTGGGAACCTCAATTTGATTCTCTCGCCAATCCGAAAGTATGGCTAGCCGCTGCGGGACAAATTTTCTTTACACTGAGTGTTGGGATGGGAACGATTCATTGCTACGCGTCCTACGTAAAACCCAAAGACGATATCGCCCTAAATGCTATGTCAGCAGGTTGGATGAATGGTTTTGTTGAAATTGTTTTGGGAGCCTCCGTTGTTATTCCTATTGCCGTAGGTTATTTGGGATTAGATTGGGTAAAGGAAAACGCAGGATTTATGATGGCTTTTAAGACTATGCCTTTCCTCTTCGATCAATACGGTAGCGTAATTGGTGTATTGGGAGGAGTTGCATGGTTTGGATTATTGTTCTTTGCTGGAATTACATCTTCACTGGCAATGGGAACGCCATGGATGGGTTTTGTAGAACATGAATTTGGTTGGAGTAGGAAGAAATCAGCAATTATTTTGGGTGTAGTTATTTTTGTTTTGGCTTTGCCCACCATTTTTTTCTTTGGAAAAGGAGTGTTTGATGAATTTGATTATTGGACAGGAACTGTTTCATTGGTTGTATTCGCCTTAGCAGAAGTAGTACTTTTCGGTTGGGTGTTTGGAATGGATAAGGGATGGAAGGAAATCACATCTGGAGCAGATATGAAGGTTCCAGCGATTTATCGTCCGATTATAAAATATGTAACACCTCTATTTATTCTAATCATTTTCATTTCCTCCTTAATTAAACCATTGAATGGTGAGCTTTCAGATTGGGCTACTGCATTTAATAGTCTAATGGCAGGAGATGGATGGCTTTGGGCGAATGATTCAATCATCAATCAGATGTTCCATTTAAATACAGGAATAATATGGATTGAGGATGGGGTCTTCACCAATATGTTCTATATAGATCTATCAAGATTTTTACTTATATTAACCTTCGTTGGATTGATGGCTATGGTAGCTATTGCTTCAAGAAGAAGAAGAATGAAGGCATGACAACATCTGCACTAATAACGATGGTTTTGGTTCAAGGAACTGTCATCTTTGTAACAGCTTATTTTTTTAGGAAAGTGTTAAAAGCTCCTATTCGTCAGGAGCCAGATTCATACTCTGAGAATGATGAGCTTGAGCGATAAGTAAAATCAAAAAGATGGATTGGCGAAGGCTTTTAGATGGACTTCGATACAATAAGCAGGAGAGACAGGGCTTGGTCATTCTCTTGTTGATTCTATTTGCCAGTATTGCATATATCTGGATACGCGAACCTGGTCCGTCGGCCTTACAAGAGGTGCCAGAGGAAATACGCAAAATCGCTTTTCGGAAACTAGACAGTATAAATTCTTTTAATGATTCGATAAGTAAGCGACAGTTATTCTTTTTTGACCCGAACAAGATAGATAGCTTAAGTCTCACCCGACTTGGGTTATCTCCTTTTGTTGCTCAACGTTGGTTAAGGTTCTCGAGAAGTGGCGCCTATTTTTATACGCCTGAGGATATACTCAGCGTTTATGGACTCGACTCAAATTGGTGGAAGAGAGCGGTTCCTTATATGATTATTTCACAAAAGCAAAAGAATTCCAATTCAATGGTAGAAGGAGACATGCCTCCTGAACCTTTTTATTTTTCACCAGACACCATGAGTGCTAAAAGTTGGCAACGACTTGGTCTTACAGAGAATCAGTCTCAGTCGGTAGAAAACTATCTATCAAAATTTCAAGGAAAGGTGGGCCTCCAAGAATTAGATAATATTTACGTTCTAGATAAATCATTTATTGATAGGATAACCCCATTTGTAATCGAGAAGATGGATACATCGATTCAATCGTACGACAGAATCATCAAATTGAACTCGATAGATGCAGAGAAATTGCAGAAAGTTACCAAATGGAATATCAAATTGTGTGAAAGAACAATAGCCTACCGGAATAAATTAGGTGGATTTTACTCAACCGAACAATTGGCAGAAGTGTATGGAATGGAATTAAGTTTATTGGATCCATTTTGGGGTCAGTGGGATTTTGAGTCAACACCCATAAGACCTATACTTTTGAACAGATGTACATTAGATGAGCTTGCCGCGCATCCTTATATTAACTTTAAGCAGGCTAGAACCATAATTGACTTCAGAGATTCAGTTCGTCCCTTAAAAAATTTGACTGACTTAGATAATATGAATTTGATGAGTGAGGAGAATTTGGCTAAACTTGCGCCATATTTAGATTTTAGGCTGTAAACCAAATGCCTTTAAAACGGTTTTATTCAAAAAATAACCCCCTATGAATTTTGCAACTTCCGAAACACAAAAGATGATAGCTGAAACAGTGAGAGATTACTGTGAGCAGAATATTCGACCCTTTATTATGGAATGGGATGAGGCCCAAACCTTTCCTGTAAATGCCATGAAAGGATTAGGCGCTTTAGGTCTCTTAGGTGTTTTAGTTCCAGAGGAGTTTGGTGGATCAGGTTTGTCGTATTTGGAATATGTAACTGCTATTGTAGAACTAGCGCGAGTAGATCCGAGTGTGGCTCTCTCTATGGCTGCCCATAATTCATTGTGTACTGGGCATATTCTCGGCCATGGAAATGAAGAGCAAAAAAGAAAGTATTTGCCAAAGTTGGCAACGGGAGAGTGGATTGGCGCTTGGGGATTGACCGAGGCAAATACAGGCTCAGATGCACTTCGAATGAAAGTTACAGCTAAACGAGAAGGGGACTTTTGGGTTTTAAATGGTGCGAAAAACTGGATCACCCATGGTATTTCTGGAGATGTAGCAGTAGTTTTAGCCCGTACAGGTGAATTGCTAGACAGCCATGGAATTTCTGCTTTTATAGTAGAAAGAGGTACGCCTGGATTTAATGCGGGCAAGAAAGAGAATAAATTGGGTATGCGCGCCTCGGAAACAGCCGAAATGATTTTTGATAATTGTAAAATTCCCTTGGAGAATCTTATAGGAAAAGAGGGAGATGGCTTTGTTCAAGCGATGAAAGTGCTTGATGGTGGTAGAATATCCATTGCAGCACTTTCAGTAGGAACAGCACGAGGAGCCTACGATGCAGCATTGAAGTATTCAAAAGAACGTGAGCAGTTCGGTCAGCCGATCTCTAATTTCCAAGCAATCGCTTTTAAATTGGCCGATATGGCCACCGAAATAGATGCCTCTGAGCTGCTAACTTTTCAAGCTGCGTCTGCTAAAATTGCAGGACAGAAGATGACAAAAGAAGGCGCGATGGCAAAATATTATGCCTCAGAAGTGGCTGTAAGGGTTTGTAATGAGGCAGTGCAAATCTTTGGTGGATATGGATTTACAAAGGATTTTCCGGTTGAAAAATTCTATAGAGATGTGAAATTATGTACTATAGGAGAGGGGACTTCAGAAATTCAAAAATTAGTAATTTCAAGAGAGCTATTAAAGAACTGAAATATTGTTACATTTGCAGCCCGCAAAGAATTAAGAAAGACACATGATAATAGTACAAGTTAAAGAAGGAGAGGTTATAGATCGTGCCCTTAAGCGCTACAAGCGTAAATTCGATCGTATGGGAACAGTGCGCGAATTGCGTCGACGTTCGCAGTTTATAAAGCCAAGCGTAAATCGTAGAGCTGAGTTTATCAAGGCTACCTACATTCAGAAAATGCGTACTACAGACGATAATTAACATTTTCGTCAGAGATATTATTGTAAATGCCGATCTAAGTGTTAACTTAGATCGGTTTTTTTATGGATAAAAGATTCATCCAATTCATTTCCCAACAAAAGGGATTTTCTCCGCATACAGTTTTGGCCTATGAGCGAGATCTGGAGCAATGGAGAGAATACTTGGCTTCCACCTACGAAATGAATTTGTTGGAAGCCAAAACAGAGCAAATGCGCAGCTGGTTAGTGTGCTTAGTAGAAGATTATGATTTAGCAGCTGCTAGCATAGCCCGCAAGATTTCCACCCTCAGATCTTTCTATAAGTTTTCGAGAAAACACTTGCCTGGGGTTTTTGATCCTACTTCAGGAATACGTGCACCTAAAATAGGTAAGCGACTTCCCACCGTAGTTTCGTCAGAAGAACTTCGCATACTTTTAGATGAATTAGAGTTTAGCTCGGATTTTCTTGGAAGAAGAGATCATCTGATGTTAGAGGTGTTCTATCAAACAGGGATGAGACGAGCTGAATTACTGGGACTAAAATGGGAAGATCTAATGTTAGACCAGAATTCTGTGCGAGTCTATGGCAAACGAAGTAAGGAGCGTTGGATTCCTATATCTCAAGGGCTGATAAGAGAATGGCTTTTATTTCAGGAAGTATTTGAAAAGCAATTTAATACAATGAAAGGGCCAATTTTTGTTCAAAAAAATGGACGGAAAATGGATCCAAAGATTGTGTATGAAATAGTCAATCACTACCTTGGTTTCACTCATACTGAAAAGCGTAGTCCCCATGTATTGCGTCATAGTTTTGCCACACATATGTTGGATAAAGGAGCAGATTTACAATCCATTAAAGAACTGTTAGGGCATTCAAGCTTGGCTGCAACGCAGGTGTACACACACACGAGTATAGAGAGAATTAAATCAGTTTATAACCAGGCTCATCCAAGAAGCCATAAAACAAAAGAATTATGATTATCAGAGTGCAATCTGTAAATTTCAATGCGAGCTCCGACTTAATAGAATTTGTACAGAAAAAGATGGACAAGTTAGATCAGTTTTTTGACCACATTGTAGACGGTGATGTCTATTTAAAGTTGGATAATAACCATGAGAAAGAGAATAAAATTGCTGAATTGAAGGTGAATGTTCCAGGGACAGACCTGATTGTGAAGAAACAGAGTGCCTCTTTTGAGGAAGCTATTGATTCTGGTACTGAGGCACTTAGAAAGCAACTTTCTAAGAGAAAAGAAAAGATTAAAGGTCTTTAAAAATATCTTTTCACAGTGCTGTTTGAACGAGCGATTTTCTTTTATACATTTGCAGTCCGTTTTTCAGACGGGCTGCATTTTTTTTGACAAGCCGGTATAGCTCAGTTGGCCAGAGCAGCTGATTTGTAATCAGCTGGTCGGGGGTTCGAATCCCTCTACCGGCTCACTTTTAAAAAGTGAAAACGTTCTTTGGAAAGACAAATTAATGGGGAGATACTCAAGCGGCCAACGAGGACAGACTGTAAATCTGTTGGTTCATACCTTCGAAGGTTCGAATCCTTCTCTCCCCACTTTAGGTTGTTGAAATAAGCGGGCGTAGCTCAGTCGGTAGAGCATCAGCCTTCCAAGCTGAGGGTCGCGGGTTCGAGTCTCGTCGCCCGCTCTTATTTTCAACGAAAGTGCTCAATGGGCAACCGGAGAGTAAAACCGCCGGTGTAGCTCAGGGGTAGAGCGTTTCCTTGGTAAGGAAAAGGTCATGGGTTCAATTCCCATCATTGGCTCGAATTTAGGTGCATTTAGAATTATAAACAACGCAATCAAACAACGCAGAAAATGGCAAAGGAGAATTTCGTCCGGAACAAGCCACACTTGAACATCGGAACTATAGGTCACGTAGACCATGGTAAAACTACCTTGACTGCGGCAATCACTCAAGTGTTGGCCGAGAAAGGGTTTAGTGAAAAGCGCTCTTTCGATTCAATCGATAACGCACCAGAAGAGAAAGAACGTGGTATTACAATTAATACTTCACACGTTGAATATCAAACTGAGAATCGTCACTACGCACACGTAGACTGTCCAGGTCACGCTGACTATGTAAAAAACATGGTTACAGGTGCGGCACAGATGGATGGAGCTATACTTGTGGTTGCTGCTACAGATGGTCCAATGCCACAAACTCGTGAGCACATCCTTCTTGCTCGTCAAGTAGGTGTTCCTGCTATCGTAGTTTTCTTGAACAAAGTTGACATGGTAGATGACGAGGAGCTTTTAGAACTCGTTGAGATGGAAGTTCGTGAACTTCTCTCTTTTTATGATTATGATGGGGATAATGCTCCTGTAATCAAAGGTTCTGCCCTTGGAGGTTTGAATTTAGAGCCGAAGTGGATGGACAGCATTATGGAATTGATGAATGCTGTAGATAGCTTTATTCCTATGCCTGTTCGTGATGTAGAAAAGCCATTCTTGATGCCAATCGAAGACGTTTTCTCTATCACAGGTCGTGGAACTGTTGCAACTGGTCGTATTGAAACGGGTGTGGCTAACACTGGTGATCCAGTTGAACTTATTGGTTTTGGTGATGAGAAGATGACTTCTACAATCACTGGTGTAGAAATGTTCCGTAAGATTTTAGATCGTGGTGAGGCTGGAGATAACGTAGGTCTTTTGTTGCGCGGTATTGAAAAGAGTATGATTCGTCGTGGTATGGTAATTTGTAAGCCAGGTTCTATCACTCCGCATACAAACTTCAAGGCTGAGGTTTACATCCTTAAGAAAGAAGAAGGTGGACGTCACACTCCTTTCCATAACAAATATCGTCCTCAGTTCTATTTGCGTACTACAGACGTTACAGGAGAGATTACTCTTCCTGATGGAGTTGAGATGGTAATGCCAGGAGATAACTTAACTATCAATGTTCGTTTGATCGCTCCAGTTGCTGTTAACAAAGGTCTACGCTTTGCGATGCGTGAAGGTGGACGTACAGTAGGTGCAGGTCAAATCACTGAAATTACAGATTAAGAGATACTCTCTTTAATATAGAATAACTTGCTTGTAAAGGTGCCTCACCGTTTGGTGTCGCACCTTTCGGGCTGAATACGGGTGTAGTTCAAGGGTAGAATAGCGGTCTCCAAAACCGTTGATGGGAGTTCGAATCTCTCCACCCGTGCAGAGCCAAGATATACATGGAAAGAATAAAGACATATTTTTTAGATTCCTATATGGAGCTTGTTGAGAAAACAAGTTGGCCAACATGGAAAGAGCTATGGAATAGTTCGGTGGTAGTTGCTATCGCATCAATTATCATAGCACTGATTATCTTTTTAATGGATAAGAGCATAAGTACTTTGCTTGAGATCATTTATGACCTTGTCAAATAATTTGACAGAAGCAAAACTAAATGAGTGAAATAACAACATATAAGTGGTATGTAATTCGGGCCATCAGTGGTCAGGAGAACAAAATAAAGGCTTATATAGAAAGTGAGATTGAGCACGAAGGCTTGGCATCAAGTGTAGGTCAAATTTTAGTTCCGACGGAGAAGGTTTACCAAATCCGAAATGGAAAGAAGATTAGCAAAGAGAGGACACACTATCCAGGTTATATAATGATTGAGGCGCATCTCACTGGTGAGGTGGTGCATGCAGTTAAAAACGTGGCTGGAGTAATTGGTTTTTTAGGTGAAACCAAAGGGGGTGACCCAGTGCCCATTCGCCAGGCAGAGGTAAATAGAATGTTGGGTAGGATGGACGAACTTATGGAGAGCGCAGAGCAAATCCATATACCTTTCCATGTAGGTGAGAATGTTAAGGTAATCGATGGTCCTTTCAATGGTTTTTCTGGAACGATTGAGAAGATCAATGAGGAGAAGAGAAAGCTTGAGGTGATGGTTAAGATTTTCGGAAGAAAGACACCTCTAGAATTGAGCTTTATGCAAGTAGAAAAAGAATAGAAGATGTGAGCAGTTTGCCCTTTAACGCTTCCAGTTGAGGGTTAATGAGCATTCAAATACGTAAACAAGAACATGGCAAAGGAAATAAGTGCACTAATTAAACTTCAGGTTAAAGGAGGTGCAGCGAACCCATCACCACCAGTAGGTCCTGCATTGGGTTCGAAGGGGGTAAACATAATGGAGTTCTGCAAGCAATTTAACGGCAGAACCCAAGATAAGACTGGTAAGATTTTACCAGTAGTTATTACGGTTTATGCAGACAAATCGTTCGACTTCGTTATAAAAACGCCACCTGCAGCAGTGCAGTTAATGGAAGCGGCAAAGTTGAAAGGGGGGTCTCCAGAACCTAACCGTCAGAAAGTAGCTAAGGTTACTTGGGAACAAGTTCGTGCTATCGCGCAAGATAAAATGGCAGATCTGAATTGTTTTTCAGAATCATCTGCAATGTCGATGATTGCAGGTACGGCGAGAAGTATGGGTATAACCGTAACAGGCGAAAAGCCATTTTAATCTAAAAGAATTATGGCAAAGCTTACAAAAAAGCAAAAGGAGGTAGCTGCTTTGATAGAGAGAAATAAGTTCTACTCTATTACAGAAGCGAGTGAGTTGGTAAAGAAAATTTCCAATTCAAAATTTGATGCATCTGTAGATGTGGCAGTACGCTTAGGTGTAGATCCAAGAAAGGCTAATCAGATGGTGCGTGGTGTAGTATCATTACCCCATGGAACTGGTAAGAATGTTCGAGTTCTAGCATTAGTAAGTTCCGACAAGGAAGCAGAGGCGAAAGAAGCTGGAGCTGACTATGTTGGATTGGATGAGTACTTAGATAAAATTAAGGCTGGTTGGACTGATGTTGATGTTATTATAACTCAACCCAGTGTTATGGGTAAGTTAGGTCCGTTGGGTCGTATACTTGGTCCGAGAGGTCTAATGCCGAATCCGAAGACTGGAACGGTAACTATGGATGTTGCTAAGGCAGTGGCAGAAGTTAAAGCCGGTAAAATTGATTTCAAGGTTGATAAGTACGGGATTGTACATGCTTCAATCGGAAAGGTATCGTTTGATTCGGATAAAATTCGAGAGAATGCTGAGGAATTATTCAAGACTCTTTTGCGTTTGAAACCCACAGCAGCAAAAGGAACATATGTTAAGAGTGTATACCTTTCTTCTACAATGAGTAAGGGAATTGCTGTTGATTCTAAATCTCTAGCTTAAAAGAACCACATCATGACAAAAGAAGAAAAAGATATACAAATAGATTCATTGGTAAAAATGCTTGAATCGGCTACAACAGTTTATTTAACTGATATCGCTGGATTAGATGCAGAAAAAACCAGTACTCTACGCAGACTATGTGCGGGTAAAGAAATTAAATTACAGGTTGTTAAAAACACTTTGCTCAGAAAGGCTATGGAGCGTTCTGAAAAGAGTTATGACGAACTTTTCCCTATTTTGAAGGGCAACACAAGTATCATGATTTCTGATACTGGTAATTTGCCCGCAAAACTCATAAAAGACTTCAGAAAGAAGTCTGATAAACCCATTCTCAAAGGGGCATGGATAGAAGAGGCGGTTTTTATTGGCGATTCTCAATTGGAGGCTTTAAGCACATTAAAGTCTAAGAATGAATTAATCGGCGATGTAATTGCTCTTCTCCAATCTCCAGCGAAGAATGTAATTTCTGCTCTACTTTCAGGTGGTCAGACTATCGCAGGTATAGTCAAGACCCTTGAAGAGCGAAATGCTTAAACTCGTGCGCACTCAGCTTCCATAAACGCAATTTAATTAAACAGAAAAACAAGTCCAAAATGGCAGATATCAATGCACTAGGCGATGCTCTAGTAAATCTAACCGTTAAAGAAGTAAACGAATTAGCTTCTTATTTAAAAGATACTTATGGTATCGAACCAGCTGCTGCGGCAGTAGCAATGGCAGGTCCAGCTGCAGGAGGAGATGGTCCAGTAGTTGAAGAGAAGACTTCATTTGACGTAATTCTAAAGGCTGCAGGTGCTTCTAAGTTGGCAGTGGTTAAACTAGTGAAAGAACTTACTGGTTTAGGATTGAAAGAAGCAAAAGAACTAGTTGATGGCGCACCCAAACCTTTGAAGGAAGGAGTAGCTAAAGACGAGGCAGAAGCTCTTAAAGCTCAGCTTGAAGAAGCTGGAGCAGAGGTAGAGGTAAAGTAATTTACTTCCCTTGATTTTGGTTTAGGTCTGCAGACATTGGTTTGTGGGCCTGAACCTTTTTGTGTTCTCACCCGTATTTGAAATAAAATCGACGTTCCTTGGCGACTACTTCTTCCCACCGTATTTCTTTCGCGTCTATAAAATCTCAATTGGATTATCCTGACTTTATGGATATCCAGCTGAGATCTTTTAAGGATTTCTTCCAATTAGAAACTAAACCAGATGATAGGAAAGACGAAGGTCTTTACCGTACATTTTCTGAGAATTTTCCAATTACAGACGCACGTAATCAGTTTGTTTTAGAATTTATAGATTATTTCGTCGATCCACCTCGCTACTCTGAACAAGAGTGTATTGAAAGGGGATTGACTTACAGCCTTCCATTAAAAGCTCGTCTAAAGCTATATTGTACAGATCCTGAACATGAGGATTTTGAAACGATAGTTCAAGATGTGTATTTGGGAACAATCCCATATATGTCGCCCAGAGGTACTTTTATCATTAATGGGGCGGAGCGAGTTGTGGTTTCGCAGTTGCACCGTTCTCCAGGAGTTTTCTTTGGTCAGAGTTACCATGCTAACGGTACCAAGCTATATAGTGCTCGAATTATTCCTTTCAAAGGTTCATGGATAGAATTCGCTACAGACATCAATAATGTTATGTATGCGTACATCGATAGAAAGAAGAAGCTACCAGTAACAACACTTCTACGTGCAATTGGTTATGAGAGAGACAAGGATATCCTAGAGATATTTGATCTTGCCGAGGAAGTGAAGGTTAGCAAAACGGCGCTGAAGAAAATTCTCGGCAGAAGACTTGCTGCAAGAGTACTTAAAACTTGGATCGAAGATTTCGTTGATGAGGATACTGGAGAGGTGGTATCTATCGAACGAAATGAGGTCATTCTCGACAGGGATACTGTTCTAGAGAAAGAGCATATAGATGAGATTATTGATGCAGATGTTCCAACTGTACTTTTACACAGAGAAGATATTGAGTCTGCAGACAATTCTATTATCTACAATACATTACAAAAGGATCCTACCAATTCTGAGAAAGAAGCTGTAGAGCATGTCTATAGACAACTTAGAAATGCCGAACCGCCCGATGAAGAAACGGCTAGAGGTATTATCGAGAAGTTGTTTTTCTCAGAAACAAGATACAATTTAGGTGAGGTTGGAAGATATAGGCTGAACAAGAAACTAGGCCTTGACCTGGGTATGGAGGTTCAAGTTTTAACAAAAGAAGATATCATCCGAATTATCAAGTATCTCATTGAGTTGATAAATTCAAAAGCTGAAGTTGATGATATTGACCACCTAAGTAATCGTCGTGTAAGAACGGTTGGTGAACAATTGGCTAACCAATTTGGAGTGGGACTGTCAAGAATGGCTCGTACCATTCGTGAAAGGATGAATGTGAGAGACAATGAGGTGTTTACACCAATTGATCTTATAAATGCGAAAACGCTTTCTTCGGTAATTAATTCATTCTTTGGAACGAATCAGCTAAGTCAGTTTATGGATCAAACGAATCCGTTGGCTGAAATTACCCACAAGAGAAGAATGTCTGCCCTAGGCCCCGGTGGATTGTCACGTGAAAGAGCGGGTTTTGAGGTTCGTGACGTACACTATACCCATTATGGAAGACTTTGTCCAATTGAAACTCCTGAAGGACCGAACATTGGACTTATTTCGTCTATGTGTGTGTTTTCTCGAGTAAATCGAATGGGTTTTATAGAGACTCCATACCGTGTTGTTGAGAATGGAATTGTGAAAGTGGATTCACCTCCCGCATTTTTAAGCGCAGAGGAAGAGGAGAATATGGTAATTGCCCAGGCAAATGCACCAATAGATGATCAAGGTAATTTTCTTAATCCACGAGTAAAAGCGCGCGATGAAGGTGACTTCCCGCTCGTTGAGCCAACTAGTGTTCAGTACATGGACGTAGCTCCTAACCAGATTGCGTCTATTTCTGCTTCCCTTATCCCTTTCTTAGAACACGATGATGCCAACCGTGCACTGATGGGATCGAATATGATGCGCCAAGCGGTGCCTCTACTTCGTCCTGAAGCTCCGATTGTTGGCACTGGTCTTGAGAAGCAGGTAGCGCGCGACAGTCGTGTTTTGTTTGATGCAGAAGGAAGTGGCGTTGTTGTATTTGTAGATGCAAAGGAGATTATTGTTAAGTACGATCGAAGTGAAGATGAGGAATTGGTCAGTTTTGAAGATGAGTATAAGACCTATAATCTTATCAAATTCAGAAAAACGAACCAGGGTACTACTATAAATATAAAGCCAATTGTTAAGACTGGGCAACGCGTTCAGCCTGGTGATGTTTTGTGCGAAGGATACGGAACGGAAAAAGGTGAGCTTGCCTTAGGACGTAACTTATTGGTTTCGTTTATGCCTTGGAAGGGGTATAATTTTGAAGATGCTATCGTGATTTCTGAAAGAGTTGCTCGCGAGGATATTTTCACATCTATTCACGTAGATGAATACACTCTTGAAGTTAGAGATACTAAGTTGGGTATGGAGGAATTAACTCCAGATATACCGAATGTTAGTGAGGAGGCGACTCGTGATCTAGATGAAAATGGAATTATTCGCGTAGGAGCTGAAATCAAGCCGGGAGATATTCTTATCGGAAAGATTACTCCGAAAGGAGAAAGTGATCCAACCCCAGAGGAAAAACTTCTTCGCGCCATCTTCGGAGATAAGGCAGGTGATGTTAAAGATGCTTCCTTGAAGGCAAGTCCTTCTTTGTATGGAGTTGTAATAGACAAGAAACTTTTCGCACGTAGTATTAAAGATAAGCGTCAACGTGGAAAGGATAAGGAAGAGTTGGAGATTCTGGCTCAAGAGCACGGAATGCAAATGGAAACATTGCGGACTCGATTCCTCGAGAAGTTGAATCTCTTGGTAGTAGGTAAAACATGTCAGGGTGTTTCGAATGATTTGAATGAAATTGTAATTCCAAAGGGAACCAAATTCACTCAGAAAATTTTAAATGGAATTGACGATTATACTCGTTTATCTGGTGGGGTATGGACTACAGATGAGGAAAAGAATCGTTTAATCCAACAGTTGATCCATAATTACAAGATCAAGGTTAGCGATATTACCGGGGTTCATAAACGTAAGATGTTCACGATTAGCGTGGGCGATGAACTGCCAGCAGGTATCATCAAGTTAGCTAAAGTGTACATTGCACAAAAGCGTAAGCTTAAAGTAGGGGATAAAATGGCAGGACGCCATGGAAACAAGGGTATTGTTGCACGTATTGTTCGTGATGAAGACATGCCTTTCCTTGAAGACGGAACTCCAGTTGATATCGTATTGAATCCACTTGGTGTGCCTTCTCGTATGAACATCGGTCAGATCTATGAAACTGTTCTAGGTTGGGCTGGTAAGAAACTGGGTAAAAAGTTTGCGACACCCATTTTTGATGGAGCGAGTATTGAAGAGATCAACAGTTACACAGATCAAGCAGGAATACCAAGATATGGCCACACCTTCTTGTATGATGGAGGAACGGGTGAACGCTTCGATCAGCCAGCAACGGTTGGTATCATTTATATGCTGAAATTAGGACATATGGTTGACGATAAGATGCACGCAAGATCTATTGGTCCCTACAGTTTAATTACTCAGCAACCTTTAGGTGGTAAAGCACAATTTGGAGGTCAGCGATTTGGAGAGATGGAAGTATGGGCAATTGAGGCATTTGGTGCTTCAAATATCCTGAGAGAACTTCTTACTGTTAAATCGGATGATGTAGTTGGAAGAGCTAAGACATATGAGTCTATTGTTAAGGGAGAACCCTTACCAGAACCTGGAATTCCAGAATCGTTCAATGTATTGTTGCACGAATTACAAGGATTAGGTCTTAAGGTGACTTTAGAATAATAGGCAATAGAATAACTAAAAGAAATACTTCGCTTCAATGGCATTGAAAACGAACGATAAAACGACAAGCACTACAGGAGGATTCAGCTCCATCACTATTAGCCTTTCTTCTCCGGAGGATATCTTGGCAAAATCTAGTGGTGAGGTTTTGAAACCTGAAACCATCAACTATCGTACTCATAAACCCGAGCGTGATGGCTTGTTTTGTGAGCGAATTTTTGGCCCTGTAAAGGATTATGAATGTTTTTGTGGAAAGTACAAGCGAATCCGTTACAAGGGAATTGTTTGCGACCGCTGTGGTGTAGAAGTTACAGAAAAGAAGGTTCGAAGAGAGCGTATCGGACATATCAATTTGGTAGTTCCAGTTGCACATATTTGGTACTTCCGCTCTTTACCGAATAAAATTGGTTACCTTCTAGGATTGCCATCCAAGAAATTGGATATGGTAATTTATTACGAGCGCTATGTTGTTATACAAGGCGGAATAGCTACTTCTATCGAAGGTGCCCCACTCCAATTTTTGGACTTCCTTACAGAAGAAGAGTATTTGGAGATTTTAGATCGTATTCCGCAAGACAATCATTATTTAGAAGATTCAGACCCAAATAAATTCATCGCCAAAATGGGTGGTGAGGCTTTAATAGGCCTTTTAGGGAAATTGAATCTGGATGAATTGAGTTATGAGTTACGTCATAAGGCCAATACAGAAACTAGCCAGCAAAGAAAGCAAGAGGCTTTAAAGCGTCTTCAAGTTGTTGAAGCTTTTAGAGACGCTAATGAGCGTATTGTAAATAAGCCGGAGTGGATGGTAATGAAGATTGTACCTGTTATCCCACCTGAACTGAGACCATTAGTTCCATTGGATGGAGGACGCTTTGCTACTTCGGATTTAAATGATTTGTATCGCCGTGTAATTATCCGTAATAACCGCTTAAAACGTTTATTGGAAATTAAAGCGCCTGAAGTTATTTTAAGAAATGAGAAAAGGATGCTTCAAGAGGCAGTCGATTCTCTTTTCGATAATACACGGAAGGCGAGTGCAGTTAAGACCGAGTCAAATCGCCCTCTTAAATCACTTTCAGATAGCTTAAAAGGTAAACAAGGACGATTCCGCCAGAACCTTTTGGGTAAACGTGTTGACTATTCTGCGCGTTCTGTCATTGTAGTAGGTCCAGAATTGTACCTGCACGAATGTGGTTTACCTAAGAATATGGCAGCTGAACTTTTCAAACCCTTCGTAATTCGCAAATTGATCGAAAGAGGAATTGTTAAAACGGTTAAATCTGCTAAGAAAATAATTGACAAGAGAGAGCCTGTTGTTTGGGATATCCTTGAAAATGTTATGAAAGGACACCCCGTTCTATTGAATAGAGCTCCAACTTTGCATAGATTGGGAATCCAAGCCTTCCAACCAAAATTGATTGAAGGTAAAGCGATTCAGTTGCATCCGCTTGTTTGTACTGCATTCAATGCCGACTTCGACGGAGACCAGATGGCAGTTCACCTTCCTTTAGGACCTGCTGCTATCTTAGAAGCTCAAGTTTTAATGCTTGCTTCTCACAACATCCTTAACCCTGCAAATGGTTCGCCTATTACAGTTCCATCTCAAGACATGGTATTGGGATTGTATTATATGACTAAGTCTAGAAGAAGTACTCCTGAAAAGCCAATGAAAGGAGAGGGAATGATCTTCTATTCTCCTGAAGAGGTAGTGATTGCTTTCAACGAGAAGAAAGTCGATCTACATGCCATAATTAAGGTTCGCCACAGAGTTGAAGAGAATGGTGGAATAGTGATCCGCTTAATTGAAACTACTGTTGGAAGAGTATTATTCAACGATGTTGTTCCAGAGACTGTAGGATTTATAGATAGCATTCTAACCAAGAAGGCCTTGCGTGAGATCATTTCAGACATTCTGAAAAAGACCAATATTGCAACTACGGCTAAGTTCTTGGATGACATGAAGAATCTAGGATTTAGAACCGCCTTCCGAGGTGGACTTTCTTTTTCTCTAGAAAACATTATTATCCCCCAAGAAAAGGACGATCTTATTAAGGATGCAAACGATCAAATCGAGAACATTCTTGCAAGCTATAATATGGGTCTCATCACTAATAATGAGCGTTATAATCAGGTAATTGACGTCTGGACGAATACTAACGCACGTTTGACGGAAAGGGCAATGTATTATTTGAGCTCAGATGATCAAGGCTTTAACCCGATCTATATGATGTTAGATTCTGGGGCTCGTGGTTCGAAAGAACAGATCCGTCAGCTCTCAGGAATGCGTGGTCTTATGGCCAAGCCACAAAAATCAGGTTCAGGTGGTGGAGAAATCATCGAAAACCCGATTATTTCGAACTTTAAAGAAGGACTGTCTATTCTTGAGTACTTTATTTCTACTCACGGAGCGCGTAAAGGGCTTGCCGATACTGCCTTGAAAACGGCAGATGCAGGTTATTTGACTCGCCGCCTAGTGGATGTGGCTCAGGATGTAATCATCAATGAAGAGGATTGCGGAACCTTGAGAGGTCTAGATGTGAGTGCTTTAAAGAAGAATGAAGAAACAGTTGAACCATTAAAGGATCGTATCATTGGTAGAGTTTCTCTACACGATGTTTACAATCCGCTTACTTCTGATTTAATTGTGAGGTCAGGAGAGTTAATTAATGAAGCAATGGGTAATGCCATTGAAGAATCACCGATTGATTCGGTGGAAGTTCGCTCTGCCTTAACCTGCGAATCTAAGCGTGGTATCTGTGCAAAGTGTTACGGAAGGAACTTAGCTTCCGGCCAACTTGTTCAGATGGGTGAAGCCGTTGGAGTAATTGCGGCACAATCTATTGGAGAGCCTGGAACACAGCTTACTTTGAGAACTTTCCACGTGGGAGGTACCGCTGGAAACGTGGCTGAAGAATCTAAAATGATCGCCAAGTATGATGGAATCATTGAAGTAGATGAGTTGCGCACGGTGCAAAGTGAAGATGCCGAAGGAAACTTAGTTGATATCGTAATTGGCAGAACGGGTGAACTACGTCTAGTTGATGAGAAAACAGGTATTAACCTTGCTACCTCTGTTATTCCTTATGGTGCTACAATGAGAGTTGCAGAAAAAGCTAAGGTGAAGAAGGGTGAAGTTATCTGCGATTGGGATCCTTATAATGCTGTTATTATCAGTGAGACTTCAGGTGTTATTTCTTTTGAAGATATAGAGCAAGGTTTCACTTATAGGGTTGAAATTGATGAACAGACAGGCTTCCAAGAGAAGGTAATATCTGATTCAAGGAATAAGAAAATGATTCCAAGCATCCTGATCAATGATAAGTCTGGAGCTACTTTGAAGCAATATAATCTACCGGTTGGTGCCCACTTACAGGTTGAGAATGGTGAGAAGATTAAGGTAGGTAAAGTACTTGTTAAGATTCCTCGTAAGAGTGCAAAGGCGGGTGATATTACGGGCGGTCTTCCTCGAGTTACTGAATTATTTGAAGCTCGTAATCCATCCAACCCAGCAGTTGTATCTGAAATTGATGGAATTGTTTCATACGGTAAAATCAAAAGAGGAAATCGCGAAATTATGGTGGAAGCCAAAACAGGCGATCTGAAAAAATACCTTATTAATCTGAGCAAACAGATTCTTGTTCAAGAGAATGACTTTGTTAAAGCTGGAATGTCTTTATCGGATGGAGCAATTACTCCCAGTGATATTTTAGCAATTCAAGGGCCAACAAAGGTGCAAGAATACTTAGTAAATGAAGTTCAGGAGGTGTACCGATTACAAGGTGTGAAAATCAATGATAAACACTTTGAAGTAATTGTTCGTCAGATGATGCGCAAAGTTGAAATCAATGACCCAGGCGATACTTTATTCTTAGAAGGTCATTTGGTGCATAAGAATGACTTTATCTCGCAGAATGATTGGATTTACGACAAGAAGATTGTTGAAGAGTCAGGTGATTCGGATACGTTTAAACCAGGAATGGTAATCACTACCCGCAAATTGCGTGATGAGAACTCACTTCTGAGACGATCTGATAAAAATCTGGTTGTTGCAAGAGATGCACGCCCTGCCACGGCTACACCGATTCTTCAAGGTATAACTCGAGCTTCATTGCAGACCAAGTCGTTTATTTCTGCGGCATCTTTCCAAGAAACTACTAAAGTGTTGAACGAAGCAGCGGTTGCGGCTAAGCGTGATACGTTAGAAGGATTGAAGGAGAATGTCATTGTCGGTCATAAAATACCTGCAGGAACTGGTTTGAAATTATACGATCAGTATATTGTTGGTTCTCAGGATGATTTTGATCGCTTGTCGGCCAAGAAAACAGAATTAGTAGAAGAAAGAGTTTAATATGTCTGAAAATCAAAATAACGACGGACAACTGAATATTGAAATTAACGAAGCAGTTGCGGATGGTATCTATTCGAATCTGGCAGTGGTCAATCACTCTGCAACAGAATTCGTTTTGGATTTCGTTCAAATGATGCCGGGTATTCCAAAAGCAAGAGTGAAGTCAAGAATAATTTTGACGCCGCAACATATGAAAAGACTTGTTCTAGCTTTAAAGGAAAATATTCGTAGATATGAAGAGACCAACGGCGAAATAGAAGAGCTAAAAGGACAACCTATTCCTCTTCCATTTGGAGGACCTGCGGGTCAGGCTTAATCAGCCTTCATACGGATTTTGAATTCAGAATCTATTCGGACCAGTTCGATTAGATCCCAGTGCAAGAAATTGCCCAAAACATTCAGGGCTTGCCTACGGGCAAGCCCTGTTTTTTTTACCAATGAATTGATTGTCCAAGTAGATTGTTCGCTTATCTGTTTTAAGATCTTCAAATCACTATCCGTGAAGTGAGAAGGTCGTTCGCTGCCTTTAAGAGCCGCAGCCCGTTCCCAATTTTTTAGATGTAAAACGTTGGCTAAAGCATTCTCATCACCCATTCGTATATAGGCTTTCCAACTTCCGTCAGGTGTAATCGCCTTTATGGGTTTAGAGTGGCTTTCAGCAATTTCTGCAATCAGTACCTCCTTATTATCAGAGGTATAAACAACCATAAATTGGATTTCAGGTCTAGGGCTGCAATATAGATCAGCGGCTCCTTCAACCATGTGTTTTTCTTCCTCAGATCGTACTCCCGAAATACGGCCATTGTCCTTTACTCCAATAAGTAATCTACCGCCTGAGGTATTTGAAAAGGCAGATAGACTAATGGCAATTTTCTTGGAATCATTAATTGCAAATTTGAAATCCTGATTCTCATACTCACCTTTCCGTATATATTCAATTAGCTTTTCTTCAGAATCTATCATGGTGCCCCTAATTTACTGTCAGTCCGTTCTATGTTCAGTAGCTTTGCACTAAATTTTTGGAGCTATGACAGATCAGACAATTTCTACCCACGATGCTATCCATTTAGAGCACGAGTATAGTGCTCATAACTATCATCCGCTCCCGGTTGTTCTTGCAAAAGGCGAAGGAGTTTACGTTTGGGATCCAGAGGGTAAAAAGTATTTCGATTTTCTAAGCGCATATTCGGCTGTAAACCAAGGCCATAGTCATCCAAGATTAGTTCATGCTATGATGTCACAGGCGAGTACACTTGCACTTACTTCAAGAGCCTTTCACAACGATGTATTCGGCCCATATGCAAAATATATTACCGAGTATTTTGGTTTTGATAGGGTTCTGCCGATGAACACAGGAGCCGAAGCGGTTGAAACGGCCATAAAACTTTGTAGAAAATGGGCGTACGAGAAGAAAGGTTTAGATTCTGGAACAGCTGAAATAATCGTTTGTAACGATAATTTCCATGGTAGAACTACCACCATTGTTTCCTTTTCCACCGATCCAGATGCTAAAAATGGTTTTGGACCTTATCCAACTGGATTTTATCACATTCCGTATAACGATCTTGATGCCCTAGCGAAAGCATTAGAAAGAAAAAATGTGGCGGGATTTTTAGTCGAGCCTATTCAAGGAGAAGCAGGGGTAATGGTTCCGGCTGATGATTTTATTTCAGAAGCCCAAAGATTGTGCAAAGAGAAAAATGTACTTTTTATTGCAGATGAAGTTCAGACAGGAATAGGTAGAACGGGTGGATTATTGGCGGTTTGTGGAAATTGTAATTGCGAGAATAAATGTGAACGTGGCTCGTCATACATAAAGCCAGATATTTTAATTCTAGGTAAGGCGCTTTCAGGTGGAATGTATCCTGTTTCTGCTGTCTTAGCGGATAATGAAGTAATGATGGTTATCAAGCCTGGCCAGCATGGTTCAACTTTCGGTGGAAATCCATTAGCATCGAAAATTGCTATGGAAGCATTGGAAGTGGTAGTAGATGAAAAGCTCACCCAAAACGCTAGAAGATTAGGAGAGATTTTTAGGAGTGAAATGAATGCTTTCAAGGAAGAATGTGATCTAATACAATTAGTACGAGGAAAGGGTTTGCTTAATGCCATTGTCATTAACGATGTGGAAAGTAGTTCTACTGCTTGGAGAATTTGTATTGCCCTAAAAGATAATGGCTTATTAGCTAAGCCCACTCATGGAAATATCATCCGTCTCGCTCCGCCTCTCATAATTACTGAAGAACAACTTATGAGTTGTATCTCCATTATAAAGAAAACATTTACAGAATTTTTAGTGCTTCACAAGAAGTCAGATACAATACAGGCATAAGCAAATGAACTATAAAGAATATTGGGAAAAGGGAATGAGCTATCGTGATTATAGAGCCATGATAGACACACTGCTTTTAGAAGATAAGACCACAGGTGAAAATCATTCTGAAGCAATGCTAGACTATACTCGAATGAACGTTCAGCGCATGAAGAGAATAGACAAAACCTATTCTCCAAACATGGAGATGGTAGATCTATTAAAAGACAAAGACATAAAGGAATATTGGTTGGTTATAACAGAAGGCTGGTGTGGTGATGCAGCCCAAATTCTTCCAGCCTTAGAAAAACTATCTGCCCACTTTGCTGGAATTGAAATGCGAATGGTTTTAAGAGATGAGAACTTGGAACTTATGGATGCTTATCTTACCAATGGAGTGAGTAGAAGTATTCCCATTCTCATACGTTTAAGCCAAAATGACTATTCAGTTTTAGGTAAGTGGGGTCCAAGACCGAGCTCTGCCCAAAAAATATTGACGGATAGTAAAGAGAATGGATTGAGTTACGAGGCCATTAAAGAAGCTGTACATCTTTGGTATGCCCGAAACAAGAGTAAAGAAATAGAACAAGAAGTTCTTGGGTTTTTAAGTAAAGGCTAGAATTATTGACCGTTCTTTTTTGTTGGTAGCGTTTCATTTTGGATGAATCTTTCGTCTTGTAAGAAGGAGGAAATAGTATATTTGCAGCCCCTTTGAAAAGTGCTTTTTAGATTCTACTCGGGATGTAGCTCAGGTGGTAGAGTACACGTCTGGGGGGCGTGTGGTCGCAGGTTCAAGTCCTGTCATCCCGACTAATGAAATATGGGGATTCAGCGTTTTAAATGCTCAGTCCCTTTTTCATTTGACTCCTATTCTTGTTTAAAAGTTCTTCTAGGAGTTAAATGAGCTGTTAAATGGCTTATATGAGATATGAATTTTGCCATGATAATTGGTCTTTAAAGTTGTACGGTTACAATGTTTCTAGATGTATTGGGTTCTATTACTATAAGTCCTAAGCCCATCTATTAAGGTATTTGGGTATGAGAGTTGAAAAACTATCCATCCAAAAGTTGTTAGAAAGCATCATTGAATTTCGCTTGGTTTAAATCGGATTTTTCACTGACCAACTATAACAAAAGAATGAATAGATTAATGGGTTGTACTTCCATATTAAAGGGCTTTTAAATCTATTGCTTCGTTATTTTCGCATAGCCCTTTTTATACCCTTTATGAATAACATGACTAATCATAAGGATAAAGTTAATGTGGCTTTAAACTTTACTTTAAATCCGTTGTCTGTAAAGGGCGACATCATGCATATTTAATCCATCTTTCAAAATGTATTTATCACAGCTTAGGCATTTCGCTTTCTTTACATTCCTCTTTTTGAGTCCTTTAGCGGTTTTTGCTCAAAAATCGGTCTCTATTCGGGTAATAGAAGCTAAGCAACAACCCATTGTTGGGGCGGCGGTTTCAATAAAAGAAATTGGCACTGAAGACACTCGAAATTTCATCACTGATGAGGCCGGAAAAGTTCGTTTTGAAATTTCACCGAAGCCTTACTCAATTGCAATCCAGTCTTTGGGATTTACGGATACACTTTACACAATCGATTTTTCCAGTAGTAGTCAAGAGCTATTTACAATTGTTTTGAGAGAGTCTTCAGAATTACTAAAAGATGTGGAAGTAACTGCTAGGGCGGAATCGCAGACATTAAAAGGGGATACTACATTAATTAATGCAGCAGCTTTTACCGTTGCTGACGATGCTTCTACTGGAGATTTATTGAAGAAAATGCCAGGTATTACCATAGAAGGTGGTACAGTTCAGGCTCAGGGAGAGGATGTTACAAAGGTGTTTGTAGATGGCAAGCCATTTTTTGGGGAAGACTCCAAAGCAGCACTCGATTTAATCCCTGCAGAGATGGTAGAATCTGTTAAGGTGTACGATCGACTATCAGATCAAGCGCGATTTAAAGGAATTAACGATGGAAATACCCAAAAGACGCTTGACATTATTACTAAAAAGGAAAAGCGCTTTGGAGTTTTTGGGAAACTTCTTGCTGGAGCGGGCACGAATGATAGTTATCAAGCAGATGCCAACATTAACTTATTTCGAAATAAGGAGAGAATAAGTCTTTTATTGTCGGCAGATAATGTAAATGGAAGTGGGAGTGGATTGGGACAATTTGTGTCTCAATCGAGAAGGTCTATGGGAGGGATAACCACGGGTACCGGTATTCAGGAATCGTATTCATTTGGCTTGAATTACAACAACTCTTACTCAAATGGAATAGAGCTTCAAGCTAGCTACAGCTTAAATGGAAGAGACGTAAATGAAGGTTCTGAAATTAAAAGGGCTTACATCCTTCCAACTGACTCAGGACAGGTTTATTCAGAGAATAACACTTCTTGGTCCAACAGTCAAAGTCATTTGGTTAATCTTGATTTGGAGTGGCAAATAGATAGTTCACATGCCATCGAGTTTAACCCCAATTTCAGAATTTCAAATACTAGAACTCAGTCACGAGCCATTTCGAGCACTTCTGCTTCAGACTTTCTGCTCAATGAAAACAATCGCATAAGCAGCTCAGCAGTCTCATCTCTTTCTTTCGGAGGAACCTTTCTTTATAAATATAAATTCAAAACTCCAAGAAGAACCTTAAGCTTATTCAGTTCTTCAGATTACGATAATTCAGAAACCGAATCTTCTTTGGAAGCACTTTCATACTTTGCGAATCGTAATCCAGCTTTTGACACAACAAATCAGTCAAACTTAACTAATTTTAATAGTCCAGCTTTTTCGGTGAATGCAGATTACACTGAGCCATTAGGAAAGAACGGAATTTTGGAATTTAGTTATGGATCTGATTTTGACATCCAAAATGAAGATAGGAGAACGTATAATATAGACGCCTCCGATTTCCAAGAGTTGGATTCTGCATTATCAAATGTATTCGAAAGCAGGTATAATAGACAGCAATATAGCCTGGGCTACAATCTAGAAATTACTTCTTGGAGTTTTACTGCCCGTATTGCAAATCAGAATATTGTATTAGATAATATTCAAACACTTCCAAGGACTTTTAATAATGTTAGAGATTTCAACGCCCTACTTCCTCTTTTTTCCTTTGAATATGAAAAGGAGAAGAAGTTGAGTATTCGCTTTCGTTACCGTACATCTACTCAAGTTCCCTCCATCAATCAACTTCAAGAGGTAATTAATAACTCTAATCCTTTGCAACTTTCTTCAGGAAATCCAAATTTAGCTCAAGCTTATGATCAGGATTTCTCTATTCGATTTAGATTGAACGATCCGAGGAATGGAAATGGATTGTTTATCTACTCCGCTTTAAATCTTACGCAAGATTACATAGGCCAAAGCACTTTAATTTCCACCGTTAGCAATCCCATTTCAGGCCTTGAACCAGGAATGCAATTGAGGCGTCCAGAGAATTTAAATGGATTTTTATCTGCTCGCACGTATTTGAGTTATGGATTTCCTGTAGCAGAAGGAAAGTGGAAGTTGAATATAAGGGGAGGAGGATCCTATACCGAAACGCCTAGTTTGCTCAATGACGAATTGAATTTGGCGAAATCATTAAATCCGATGATAGGTGTAGGTCTCAGTAGTAATTTGAATAAGAAGGTAGATTTGGTAATGAATAGTAGAATTAGCGGAGGTAACATAACGAACTCACTTAATTCGAACGCAGACAATTCTTTCTCAACAGTATATACAAACTTAGGAGCAAAATGGCGCCCCGACTTTGGATTGAGTCTGGAGACCAACCTAGATCATACCTATAATACAGGGTTGAGTGATGGTTTTAATCAGAATTTTATGGTTTGGAGCGCGGGAATTGGCTATCGCTTTCTAAAGCAAAAGCGCATGGAAGCCAAAATTTGGGTTTTTGATATTCTTGGACAGAATAACAGTATAAGTCGAACCTTCAATGATATTTATACAGAAGATAGGAGGGATATAGTACTAGAACGCTATTTAATGTTTACCCTTACGTATCGCTTAAATGAATTTAAAGGAGGCAACTCTTCAGAGGGAGTAGGAAGAGGAGAAAGAGGAGGAAGACCTCCACATGGATAAAATAAGCAGAGAATGTTAAATTCTCTGCTCTTTTAGTGCACTTCGCAATTCAAAATGAATTAGTTCAGATCCGAGAGATATCTCTCAGCTTCTAAGGCGGCCATACAGCCAGTGCCAGCAGCTGTAACCGCTTGGCGATATACTTTGTCTTGAGCATCACCCGAAGCGAAAACACCCGGTATTTTCGTTCCAGTAGAGTCAGACTTGGTAATAAGATATCCAACATTATCCATGTCTAATTGACCTTTAAAAATTGCAGTATTCGGAGTATGTCCTATAGCAAGGAAAAATCCCTGAGCTGGAATAACTTTTACTTCCCCCGTTTTAGAATTTCTCACCTTAACTCCTTCCAGAACCTTTTCACCAACAAGATCAATGGCCTCTGTATTCCATTCGATATGAATATTCGGAGAATTCATAACTCTATGTTGCATTGCTTTTGAAGCTCTAAGCTCTTCTCTACGAACCAACATGGTTACTTTAGGTGATAACTTTGAGAGATAAGTGGCCTCTTCTGCGGCTGTATCTCCACCTCCAACAATTACAACCTCTTGGTTTTTATAGAAAAAGCCATCACAAACAGCACATGCTGAAACACCATGTCCAGCCAAACGTTTTTCGGCTTCTAAACCTAAGTACTTTGCAGATGCACCAGTAGAAATAATTACTGTTCTAGCTTGAATGGTTTTCTCCTCATCAATTGTAAGGGTGTGCCATCCACCTATTTCGTTCGAAAATTCTACTTTGGTGATCAAACCAAAACGAACTTCAGTTCCGAAGCGTTCTGCTTGTTTTTGTAGATCTTCCATCATTGCAGGTCCAGAAATGCCATTTGGGTAACCAGGGAAATTATCTACTTCTGTGGTTGTAGTCAATTGTCCTCCAGGCTCTAAGCCGGTATACATGATGGGTTTTAAATCGGCTCTAGCAGCATAAATAGCAGCTGTATAACCTGCAGGTCCACTTCCTATTATTACACATTCGTGTTTGTCCATTGTATTGTATTATGAATGTCCAAATTTACTAGAGCTTTTACTTAAAAAGGGTCATTGAGCAGACTATTGCAATTTTGTTTTCAAATTCTATCTTCTTTGGTAAGAAAAGAGATGTTAGTACAATAATTAGAAGCCAAGGAGGTTTTCTGTCTCAGAATATATTTATGATGAAACACAGATTAAATCTACGCTTCAATTCAAGCTACTTCAAAATTGCTGTACTGCTCTTGATCGTAGAGATTCTTATTGCAGTTTTTATGAAAGATCAGTTTATTCGACCTTTTGGAGGCGATTTCTTGATTGTCATTTTCATCTATTATTTTGTTAAATCTTTTTTAGAGTATTCAAGCCAATGGATTCTTATTGCGGTTCTACTTTTTGCAATCTCTGTAGAATTTACTCAATACTTCAATTTAATTGGTTGGATGGGTCTCTCTCAGAATAGAATGGCACAATGGGTACTAGGGACTTCCTTTTCGTGGATTGATATGATTGTGTACACGTTGGGCGTTGCATTAATTTGGGTAATCGAAGCGAATAAAGAAAAGCGCCGAGCTAAGATGACGAATCTATAAATCGCAATTTTTCGGAAGTAGAATTAGGGAAGTAGCAAGTAGAACGAGCACCAAACCATTGAATTCTTCTCTTAGCTATATGGTCATATACTTTATCTCGAAGGCTTTTTGGAATGAGATATAATATTCTTAGAAATTGCCATGGCCATTTTAAAAAGGAAAGAATTCCCAAGGCAGCAGAGGATTTTGTTAGGAATTTTCCATCCCGCCAAAGAATAAGACTGTCTACTGAGCTTAATTCGCTGTTAATAAACCTCTTCGTGAAAGGGCTTTTCAGATAACTAAAATGTAGATCAGAATTTCGCTCATTGGCTAGAATAAAGCGTACACAGAAATTACACATCTGACATTCACCATCCGAAAAGAGAATAGGTATCTTGCCCCACATTTGGGAGGTAGTATTAAATGAATTTTCATGCATGTTAGGCATTCGGGATAGTCAACAGTTTCAAAAGTATATAGTTTCACTGGGACCATCGTCTTTGCTCATATTATTCGCACTGATCTATTCACTTATCTCGCTTGTAAATCATTACCTTTTTAGAACATATGCTCTTGATTTAGGTCTTTATACTCAAGCACTTTACGATTATAGGTTAGGAGAATTTAACGACAGCCTTTGCTTTAAGGAAGAAGCTGAAAATCTACTCGCAGACCATTTCGATTTATACCTTCCCCTTTTCTCACCATTATCATGGCTTTTTGGAAGTTACACCCTTTTATTAGTTCAGATTTCAGCACTGCTACAAGGTGGATTGGGTGTTTATCGATTTTTTGAGAGTCAATCTAAGTCGATCGCTTTTTGGGCCATGTTTTGGTATTTGAGCTTTTATGGTGTATTTGCAGCGGTTTCCTTTGATTACCACTCAAATGTTGTAGCATCTTGTGTTGTGCCATGGATTTTCTTGGCATTTCAGAAGAACAAAGTTTGGAAGGCATTTCTCTTGTTTTGTTTCTTTTTGATTGCCAAAGAGAATATGGCCTTATGGGGGTTCTTTTTGGCTTTAGGATGGACAGGATTGTATTGGAAGAACCTCAAACTTCGGTTTTTGGGGATAGGTTTAGCCATTTTTTCTCTTGTTTACTTTGTATCCATCACATTTATTGTCATGGCCTCCTTATCCAATTCCGGCGGCTACCATCATTTTCATTACTCAGTTTTAGGTCAAGGACCAGTAGAAGCTATACAGTTCTTGCTCACCAATCCAATCGATGGTTTGCGTCTGCTTTTTGTAAATCACTTAGAGGATCCTGGTTTTGACGGGTTTAAATGGGAACTTCATCTCTTTCTGGTTGCATCAGGTATTTTGCTTCTCTTCAGAAAGCCCCTTTTCCTACTAATGCTCATTCCCATTTTTGCCCAGAAGCTATATCATGATAATGTTAGTATGTGGGGAATAGGGAGTCAGTACAGCATTGAATTTGCACCGGTTTTAGCGATTGGAATTTTCTCTGTTATTCACAATGTGAAGCCATCAAAATGGCAGCGGTTTTTAATTTTTATTGTAATGGCTGGAACATTCATTACAAGTTTCAGAAGCATGGATAGGACCAAAATGTGGACAAATAAAGAGCGGTTGCGGGTTTACTCTTCAGCCCATTACTCGCGATCGTTCAATGTGAAAAGAATCTACCAAGAGCTTGAGAAAATACCTGATGGAGCTCCAGTAAGTGCCCAAACATCTCTACTACCACACCTTGCTTTGAGGGAAGATATTTTTCAATTTCCGCTCATTCACCATGCAACTTATATAGCACTGCTTCCACCAGAAGATCATTATCCATTAAATAGAAATGAGTGGGAGGAAAAGTTGCATTCTATTCTAAATTCTGGGGAATGGGATTTAATTTCTGATTTCCCCGAGATCATGATTTTTAAAAAGAGATAAAGGCCAACTTTATTGCAGTCATTACTGAGCTTTAGGTTTCTTCGAAGCAGATTCTTAAACAGCTGTGATGTATCTTTGCGATCCATTTCAAAATTACTATTGATGAAGATACTTGTCTGTATCAGTCATGTACCTGACACAACTTCAAAGATTCAGTTTACCTCAGATGGTAAGTCTCTTGATACTACTGGAATTCAGTTTGTAATTAATCCGTATGACGAGTTCGCTCTAACCCGTGCTCTTTGGTTCAAGGAGAAAGAAGGTGGAAGCGTAACAGTAGTTAATGTTGGCAAGGCGAATACCGAGCCCACTTTGCGCAAAGCCTTAGCTATTGGAGCAGATGATGCGATTCGTATTGATGCTGAACCTACAGATGGTTTTGCTGTGGCAAGTGAATTAATTTCTTTAATCGCCACCGAGAAATACGATTTAGTTATAATGGGTCGAGAATCCATCGATTACAATGGTACCCAAGTCCCAGGAATGGTAGCAGCTCTGCTAGACTGGCCTTTTGTGAATGCCTGTGTAGGAATGGAAGTAGAAGGCGGTGTAGCAACTTGTATTCGAGAAATAGATGGAGGCAAAGAGACTGTTAAGGCAAGCCTACCCATGATTGTAGCTGGACAGAAAGGCTTAGTGGAAGAGAAAGATCTAAGAATTCCGAATATGCGAGGAATTATGACCGCACGAACCAAGCCACTAAAAGTAATTCCTTCGATCTCAAACGAAGTGGCGACGGAAGCAATTAAATTTGAGAGGCCAGCGGGCAAACAAGCATGTAAAATGGTTTCATCAGACGATGTTAAGGCATTAGTAGATTTGTTACATAACGAGGCAAAAGCCATATAATAATAGATAAGGAATGTCTGTAGTAGTTTATACCGAAAGTTGGGAAGGCAAGTTTAAAAAAGCGAGTTTTGAAGCTGTAAGTTATGCGGCTAGAACAGCTTCTCAAATAGGAACGGATGTGGTAGCTGTTGTAATTGGTAGTTGCAGCGAGGACTTAAGTAGTCTTGGATATTATGGCGCTAATCAGGTTATTCATTATTCTAATCCTGATTTTAACAACTTCAACCCAAAATCATATGCATCTATACTTACGGATGCCGTGAATAATAGGAGTGCACAAGGAGTTGTTCTTTCTGGCTCTTTTAATGGAAAAGCCATAGCACCACTTTTAGCTATTCGATTAAAGGCGGGTTTAATAACGAATGTAGCTTCATTGCCAGAATCTATTTCGCCTATGCGCGTTAAAAGAGGGGCCTTCTCAAGTAAGGGATTTGTGGTATATGAAAGCAAACAAGAGAAATTCATCCTTTCCATCATTCCAAATGGAATTGGAATTGTAGAATCTTCAGTCTCAGCACAAGTTGAAACAAATGAGTCTTTTTCTGCTGAAGCTAATTCAGAGTTGGTTTCAGTAAATAAGGCAAAAGGATCTATTCCTCTTCCTGAGGCGGAGATTGTTGTTTCAGGTGGAAGAGGATTAAAAGGACCAGAGAACTGGAATATGGTTGAAGAATTGGCCACTGTATTAGGTGCAGGAACGGCTTGTTCTAAGCCTGTTTCAGATATGCATTGGCGTCCTCATAGTGAACACGTAGGTCAAACGGGAATTGCAATCAATCCCAACCTTTATATAGCTATAGGTATCTCAGGAGCTATTCAGCACTTAGCAGGTGTGAGTAATTCTAGAACAATTGTGGTAATTAACTCCGATCCAGAGGCGCCTTTTTTTAAAGCAGCTGACTACGGTATAGTTGGAGATGCTTTTGATGTTGTTCCTAAACTAACTGCTGCCTTGAAGGAATTCAAAGCGCAGAATTAGGATTTCATGAGTAGAGTACGGTTGATTATCAAGGGACTGTCTTATAGTCAGACCCAAACGGGCTCATATGCTCTTGTTTTAGGTGAGGAACAGGGAAACCGTACCTTGCCTATAATAATAGGAGTATTTGAAGCACAGTCCATTGCTATTGGACTGGAAAAGAATATTCAACCTGCAAGACCACTTACCCACGATCTATTTATTGATTTCGCCAGAAAGTTCAAGATTTCCTTTAAGGAGGTAATTATTCATTCCTTAAAAGAGGGTGTTTTTCATGCAAGCTTGGTTTGTCAGTCAGAAGAAGGGAAGGAGGAAGTCTTGGATATTAGACCGAGTGATGCCGTGGCAATTGCTACTCGATTTGATTGCCCAGTCTATACTTATCTGAGTATTTTAGATAAGGCAGGTGTGGTTTTGGATCAAGATAATTCTAAAGAAATTGGTGAGTCGAGGGTAGAAATTGAGTCAAAGACAGAGTCTTCTGAAAAGTTGAAATTTTCACTTGAAGATTTGTTTGCGGAGCTTGATCAGGCTGTTGAAAATGAAGATTATGAAAAAGCGGCTCGCATTCGCGACGAGATAAGCAAAAGAGGAAATAAATAATGAGGAATTCAAGGATTGTTCTAATGGTGATTGTATCACTTTTCTTGTGCACCTTCGCTTATGGCCAATCTGATCCTGCCTCTAATCTAACTCAACTTGCAGATAATACTATTTCTGATTCGCATCCTGCGAGCTACTGGTTAAATAGAGTGGCAAGAGGCATTCTGGGTTTATTTTCATTACTTCTCATTACTTGGCTCTTCAGTAGAGATCGTAGAAATATCCCATGGGCTTTGGTTGCAAAGTCCCTCTTTGTTCAGATAGCCCTAGCTTTCAGCATATTGCACTTACCTTTTGTGAAGGATATATTTGAATCGATGAGTCGTGGATTCGTTTGGTTGCTTTCATTTGCTTCCTCGGGGTCCGAATTTCTATTTGGCTCTTTGGTTACAGATACAGCTGGAATAGGATTCATTTTTGCCTTTCAAGTACTACCAACTGTAGTTTTCTTTTCTGCCATTACTTCCATTTTTTTTTACTTCGGTATCCTTCAGAAAGTGGTTCATTTTTTTGCTATCGGTATGCGAAAGACCTTCGGACTATCTGGGGCGGAAAGTTTGGCTGCGGTTGGAAATGTCTTTCTTGGACAAACCGAGGCACCTTTACTTGTAAGACCTTATATCGAAAGGATGACGCGCTCTGAATTACTTTGTTTAATGGGTGGCGGGATGTCTACCATAGCAGGAGGAGTATTGGCTGCATACATTGGTTTTTTAGGAGGTGAAGATGAAGTCCGCCAGATCTTTTTTGCAAAACATCTGATAGCAGCATCTGTAATGTCTGCTCCTGCAGCTATTCTTGCAGCAAAAATGATCCTGCCTGAAAGGGGAGAGGTACATCTTGAGGCAGCTATAGACCCTCAGGATTCTGGATCTAATTTATTAGAGGCCATTTCAAATGGAACGGTTCAAGGATTGAAATTAGCCGTGAATGTCGGTGTAATGCTGCTTGTGTTTATCGCCCTTATCTATCTCTTAAACGATGTTCTATATAGTGGTATTGGTCAAAGAACCGGACTTAATGCACTTATTAATGAATGGAGTGGTGGCGCTTTTAAAGGTTTAACCATGCAAAGTCTCTTAGGATTTATTCTCGCACCTGTTGCTTGGCTGATGGGAGTAAATTCAAATGATATGCTTCAAGTGGGTCAGCTTTTAGGAGAAAAAACAGTCATAAATGAATTTGTAGCCTATGTTTCAATGGCAGAAATGCAAACGGCTGGAAAGTTTTATGAAGAGCGTTCTATAGTAATTGCCACCTATATTCTTTGCGGATTTTCAAATTTCGCATCTATTGGTATTCAAATTGGCGGCATTGGAGCATTGGCGCCGAGCAGACGACGAGACCTATCTGAATTGGGATTCCTAGCATTGCTTGTAGGTACACTAGCTAGTCTGTTTACCGCTGTTGTGGTTGGTATGCTTATCTAAAGAGCGGTGAAGTTAAGACGAGATTATTTCGAATGGTTTATTTTTATCGGAATTGTTGTCGCCTTTTTATTCCCTGTATGGTTCCTTCCACAATTAATTAGCCTAGACGGAGGCGTTCATATTTATAATTCAAGGTTAGTTAAAAACATGCTTCTCAATGCCAATCATTGGGGGTATAACTACTATGATTTCACATCCTTTCCAATCCCTAATTGGTTTGGTCATGGTCTTAGTATTGTTATGCTTTTCTTTATGGATAGTATCTGGGCCATGAAGATTCAGCTTCTTGCGCTTATGTCTACCTTCATTTTGAGTTGGCGATGGGTTTTGGTTAGAGCGAATATTCAAAATATTTGGGCAAGTCATTTTGGTATTTTATTGATGTGGTCTTGGTTTATCTTTTTAGGATTTCATAATTTCTTATGGGGTTTAAATTTTTCACTCATCTTGATGGCCGTCTCTTTAAAGACTCCGAGTTCATATAAAACTCTCGTAATTAAGTATTTTGTTCTGTGGGGACTGATTTACTTTTCGCATCCAACCTTGTTCATTATTGCTCTAGTTTGGATTGGTTTTTATAGAATCTTTCAGTTATTCTCTACTCGAAAAGAGAAAACACAAGGTATAAAAGGAATACTTTCTCTCATCGTCAGTGCTTCGCCCTGGGTAGCTCTCACGGTAGCATTTGTTTTTACTCGCAATTCGGATTTTTTGGTTTCAAATGTATACCTACCACTTTCGAAAAAGCTGGAGATGATTAAAGAGTTTAATCCACTCCTTCTTTTTGATGGAAACTTTGAAACCCCACTTATACATTATGTATTTGTAACTCTGGCTGTTTTATTATTCATTTCTTTCTTTAGAAAAAAGAATAGAAAGACTGTTATAAAAGGGGAAAAGGAGACGAATAAGCCTTTTGTCCTTGCCACTGCTTTTATTGCAACTGCTTGTATTCTTGGCTTTTTTATTCTTCCTGATAGTACAGATACTGGCAGTTTTATTGGAGTAAGAATGCTTTACCTATCATTACTTTTTGGCTTTATTTTATTGACATATTTTATTCGATCTTCTTATATATTTATTTTCGGTTATTTGGTTTTTATTGGAATTCAAGTAAATAGAATAAATTATTATACAAAAGCTTATAAATCAAATTCTGAAGTCTTAGAACAGTTGGTAGAGTGGGGGCGAGAGTTAGAAGCCGGTTCAGTAGTAGTTGGTATTAATGAAGGACCATGGTTTTTTGAAAATCTGGAAATGCAGTTATCAGCCGATAATGATGTGGTTTGTATTGAGAATTTTGAGGCTGCAACGGGATATTTCCCATTATTCTGGAAAAAGGGTATGTATCCGGTTCCAGCTCCTGAGCAGCAGTTATTTAATCACAAAGGAGAACTTTTGGAAGAGGTCGATTATGTTCTTTGGATTCGTGGCAATTCCGATCAAAGGCCTAAATTGAAGGCAGGCTCGTTGAAACTTATCAAATCAAAGGAATCGTATTTCTTATTCCGATGGCTTCCAAATGTAAAATAACATAGGTCTTATAAGAAAAAAAAACCTCGCTATTGCGAGGCTTTTTTTGATAATATGTTTATTTGGAATTGAATTTCTTCTTGAGCAGTTCTGTTGTTGTAGAACCCGGTCTTTCAATTGGCATTCCAAGTACTCTATCCCATACTAAACTCGCCATTGTACCCAATGACCTAGATACTCCGAATAGGACAGTATAGAAATCGTATTCTGTTAGACCATAATGCATTAGTAGCTGGCCACTATGAGCGTCTACGTTAGGCCAAGGATTCTTTATTTTACCTGTAGCTTCTAATATTTCGGGAACAACTTCATAGATCCGACTTACGATCAAGAACAATTCATCATGAGGCATGAATTTCAAGGCAAACTCTCTTTGGGCCGTATATCTCGGATCTGTTTTTCGCAAAACGGCATGACCAAATCCTGGAATAACCTTTCCTTCAGCAAGAGTCTTTTTGCAATAGTTGGCAATTTGTTCTTTGGATGGAAGTCCACCACCAAGATCCTTTTTCATGCCTTGTATCCATCGAATAACCTCTTGATTAGCTAAGCCATGCAGTGGCCCTGCAAGGCCCGCCATACCTGCACCAAAGCTTAGGTAAGGATCAGTAAGAGCACTTCCCACCAAATGAATGGCATGTGCAGAAACATTTCCTCCCTCATGATCGGCGTGAATCGTAAGGTACATACGCATCATTTCCTTGAACTCATCACTGTCGAATCCAAGCATATGGGCAAAGTTACCACCCCAATCTAATTTAGAATCTGGTTCGATATGATCACCGTTGTGATAACATCTTCTATAAATGTAGGCAGCAATTCTTGGTAGCCTTGCGATTAAGTTCATTGCATCTTCAAAAGTTGGAGACCAATAATCTGACTTTGAAATGCCTTCGCGGTAGTCTTTTTGAAATTCTGATTCAGTTCTGCATGCCGTTAAACCTGCAATAAACTGTGTCATTGGATGGGCGGTTTTTGGAAGCGCGTCAATCACATTAAACACATGATGCGGTACAATAGCTCTTCTTGCCCAGTTATTGCTTACTCTTCGAACATCGTCATCATTTGGAAGTTCGTTCATCAACATCAGATAGAAAATGCCTTCAGGAAGCACTTGTTCTCCACCAGGATATTTTGGCAGCTTTTCTTGCAATTCAGGAATACTATATCCTCTAAATCGGATGCCTTCTTCGTTGTCGAGTTTTGAAGTTTCGCAAATGAGGGCGGGCATTCCACGCATCCCAGCATACAATTGGTTAATTTTAATTTCACCAATAACTTCATCACCATACTGGCTAACGAAGTCCTTTACTTCCTTAATAGAACCATCGATTATACTCGAAAATTTCTCTTTTATTTTGTCCATAACTTGTTTGTGTATTAAATGTATTTAAACGATTTCCCAGGGTAGTATGCGATATCTCCTAGTGCCTCTTCAATTCGAAGTAACTGGTTATACTTAGCCATTCGATCAGAACGAGATGCAGAACCCGTTTTTATCTGTCCTGTATTCAATGCTACAGCTAAATCTGCAATCGTACTATCTTCTGTTTCTCCAGAACGATGACTCATGACGCAAGTGTAATTATTCCTGTGTGCTAGATTTACTGTATTCAATGTTTCAGTTAGAGTTCCAATTTGATTTACTTTTATTAGAACACTATTTGCAACACCTTGTTCAATTCCTTTTTGCACTCTAGTTTCATTGGTAACAAATAAATCATCTCCAACCAATTGAATTGAATCGCCTAAAGCATCTGTTAACTTTTTCCATCCCGCCCAGTCATCTTCATGAAGGCCATCTTCAATGCTTATAATCGGGTATTTCTTAACCCAATCAGACCAATAGGACACCATTTCATCTGAAGTTTTTTTCATTCCATCGGATTTATGGAATGTATACAAACCTGTTTCGGCATTATAAAATTCACTTGCAGCAGCATCCATGGCAATCCAAACATCCTCACCAGGTCGATAACCTGCTTTTTCAATTGATTTAAGTACAATTTCAATTGCTTCTTCGTTGGATTTAATATTAGGGGCAAAGCCTCCTTCATCTCCAACGTTAGTTGAATATCCTTTATCCTTTAGAACCTTTTTGAGGTGATGAAAGATTTCAGTCCCCATCCGAAGTCCTTCTCCAAAACTCTCTGCACCGAATGGCATGACCATGAACTCTTGAAAGTCGATACTGTTGTCTGCATGCGATCCCCCATTCAGAATGTTCATCATGGGTACAGGCAAAGTTCTCGCACTTATTCCGCCTATATAATTATACAAGCTTTGACCTGTAGATTGAGCTCCCGCCTTAGCAGTGGCAAGCGAAACTGCTAAAATCGCATTTGCTCCAAGGTTCTTTTTATTAGGACTGCCATCAAGGGAGATCATGGTTTCGTCTATCACGATTTGATCCGAAACATGCATACCAACAATTTCACTGGCAATAACTTCATTTACATTGTGAACAGCTTGCAAAACTCCTTTACCCATATAGGTTTTAGGATCATTATCTCTAAGTTCAACAGCTTCGTGAATTCCTGTAGAGGCTCCAGAAGGCACTGCAGCTCGGCCAAAAGAGCCGTCATCACAAATTACATCTACTTCTACCGTTGGATTTCCTCTTGAATCGAGGATCTGACGTGCGTGTATGGCGGATATATATCCCATAATTACTTAGTTTAAATGGTCTTTTATGTTAGCAATAAATTGGTCAAAAAGATAGCGAGAATCATGCGGTCCTGGAGAGGCTTCTGGGTGAAATTGAACAGAAAAAATTGGCTTATTCTTCACAGCTATTCCAGCAACTGAATTATCATTCAAATGTACATGTGTTAGTTCCAAATTTTCAGCCTTTGCAAGGCTTTCTTGAGTTACAACAAAGCCGTGGTTCTGGCTCGTAATTTCCCCTTTACCAGTAATTTTATTTAGAACTGGATGATTTATACCGCGGTGACCTGTGTGCATTTTCTTAGTTTCCAAGCCATGCGAAAGCGCCAAAAGTTGATGTCCTAAGCAAATGCCAAAAACAGGTAGATTTAAAGAAACAACCTTCCGCACTAATTCAATACATTCAATCATTACTGAAGGATCCCCAGGTCCATTAGACAGGAAAATTCCAGAAGGCATGAATTGTATTATTTGGTCCAACTTCGTATCCATCGGGAAGACGCGAACATGGCAACCCCTTTGAACTAAGTTATCCAATATAGATTTCTTTATTCCAAAGTCAATTGCTGCTACTTTGAATTCATTACCTATGCCTTCTTCATAAATTTCTTTAGTCGATACTTTTGATGATAATTCAAGTCCATCCATTGAAGGAACTATTTCAAGCATGGATTTCAATTTGTCCAAATCTAAAATTTCGGTAGAGAAGATCGCATTCATGGCTCCTTTATCTCGAATATGCCGCACTAAAGCACGGGTATCTACGCCTTCAATAGCTAGTTTGCCTTCTCGTTTAAAATGATCAAGAAGTGTGTCAATACTTCCCGCTCTGGAGGCAATTTGACTAAAGGATTTACAGATAAGACCAGCGATTTGAATCTTTTCAGATTGCCTATCGGACTTGGAGGTTCCATAATTTCCAATATGAGAAGCTGCCATTACTAGTAATTGGCCATAGTAGGAGGGGTCTGAAAATATCTCTTGATATCCTGTCATTCCTGTATTGAAACAGATTTCACCAGAGGAAGTTCCCAAGAGTCCAACTGAACTTCCATGGAAAACAGTTCCATCTTCTAATAAAAGGATTGCGGCATTTTTAGACATAGTAGCAAAAATCAATAAAAAAGGGATAGGCAACTAATTGCGCTATCCCTTAAAAGATTAAACTTGGAAACAATTTATTAATCCTTGTCAGAATCAGTAGTTTCAATATTACTGCTTTGGGTAGCCTGTTTGGTTTCAGCTGAAGTAGATGCTTTTGCTCCACCTCTACGACTTTTACGACCTGCAGATTTCTGAGCCTTCTCATTGGTATAGAGATCGTTAAAATCTACTAACTCAATCATACACATTTCTGCATTATCTCCAAGACGATTACCAGTTTTGATAATACGAGTGTATCCACCCGGACGCTCTCCTACTTTAGTGACAACAGTTCTGAATAATTCAGTAACTGCATTTTTACTCTTCAAATAGCTGAATACAACTCTACGATTGTGTGTGCTATCTTCTTTTGATCTGGTTATAAGAGGCTCAACGTACTTGCGTAATTCTTTGGCCTTGGCAACCGTTGTATTAATTCGTTTGTGTTCAATTATCGAACAAGCCATATTAGCAAGCATTGCATTACGATGCGCCGCCTTTCTGCCGAGATGGTTATTTTTTTTACCGTGTCTCATTTCCCTAGTTAGTCCTTATCCAATTTATACTTGCTCACATCCATTCCGAAGTTTAGGCCTTTAGCCTCAACTAATTCATCTAATTCAGTAAGCGATTTTTTTCCGAAATTTCTAAATTTCATTAGATCCTGCTTGGTAAATCCTACTAGTTCACCTAGAGTTTCAACTTCAGCGGCCTTCAAACAATTTAAAGCTCGTACACTTAAGTCCATATCAGAAAGCTTCGTCTTCAATAGTTGGCGCATACGAATTATCTCTTCATCGTACGTTTCAATTTCAGCAGGAACCGATTCTTCTAATGCAATTTTCTCATCAGAGAAAAGCATGAAATGTTGAATTAAGATTTTTGCTGCCTCTGTCAATGCTTCCTTAGGGTGGATAGATCCGTCTGAGCTTATTTCTATAATAAGCTTCTCAAAATCTGTTTTTTGTTCAACACGATAATTCTCAATGCTGTATTTAACATTTTTGATTGGCGTGAAAATCGAATCAATGAAGATTGTGCCTATTGCAACATTGCCCTTTTTGTTTTCTTCTGCAGGAACATAACCACGACCTTTATCGATGGTTAGTTGCAGGTCTAACTTAATTTTGGGTTCCAAATGGCATATCACAAGTTCAGGATTTAAAACCTGAAAACCAGTAATAAATTTGCCAAGATCACCAGCAGTTACTATCTCTTGACCCATAACAGAAGCTGTAATGTTCTCGCTGTCGTGATCATCAATTTGACGTTTGAAACGAACTTGTTTTAGGTTTAAAACAATTTCGGTCACATCTTCAACTACTCCTTTGATAGTGCTAAACTCGTGTTCAACACCTTCTATTCGTACAGATGTAAAGGCATAACCCTCAAGAGAACTTAAAAGTACTCTGCGGATTGCATTGCCTATTGTTAAGCCATAACCTGGTTCCAGCGGACGAAACTCGAATTGTCCTTCGGTATTCGTTGCGTGGTTTAAGATTACTTTTTCCGGCTTTTGGAAATTCAAGATTGCCATGAAATCGCTTATTATTGGATGCTTACTTAGAATATAGCTCGACGATCAATTGTTCCTTGATGTTTTCAGGAATTTGATCTCTTAATGGAACGTTTAAAAAACGCCCACTGTAATTGTCACTGTTCCATTCAATCCACTCATACTTGCTGCCTCCAGAAGTGAGATTGTTGGTGATAACTTCAAGAGAACGTGATTTTTCACGAATGGAAACTGTATCACCTGGATTCAAATGGTACGAAGGGATATTAACAAGTGATCCATTAACCATTACGTGACGATGTCCAACAAGCTGACGAGCACCAGATCTAGTTGGACTTATGCCCATCCTGTAAACGACGTTGTCTAATCTTGCCTCACAAAGCTGTAAGAGGTTTTCTCCTGTGATACCCTTGTGACGGGAGGCTTTCTCAAAAAGATTTCGAAATTGCTTCTCCAATATTCCATACGTATACTTTGCCTTTTGCTTCTCAGCTAATTGAACAGAATATTCCGATTTCTTACCTCTTTTACGAGCCAACCCATGTTGACCAGGAGGATAGTTACGTTTTTCAAAAGCACTGTCTGCACCGAAGATTGGATCTCCGAATCGACGAGCAATTTTAGTCTTAGGACCTGTGTACCTTGCCATTGTCTCCTTTCTTTCTTTATCTAATTAAACTCGGCGACGCTTTGGAGGGCGACAACCATTATGTGGAATTGGTGTAACGTCTATGATTTCCGTTACTTCAATACCGCTATTGTGCAATGAGCGTATAGCGGATTCTCTTCCGTTTCCAGGACCTTTTACATATACCCGTACTTTCTTAAGACCTGCTTCCATACTTCTTGATGAAGCATCTTCTGCTGCTACTTGTGCAGCATAGGGAGTATTCTTTTTTGAACCACGGAATCCCATTTTACCAGCTGAGGACCAAGAAATGACTTGTCCTTGAAGATTGGTAAGAGAGATAATTATGTTATTAAAAGTAGCATTGATATGCGCTTCTCCAGCGGCTTCTACTTTAACTTTTCTCTTTTTTACTGAAGTTTTGGTGCTTTTAGCCATGTTTATCTATTATTTCGTGGCTTTCTTCTTGTTTGCAACAGTCTTTCTTTTACCCTTGCGAGTACGACTGTTGTTCTTTGTATGCTGTCCACGTAGGGGAAGACCTAATCTGTGACGAATACCGCGATAACATCCGATGTCCATCATACGTTTGATATTCAATTGAACCTCTGAACGCAGTTCTCCTTCAACTTTGAAGTTCTCACTGATTGCAGTACGGATCAAAGCCAATTGATCATCGTCCCAATCCTGAACTTTAATATTTGGGTCTATACCCGAATCATCTAAGATCTTTTGAGATCTGCTACGTCCAATTCCAAAAATATAGGTCAGGCCTATTACGCCTCTTTTATTTTTAGGAAGGTCAATTCCAGCTATCCTTGCCATAGTTTTCTTTTAGTGTTGCGGCTGTTTAGCCTTGTCTTTGCTTGAATTTTGGATTCTTCTTGTTGATAACGTACAACCTTCCTTTGCGGCGTACAATCTTGCAGTCTGAACTGCGTTTTTTAATAGAGGCTCTTACTTTCATTTTGCTAGCAATTCCTGTTTAGTAGCGGTACGTAATTCGTCCCTTTGAAAGATCATAGGGGGTCATTTCTAATTTAACTCTGTCTCCGGGTAGTAACTTGATATAGTGCATACGCATTTTACCCGAAATATGCGCTGTAACGATATGGCCATTTTCGAGTTCTACTCGAAACATTGCATTGGATAATGCTTCAATAACATTACCGTCTTGCTCTATAACTCCTTGTTTTGCCATATTAGATTGAAGTAGTTCCTACAGCTGAACGTCCTTTTACTCTTCCAGACTTCATCAAACCATCGTAATGACGATTCAATAAATAACTCTCGATTTGTTGAAGAGTATCTAAAACAACACCAACCATAATGAGAAGCGACGTACCTCCGTAGAAGTATGCAAACTGTGTATTTATACCAGCCACCATTGCAAAAGCTGGCAAAATGGCTATTAGTGCAAGGAAGATTGATCCAGGGAAAGTGATTCTTGAAAGGACTATATCTAAAAATTCGGCTGTAGGCTTGCCTGGTTTAATTCCTGGAATAAAACCACCACCTCTCTTTAAATCATCGGCCATTTGATTTGTATTAACCTGAATAGCTGTGTAGAGAAATGTGAACAGAATGATCAATACCGCGAAGATGAAATTGTACCAGAAACCTTGAATATTGCTAAACATGGTAATGAAAGAATTCATGTTGTCTGATTGAAAACCAGTATATGTGAGAACGGTAATAGGTATAAACATTATCGCTTGAGCAAAAATGATCGGCATAACACCAGCGGCATTTACCTTAAGAGGGATATACTGTCTACTCATATTGCCATATTGTACACCAGCTGCAGTTCGCTTTGCGTATTGAACTGGAATACGTCGAACGGCTTGAACTAAGCCAATGCTTAACATGATAACAATCAATAAAGCCGCTACTTCAACAACAAACAAAACCAATCCACCTCCTTGTCTTTCATATTTACCGGCAAGTTCCTGTAAGAAAGCCTGAGGTAAGGTGGCGATAATACCAACCATTATTAGCAGAGAAATACCATTTCCAATTCCTTTGTCGGTAATTCTCTCCCCAAGCCACATGGCGAAAACTGTACCCGTAACTAGTACAAGAGTAGCGAGAGGCCAAAATAGGGCAGGAGACATAGTTAACTCGACATTCTGGCTCATCAAGTTGGCAATATAACCTGGAGCCTGTGCAGCCGTAATACCTATGGTTAAAATACGTGTGATTTGGTTTAATTTTCTTCTACCGCTTTCACCTTCTTTTTGCATCTTTTGAATGGAAGGCACCGCCATTCCAAGCAATTGGATAACAATCGAAGCTGAAATGTAAGGCATGATTCCCAGCGCCAGAATGGATGCATTGGCAAATGCACCACCTGTAAAGGCATTGAGAATTCCCATAAGACCAGAACCACTCTGGCTACGTAAGGCCGCCAAACTATCTGGATTAATACCTGGCAGGACCAAGTTAGAACCAACGCGGTAAATTAAGAGTAGGCCCAACGTTAGAAGGATTTTATCCCTCAGTTCTTGGATCTTCCAAATATTCTTAATTGTATCTATTAAACCTTTCATTCTATTCTTTTACAAGCTTACTGCTGTTCCACCTTTGGCCTCAATCGCAGCTAGTGCTGATTTAGAGAATTGATGGGCTGTAATATTGAGTTTAGCAGAGAGTTCACCGCGACCTAAAATCTTAACTCGATCATTTTTGCTAACTAAGCCATTCTTAACTAGAATTTCTTGATCAACAGTGTCCGTGATTTTATTGTCATCAAATAGCTTTTGAAGAACATCGATATTAACTCCTGTATATTCTACACGGTTAAAGTTTCGAAATCCGAATTTCGGAACTCTTCTTTGAAGTGGCATTTGCCCACCTTCAAATCCTATTTTCTTAGAATAGCCAGAACGAGATTTTGCACCTTTATGTCCTCTAGTAGAGGTTCCTCCATGTCCAGAACCTTCTCCACGACCAATTCTCTTGGTTCTATGAACTGCGCCTTCTGCTGGCTTTAAATTGTGTAATTCCATATCGAAATTAAGCTTCGAGTGTTTCTACATTGATCAAGTGGCGCACTTTGTCAACCATTCCCAAAATTTGAGGGGTAGCTTCGTGCTCTACTATACTATTTATCTTCTTCAATCCAAGGGCCTCCATTGTGCGGACTTGGCGGTAAGGACGTTTTATAACACTCCTTTTTTGAGTAATGCGAATTCTGCTCATACTACGAGATTATCCATTGAATATTTTATCCATGGAAATTCCACGGTTTTTTGCCACCATATGTGCATCGCGCATTTTCATCAGAGCTAGAAAAGTAGCTTTAACTACGTTGTGTGGATTGGAAGAACCTTTCGATTTAGCCAACACATCATGAATACCAACACTTTCTAACACTGCACGCATTGCACCACCAGCTATTACACCAGTACCATGAGAAGCGGGGCGCAAAAATACATAAGCTCCACCAAATCTACCTTCTTCTTCGTGAGGAATTGTGTGATTTACTATTGGAAGCCTAACTAAATTCTTTTTAGCATCTTCTATTCCTTTGGTAATAGCCTCAGAAACTTCCTTGCTCTTGCCCATACCATGCCCTGCAACACCTTTTTCATCCCCAACCACTACTATGGCAGAAAAACCGAATGTGCGTCCTCCTTTTGTTACCTTAACAACACGTTGAACACCTACGAGACGATCTGTAAGTTCCAGACCTCCTGGTTTCACGCGCTGAATATTTTTAAATGCTTTCATCTTTATTCCTAGAATTTGAGACCTGCTTCTCTTGCACCTTCTGCAAGTGATTTTACTCTACCGTGATACAAATAACCACCTCTGTCAAATGTGCAAGTTGCTATACTCTTTGCCATAGCGCGTTCTGCGATTAGCATTCCAACTTGTTTCGCCATTTCGACCTTAGTACCCTTAGACTCTACCAAACTTTTATCGTTTGAAGAAGCCTGTGCAAGAGTTTCGCCAGTGATATCATTGATCAATTGAGCGTAAATACCTTTATTACTTCTGAAAACAGATAGTCTAGGACTCTCTGCAGTTCCAGTAACCATTTTGCGTATTCGCATGCGAATACGATTTCTTCTTTCGTTCTTAGTAAGCGCCATAACTTATTTTTTCGAAGCAGTCTTACCTGCCTTTCTTCTAATTTGCTCTCCAACAAAACGCACTCCCTTACCCTTGTAAGGCTCAACTTTGCGTAGACTACGGATTTTAGCCGTTACCATACCAAGAAGTTGCTTGTCAAACGACGTTAATGAAATGATAGGGTTTTTACCTTTATCCATCACCGCTACAACAGTTACTTCAGATGGGATTTCAAACAATATATTGTGCGAATATCCCAATGACAAATCCAATTGCTGACCTTGATTAGCAGCTCTGTATCCCACGCCAACCAATTCTAGTTTTTTTGAAAAACCTTCATTAACGCCAACAATCATATTGGATATAAGCGAACGATATAGACCATGCTTTGCACGCACATTCTTATCGTCATTCGGCCTACTCAGATTAATCGTAGATCCATCAATTTCAACTGAAATGACTGAATCAATCTCTTGTTCTAATGTACCCAATTTACCTTTTACAGTACAAATGTTGCCGTCTAATTTGACATCAACTCCTGCAGGAATGGTTATGGGTGATTTTCCTATTCTAGACATTTTCTAATTCTCCTTTAGTAGACGAAACACAATACTTCACCACCCACATTCGCTTTTCGAGCTTCTTTATCAGTCATTACTCCTTTGGAAGTAGAAACGATTGCAACACCTAAACCATTCTTAACGCGTGGTAAATCTGTTGAGCCCTTGTACTGGCGTAATCCTGGACGGCTTACTCTTGAAATTCCACGGATAATAGGCATTTTTGAAAGCCTATCATACTTTAAAGCGATCTTTAATGTATTCTGTGGTTTTGTCTCTTCAGTCTTGTATCCAAGAATGTAACCTTGATCTAACAAGATACGAGTAATTTCTTCTTTTAATTTTGTTGCAGGAATTTCAACAATCTTATGCCCAGCCATCATGGCGTTACGCATTCTTGTTAAATAATCTGCTATTGGATCAGTTACCATTTTCTCTACTATGTAATTGTTACCAGCTTGCTTTTTTCACACCTGGAATAAGACCGTTATTAGCCATTTCCCTAAAAGTCACCCTGGAGAGACCAAACTGTCTCATATAGCCACGTGGGCGACCAGTTAACTTACAACGATTATGCAATCGAACAGGAGAGGAGTTTTTTGGTAATTTCTGTAATCCCTCATAATCCCCAGCCTCCTTTAAAGCGGCTCTCTTTGCAGCATATTTAGCTACTAAAGCTTCTCTCTTGCGCTCACGCGCTTTCATGGATTCTTTTGCCATTGCCTATTTTCCTTTTTTGAATGGAAGTCCAAAATGCCCTAAAAGCGATTTAGCCTCTTTATCTGTGTTTGCAGATGTCACGAAAGTGATGTCCATACCAGAAATTCGATTCACTTTATCAATGTTAATCTCTGGAAAGATGATCTGCTCAGTAATTCCAAGTGTATAATTTCCACGTCCATCAAATCCAGTCGCTTTAATTCCGTTGAAATCACGAATTCGAGGTAAAGATGAATAAACTAACCTCTCGAGAAATTCATACATTTTATCACCACGTAGAGTAACCATAACTCCGATAGGCATTCCTTTTCTCAATTTGAAATTAGAAATGTCTTTCTTAGAGAAAGTTGAAATGGGTTTCTGCCCAGTAATCAATGCTAGTTCAGACGAAGCGAATTCAATTAGCTTTTTATCTGCGACAGCATCTCCTACACCGCGACTAACGACAATTTTCTTTAGTCTCGGAATTTGCATGACACTTGAGTAACCAAATTCTTCCTTCATTGTGGAAGTAATTCGCTCGCGATACTCTTGCTTTAATTTCGGTTGGTATTCCATTATTTCAGTATCTCACCAGATTTCTTAGCGTAGCGTACGCTTTTGCCATTTTCTATCTTTCTACCTATTCTTGTCGGCTTTCCTTCGGAAGGATCAACAATCATAAGATTGCTCATATGAATAGAGGCTTCTTTTTGAATGATGCCTCCTTGAGGACTGTTAGTCGAAGGCTTAGTGTGCTTGTGAACGATATTCACACCCTCAACAATCGCTCTATACTTTTCTGTGATAATCTCTACAACTTTGCCGGTTTTGCCTTTATCAACACCCGTCATTACCTGTACGTTATCTCCTTTTTTAATGTTCAATTTCATCTGTAAGCCTGGTATTAAAGCACTTCAGGTGCAAGTGAAACAATCTTCATATATTGCTTGTCGCGAAGTTCCCTTGCCACTGGACCAAACACACGAGTTCCGCGCATTTCTCCAGCTGCATTGAGTAAGACACAAGCATTGTCATCAAAGCGAATGTACGATCCATCTGCTCTGCGGACCTCCTTTCTAGTACGCACTACAACGGCCGTACTAACTTGTCCCTTTTTTACGTTACCCGAAGGGGTTGAGTCCTTAATTGTTACAACAATTTTGTCACCTAGAGAGGCATATCTCCTTCTAGTTCCTCCAAGAACACGAATCACTAGTACCTCTTTGGCTCCAGTATTATCCGCTACTCTTAATCTTGATTCCGTTTGTAGCATGGCTTATTTAGCTCTTTCAATTATTTCCACCAAGCGCCAATTTTTCGTTTTGCTTAGAGGACGGGTTTCCATGATGCGCACAAGATCACCTTCGTTGCACTCATTCTTTTCATCATGAGCGTGAAACTTTTTAGTAACCTTAACGAACTTACCGTATATAGGGTGCTTTTTCTTGCGCTCAACACTAACTACGATAGATTTTTCCATCTTGTTGCTAGTTACCAAGCCAATTCTTTCCTTACGGAGATTACGTGTTGTATTCTCTTCCATCTTTTGGGCTTAAGCCGTTAGTTCCATTTCTCTACCACGTAACTCAGTCTCTAACCGAGCTACAACTTTGCGTTTTAAACGCAGACTTACCGGATTTTCTAGTGGAGATATGGCATGAGCCATCTTCATCTTTGAATAGTTAATCCTTTCTTCAGCTAAGTTCTCTTTGAGCTCTGCTGTTGTCATTTCTTTGATTACTGAAGCTTTCATCTGCAATTCTTAAGCTTGTACAAAATCTCTACGAACGATAAACTTCGTACGAACAGGAAGCTTTTGAGCCGCTAAGCGCAATGCTTCTTGAGCTACATCAAGTGTAACGCCTTCAAGTTCAAACAAAATTCTACCTGGTTTTACAGGGGCAACCCAATATTCTACAGCTCCTTTACCTTTACCCATACGAACTTCGGCTGGCTTCTTGGTAATAGGTTTGTCTGGAAATATTCGGATCCACATTTGTCCTTCTCTCTTCATAAAACGAGTAGCAGCAATACGAGCCGCCTCAATTTGACGAGAGGTAATGAACTTTTCGTCCATTGTTTTGATAGCAAAGCTTCCAAAGGCGATAGTATGCCCCCTTTGGGAGATACCTTTCATTTTACCTTTGAAGGTCTTTCTGTGCTTGGTTTTTCTAGGCTGTAGCATATCTCAGTCCCTTAAGCTTTCTTTCTTTTTGGACGACGGTCTCCAGAGGGTTTTCCTCCAGTAGGAGCCGGTCCTCCTTTCTTTGTAACTCCCAGTGTATTGCTCAAATCTCTTTTGCCGTACACTTCGCCTTTCATGACCCATACTTTAATACCCAATCTTCCATAGGTAGTATGAGCTTCCGAAATATGATAATCGATGTCTGCTCTGAATGTATGAAGAGGTGTTCTTCCATCTTTATACATTTCACTGCGCGCAATCTCAGCACCGTTTAATCTACCGCTAACCATAACTTTGATACCCTCAGCGCCCATTCTCATGGAAGCAGCAATGGCCATCTTAACAGCTCTTCTGTAGCTGATACGACCCTCCACTTGACGAGCAATGCTATCGCCAACTAACTTGGCATCTAACTCAGGTCTCTTGATCTCAAAAATATTGATCTGAACTTCCTTCTTAGTAAGCTTTTTAAGCTCCTCCTTAAGTTTATCCACCTCTTGCCCTTGCTTTCCGATAATAATACCTGGACGGGCCGAAGTAATAGTTACTGTAACAAGTTTGAGAGTGCGCTCGATAATTATGCGACTTACGTTTGCCTTTTGCAAACGAGCATACAAATACTTGCGTATTTTATGATCCTCGGCGATTTTGTCTCCGTAGTCACGTCCACCGTACCAATTGGAGTCCCATCCGCGGATGAAACCTAGACGGTTTCCTATAGGGTTTGTCTTTTGTCCCATTAAGCGTTATTCTCTTCAGTGTTAACAGTTTCTACAGTAATCTGCTCGGCAGATCCAACAATAAGCATCACATGATTAGAACGTTTTCTAACTCTGTGGGCTCTACCTTGTGGAGCGGGTTGAACACGCTTTAGCATCCTTCCACCATTTACCTGTACTTCTTGTACAACTAGACCGGCGTCATCCATTTGAGATCCTTCGTTTTTCTGCTCCCAATTGGATAGGGCAGATTGCAAAAGTTTCTCTAAACGTCCAGAGGCTTCTTTTCCACTGTTTTTAAGAAGAAATAATGCTTTTTGCACTTCCATTCCTCTTATCATATCAGCTACTAGACGCATTTTGCGAGGAGAGGTAGGACAGTTGTTTAAACTGGCCATTACCACATTCTTACGAGCTTCTTTAGTAGCTTCTGCTTTTAATCTTTTTCTGGCACCCATGGCTATTTTTTCCTATCGTTTGCCTTTATCCTTCTTATTGCCTGCATGGCCACGGAAATTGCGTGTAGGCGCAAATTCTCCTAATTTGTGACCAACCATATTCTCAGTCACATAAACTGGAATAAAAGTCTTTCCATTGTGAACAGCAATTGTTTGACCTACGAAATCTGGTGAAATCATAGACGCTCTTGACCAAGTCTTGACAACGGTCTTTTTATTCTGCTCAACATTTTCGAGGACACGCTTTTCCAACTTAAAGTGGATGAAAGGTCCTTTTTTCAGTGATCTTCCCATTTCTTATTTCTTACGACGATCAATGATGTACTTGTTCGATGCCTTCTTCGGAGTACGAGTCTTGTATCCCTTAGCTGGTATTCCATTTCTGGATCTCGGATGTCCTCCTGAAGAACGACCTTCACCACCACCCATTGGGTGATCTACTGGGTTCATCGCTACACCTCTTACTCTTGGTCTTCTGCCTAACCAGCGACTTCTACCCGCTTTACCGCTTCTTTCCAATGCACTATCAGAGTTGGATACAACTCCAATAGAGGCCATGCAAGTAATCAATATCATCCTTGTTTCACCACTCGGCAATTTGATGATCGCATACTTTCCATCTCTAGCAGCAAGTTGTGCAAAAGAACCTCCACTACGTGCAATTACAGCACCTTGTCCAGGTCTCATTTCAATGCAACTAATCACTGTACCTAGTGGAATATCGGATAGAAATAATGCGTTTCCAACATCCGGATTCGCATCCTTACCAGAAACAATTGTTTGTCCTACCTGAAGTCCGTTTTGAGCTATGATGTATCTTTTTTCACCATCGGCATAAAAAAGAAGTGCGATGCGAGCATTGCGATTTGGATCGTACTCTATAGCCTTAACCGTAGCAGGTATTCCAAACTTTTCTCTCTTGAAGTCAATCTCTCTGTAGCGTTGTTTATGTCCTCCACCAACGTTACGAACCGTCATTTTACCAGTGTTATTTCTACCACCAGAGTTCTTCTTAGGACGTAAAAGACCCTTTTCTGGAGTGGTCTTCGTGATACTGCCAAAATCATTGACTACGCGGAAACGTTGTCCTGGAGTAATGGCTTTTAGTTTACGTATTCCCATCTCTTAAATATTGCTGTAAAGATCTAGCGTCTCTCCACTACGAACCGTAACAACGGCTTTCTTGTATGCTCCGGTAGTTCCGCTTAAAATGCCAGTTTTAGTATAGCGCATCTTACGCTTTCCCGCAACTACCATCGTATTTACACTTTCTACGTTCACATTATAGATTGTCTGTATTGCCTCACGAATCTGAATTTTGTTTGCATCTCTATGGACAACAAACGAAAATTGATTCTGATCTTCTGCATCTGCAGTAGCCTTCTCAGTTATGATGGGTTTGATCAAAATATTCATAGTCGCTTAGCTTAACGCTTCATTAATTTTTCCTACCGAACCTTCAGTAAATACCAGCTTTTGAGCATTCATAAGCTTATAAGTACTTAATTCTGAAACCATTATCACTTCAGAGCCCTGAAAATTTCGGGACGACAAATATACATTTTTACTTGTCTCATCCACTACAATAAGTGATTTTTTATTTTCTAATCCCAAAGCTTTAATAATTCCTGAGAATTCTTTAGTCCTTGGAACAGCAAATTCTAAGTTCTCAAGAATCATAAGAGACTGAGTGCTGGCCTTTAAGCTAATTGCGCTCCTGCGAGCTAGACGCTTAACTTTTTTGTTCAATTTGAAGCCATAATCATGTGGACGAGGACCGAAAACAGTTCCACCACCTCTATGTAAAGGCGATTTGAACGATCCCATTCGCGCATTTCCGGTTCCTTTTTGCTTAAAACCTTTCTTAGTGGTACGAGCAATCTCTGCTCTTTCTTTAGCCTTGTGCGTGCCTTGACGCTGATTAGCTAAATATTGCTTTACATCGAGGTAAATTGCATGTTCATTAGGTGAAATGGCTACTACCGAATCACTCAATTCAATTTTTCTACCTGTGTCTTTTCCGTTTTTGTCGAGTACGCTAAATTCCATTATTTCTCAACAATTACAAGTCCGTTCTTAGGACCAGGAATAGAACCGCTAATTACTAGCAGGTTTTTATCCTTGTCCACCTTCATTATGATCAAGTTTTGAATCTTCGTTCTCTTGTTACCCATTTGGCCTGCCATTCGGATACCTTTGAAAACGCGGCTGGGATCAGATCCCGCACCAATAGATCCTGGAGCTCTCAGACGGTTGTGCTGACCATGGCTCGCTTGCATTACACCTGCAAAACCGTGGCGCTTAACTACTCCTTGAAATCCTTTACCTTTCGACGTTCCAACAACATCAACATACTCACCTTCTTCGAAAAGCTCAATGCTAATCTCATTTCCAAGGGCGTACTGTGAGTTGTCAAAATCTTTGTACTCAACTACTAGTTTCTTAGGAGTTGTTTCTGCTTTCTTAAAGTGACCCTTAAGTGCAGAGGGCGTGTTTTTTTCCTTTCGCTCACCACCACCGGCGATTTGAAGCGATTGGTAACCATCGACTTCTTGTGTGCGGACTTGAGTAACAACGTTCGGCAGGGCTTCTACAACCGTGCAAGGAACGTTTTTACCATCCGGACCAAAGATGCTGGTCATTCCGATTTTTTTCCCAATTAGAGCGGGCATTCTTCTAGTTTGACTTAATTAAACTTTGATTTCTACTTCTACACCGCTTGGTAACTCAAGCTTCATAAGTGCATCAATGGTTTTAGCAGAACTGCTATAAATATCCATTAAACGCTTGTAAGATGACAATTGGAATTGCTCTCTCGCTTTCTTATTTACGTGTGGTGAACGCAAAACAGTGTAAATTCTTTTGTTTGTTGGTAAAGGAATTGGACCAGTAACAACCGCTCCAGTACTCTTTACTGTTTTAACAATTTTTTCGGCCGACTTATCCACTAGGTTGTGGTCGTAGGACTTTAATTTGATTCTAATTTTTTGACTCATTTCCTTGTAGGATTAGGCGTGTTGACCTTTAACTTTTGCAATAACTTCATCGGCAATATTCCTTGGAGTATCCTCGTAGTGAGAGAATTCCATAGTGGAAGTCGCGCGTCCGGAACTCATTGTACGAAGTTGGGTTACATAACCGAACATTTCAGAAAGGGGAACATTCGCCTTAATTACTTGTGCTCCGTTTCTGGAATCCATACCTTGAACTTGTCCACGACGGCGGTTCAAATCTCCAACAACATCTCCCATGTTTTCTTCCGGGGTAACTACCTCAATTTTCATGATAGGTTCCAATAATACCGGAGAGGCTTTCTTAGCAGCATCTCTAAAAGCCATTTTAGCGGCTAATTCAAAAGAAAGTGCATCTGAGTCAACGGGGTGGAAAGATCCATCTAGGAGGGTCACTTTTAGGCTATCAATCTCATAACCTGCAAGTGGTCCGTTCTTCATTGCTTCGCGGAAGCCTTTTTCTACTGAAGGCACATATTCTTTCGGTACGTTTCCTCCTTTTACGTCATTCACAAATTGTAGACCTGTAACCTCTGCATCAGCTGGTCCTAGCGTAACAACTATATCAGCAAATTTACCTCTACCACCTGTCTGCTTCTTGTAAACTTCACGGTGATTAACAGATGCCTTAATGGCTTCCTTATATTGTACTTGGGGAGCTCCTTGGTTGCACTCAACTTTGAATTCTCTCTTAAGTCTGTCTACAATAATTTCAAGGTGCAATTCGCCCATTCCACTGATTACAGTTTGACCTGTTTCTTCGTCTGTGTGAACTCTGAACGTTGGATCCTCCTCAGCTAATTTCGCTAAAGACATACCTAAACGATCTACATCTGCTTGAGACTTTGGTTCAATAGCAACTCCGATCACCGGCTCTGGAAACGACATAGATTCCAAAACAATCGGATGTTTCTCGTCGCATAGAGTATCTCCTGTACGGATGTCTTTAAAACCAACACCTGCTCCAATATCTCCTGCTTCAATAGCATCAATTGCATTCTGCTTGTTAGAGTGCATTTGGAAGATACGGGAAATACGCTCTTTCTTGTCTGTACGCATGTTTTGAACATATGAACCTGCATCTAACTTACCACTGTATACTCTAAAGAAACAAAGTCTTCCAACGAAAGGATCGGTTGCAATTTTGAATGCTAAAGCAGCAAAAGGTTCCGATACACTTGGCTTTCTAACTTCTTCAACTTCTGTGTCCGGGTTGATACCTGTGATACCTTCAACATCAACGGGAGAAGGTAGATAATCCATAACGGCATCTAACATCTTCTGTACACCCTTGTTCTTGAAAGCACTTCCACAAAGGATAGGAACAATAGACATATCAATTGTAGCTAAGCGAATAGCCGCTACCATTTCTTCTTTGGTGATCGAATCCGGATCCTCAAAGAATTTCTCCATCAATTTGTCGTCGTATTCAGCAACCGACTCAACTAGTTTCTCGCGAAATTCATTTGCAGTTTCAACTAGATCTTCGGGAATATCAATAATATCATAGGTCATTCCTTGGGTGCTATCATCCCAAATAATACCTTTCATAGTCAATAAATCAACTACACCAGTAAATTCAGCTTCAGCTCCAATAGGAATTTGCAATGGAACAGCGTTAGCCCCTAATCTATCCTTGATCTGCGCGACTACTTTAAAAAAGTCTGCACCAGCACGGTCCATTTTATTTACAAAGCCCAAACGAGGTACACGATACTTATCCATCTGACGCCAAACGGTTTCAGATTGTGGCTCAACACCTCCAACCGCACAATAAAGTGCAACAGCACCATCAAGAACACGCATGGAACGCTCTACCTCTACGGTAAAGTCAACGTGACCTGGAGTGTCGATGATATTGATTTTGTATTGCTGCGTCGATGGAAGTGACTTTCCTTGTTCGGTTGGAAAATTCCAAAAACAAGTGGTAGCCGCAGAAGTGATGGTTATCCCTCTTTCCTGCTCTTGCACCATCCAGTCCATTGTAGCCGCACCATCATGTACTTCACCAATTTTATGGTTAATACCTGTATAGTAAAGGATACGCTCAGTGGTGGTCGTTTTACCCGCATCAATGTGCGCACTGATGCCGATATTACGTGTTAATTTGAGGTCGCGTGCCATTATAATTCTTAGTCAATAATTCGTTTAGAAACGGAAATGTGAGAACGCCTTATTAGCTTCCGCCATCTTATGAGTATCCATGCGCTTCTTTACCGCAGCTCCTTCTTCTTTGGCTGCTGCAATAATTTCATTCGCTAGGCGCATGCTCATAGTCTTCTCATTGCGTTTACGTGAATAGTTAATCAACCATTTCATTGCCATGGAAATCTTGCGATCTGGACGAATCTGCATTGGGATCTGGAAGGTAGCTCCACCCACACGACGGCTGCGCACTTCTACATGCGGCATTACGTTGGTTAAAGCCTCTTTCCAAACTTCCAGACCGTCTGGTCTTTCTGTCTTTTCAGATACACTTGCAATGGCATCATAAAACACAGCGAAAGCAGTGCTCTTTTTGCCATCATACATCAGGTTGTTCACAAAACGAGTTACCAGTGGATCGTTGAATTTCGGATCCGGTAACAGTGGACGTTTTTTAGCTCTTTGCTTTCTCATTTCTTCTCAGTAAAGCTTCTTATTTCTTCTTGCCTTTAACAGCACCTTTGGCCGCTGCTGCTACTGCTCCTGGCTTAGGACGCTTAGCTCCGTATTTCGATCTACGTTGTCTCCTGCCATCTACTCCGGCAGTATCCAATGCTCCTCTAACAATATGGTATCGAACTCCAGGTAAATCTTTTACCCTTCCTCCTCTAACCAATACGATCGAGTGCTCTTGTAAATTGTGTCCTTCTCCAGGTATGTATGCATTAACCTCGTTTCCGTTGGTTAAACGCACACGCGCTACTTTACGCAAAGCCGAGTTAGGCTTCTTAGGTGTGGTAGTATAAACTCGGGTACAAACACCTCTTCTTTGAGGAGATGCATCCAAAGCAGCCGACTTACTCTTCTTCTCGATTTTCGTACGACCTTTCCGCACCAATTGCTGAATGGTTGGCATAAACGCTTGTTTTTCTTGTCTTTACGCTATATTCCCTAATTTTTAGGGGACTGCAAAGGTACAATCATTTTCAATGCCCACAATAGGTGATGTAACAATCTTCTATTAAACATGAAAAAAACTTGATTTCAAACCACTACGAGTTGAAATGTGTCTTTGCTCATTTGCTCGTGAAGCACCTTTCTGTAGCCCTCTATCTTTTCTTTCGAGCCCAATCTGGAATGACGAATGGTATAGAGTTGTGCTTCTTTGATTAGCTCCAATTCAAAGAATTTTTCCAAACGTTTAAACAGTTCTACTTGCAATTGAGGCTCGCCATTAAAACAGAAACTGGAGCTTACGGCACTGTGACTGGATAGATTAACTCTAATTCCCAAGTCGTAGAAGATCTTATAAATGAAACTCAGTTGGTCTTCGGCGATAAAAGCTAAATCTCGGGTGGAAACTCTTAACCACCATTGTTTCTCCTTGCGAATAAAGCAATCGATATGTGGTGTTAATTCGAGATCCTTTCCAATATGCGTTCCAGGATTTTGAGGTTCAATGAAGCTTTTGACAAATAGAGGGATGGATTTCCTCTGCAAGGGCTGAATAGTCTTTGGATGGATAACCGAAGCTCCATAATAGGCTAATTCAATTGCTTCTTCATAGGAGAGTTGATGAAGCAATACGGTGTCTTTAAACACTTTCGGATCTCCGTTCTTAATTCCAGGTACATCCTTCCAGATGGTAACCGAATCGTATTCTAGGGCGTAACAAATGGCGGCTGCTGTATAGTCCGAGCCTTCTCTTCCTAAGGTGGTGGTTTCGCCTTCAGCATTGGCTCCTATGAAACCCTGGGTAATAAACCAGCTGGTATTATCCAATGCCTCTTTCATTTTTCTCTCAGTGGCTTCCCATTCTATTCGGGCATTTCGATGCGTTGAGTCGGTTGCGATAAGTGCGCGACAATCTTTCCAGACAACCACCAATCCTTCCTTATTTAAATAGTGAGAGATGATTTTCGTTGAAAGCAATTCTCCAAAGGAGACCATTTTATCATAATCTCGGGCGAAGTGGGTGGGTTTCGAACTCAATTGTTCATTCATCGCAGCCCAAATCGGGTTTAGGCTTTGATACACTTCTTCACGCGCCTCTTTTTCCTGAAACAGTTCGTCTACAATGTTTAGGTGGAAGTTTTGAATTTCTTTCCACACCTTCCTGCATTCTTCTGAAGCTTCATACCAATATTTAAGCACCAACTCTAATGAATTGGTGGTTTTGGCCATGGCACTCACCACAATGATGAGCTGGGTCTCTTGGAAGCCCTTTAGAAGCTCCGTCATATTTCGAATGCCTGCGGCATCTTTTACCGATGCACCTCCGAACTTAAAAACTTGCTTTAATCCTTCCATACTATTGAAAAAGACTTGGGAACTCAAAGATTACAAAGGCGTACAAAAAGAAACGAACAAAGCGCATTAAGGCCACTACTAAATACTTTTTAAGGGGATAGTGCACCACTCCGGATACTAAACTCACAGGACTAAAAGGAAGCGGGGTTAATGCGGCTATCGAGATCAATAGACCTCCGTATTTGCGGATTTGCTTGAATTCATCGACATAACGTTCTTCTACCCAGCGGTGGATTCTCGGAATCTTGAACAATTGGGTTCCGAAATAGAAAGAGATAATTCCACCTACATAGGAAACAATGGCTAGCGCCAAAACCCATAGATAAGGATATTGATAACTGCTCAATGCCCAAATGAATAAGTCGGGGGGAAGAATTCCGAGGAAGCACTCTGATATAAACAAAATGCCAACAAGCCAGAGGGGTGGCAGGGATGTTTCGATCCATTGGGTTAATTCATCGGTAAGGATGAAGTGATTGGCCAAGGCAAAGACCCCCGCGAAGGCAATCAATGCCAGCAAGAACTTCGATAAGTTCTTCTTGAGAAACCCTACTCCACCTTTGCGTGAAAACCGAAAAAAATAGGCTTTTCCATTCCTGAACAGACCCCCCGTCTCTCTATTCTTCTTTCTGCGTGCCATTAGGCCGAAAATAGAACTTTGATTGATACCATTCTCTTAAGAAATTCTAAACCAAATGGCTTTTTTTCCATATCTCCTTCTGTATTCTATTTTCATTGCTTCCAATTGCTCAAACTCCTCATCGGAGCGCAAAATTTCTTCGGCTTTATCTCTGGCGATGTGCAAAAGAGCCGCATCTTTTGTTAAGCTCGCCAATTTTAAATCCATTAGTCCGCTTTGCTGTGTACCTAATAAATCGCCCGGACCTCTTAATTGCAAGTCCACTTCTGCTATTCGGAAGCCGTCTTGGGTGGTCACCATGGTTTCCATTCGGGTGCGGGCTTCGTTGCTTAATTTCTGACCGGTCATTAAGATGCAATACGATTGATCTCCTCCTCGGCCTACTCGGCCTCGGAGCTGATGCAACTGAGATAAACCAAATCGCTCTGCACTTTCTACAAGCATCACTGTGGCATTGGGCACGTTTACACCTACTTCTATTACAGTGGTGGCTACTAAGATCTGACAAACGCCTTCGGCGAAGCGTTTCATTTCGAAGTCTTTTTCTTCGGGCTTCATCTGTCCGTGGACCATGGCTACTTCAAACTCGGGCCTGGGGAAAAGATCTTGGATGTGCTGAAAGCCTTCTTGCAGATTTTTATAATCTAAGGTTTCGGATTCTTCAATCAAGGGAAAAACCACATAGACTTGTCGGCCTTTGGCAATCTCTTGTTTCATAAATCCAATTACTTCCAACCTTCTGTTTTCAAAGCGATGCACCGTCTTAATGGGTTTTCGTCCTGGGGGTAGTTCATCGATTACACTTACATCCAAATCGCCGTGAACCGTCATGGCGAGGGTGCGGGGGATGGGTGTGGCGGTCATCACTAAGATGTGGGGTGGAAGGGTGTTTTTCTTCCAAAGGGCTGCGCGTTGGGCTACACCAAAGCGGTGTTGCTCATCGATTATGGCTAAACCAAGATTCTTGAATTTTACTTTTTCCTCTAATAAGGCATGGGTTCCTACTAAGAAGGGAAGTTCGCCTGATTCCAGCAGGGAATGTATTTCGTTTCGCTGGGCGGTCTTGGTACTTCCAGTTAATAGGCGAATGGGGTAGGGAAGTCCGTCGAGCAATTCGGTGAGGGTATGATAATGCTGAGTGGCCAGTATTTCGGTGGGCGCCATCAAGCTTGCTTGAAATCCATTGTCGAGGGCTAGAAGCATGCACAAAAGAGCCACGATGGTTTTGCCACTTCCCACATCTCCCTGCAAAAGCCGATTCATATGCTCTCCGGATCCCATATCGGCTCTAATTTCTTTCATCACTCTTTTTTGAGCATCGGTGAGCTCAAATGGAAGTTGCTTGAAATAAAAATCGTTGAAAGCGTCGCCTACTTTGGAGAAGACAAATCCTTTATAGGTTTTCTTGTGGTTTAGCTTATGCCGCAATAAATGCAGTTCTAGGAAGAAGAATTCTTCAAACTTTATTCTCTGAATGGCTTTTTCTAAAATGCTGCCATAGCTTGGGTGATGCACATTCTGAAAGGCTTCTTGTGCTTCGGGCCAATTGTATTGCTGCAACCAAGCGGTAGGCAAATATTCTTGCAGTTGAAAATGCGGATTGCGCACCAGTTCTCCTGTGAGTCGGGCGATTCCGCTGCTGTTCAATCCTCTATTGCTGAGTTTTTCGGTCGTATGATAGACGGGCTGCATGCCTTTGCCCTTGAACTCCTGCTCAGGCACAAGCAGTTCCATTTCGGGATGTACGATGTTAATCTTCCCCTTAAACCGACTGGGCTTACCAAATATTACATAACGACCTCCTATTACTAAGGAAGATTTAATCCACTTAATTCCTTTGAACCAAACCAGCTCAATAGATCGTTGTCCATCGGTTGCCATGGCAACCAATCGCTTGGCTTTTGGTCCGCCTATTTCTTCCACTCTGCTCAGGCGAAGCTCTAATTGCACCTCTCCTTCTTCCTCCAATATCTCGAGTAATGTATGCACCCGTGTGCGGTCTACATATCGAAAGGGATAATAGCGCAGTAGATCGCCAAAGGTCTTGATGGCCAACTCCTCTTTTAATAAGGAGGCCTTTTGAGGTCCCACTCCTTTTAAATATTCAATACCCGTTTCTAAAAATCCTTGGCTCATGGTTCAAAAATAGAGGCTTCAATGCCTTACTTTGGTGCTATGAAGAAATACATTTATTCGATACTCTCCGTTTTTTGTTTACAGACTTCTCTTGGTCAAGAAAAAAGTCTTCCCATCGATCAGTTGAAACTTGTTTTAGAATTGGATTTAAATCCAACCGAATCCAGTCTAAACGCCAAGGTTTCTATCGATTGTATGCTCTTAACATCTACCGACAGCATTTGGTTGGATGGAGTTCAACTTTCTTATTCTTCTTTTAAATGGAACGGAAACGAACATCCCTACCAATTCAATGAAAATGGATTGTGGTTTAAGCCAGGAGAAGTTGACCGAAGCAAAAAGCACAATATAGAGATTGAATATGCTGCGCAGCCGCGCAAGGGAATTTACTTCAGAGGTTGGAACAATGCCGATCCGAATCCGCAAATATGGACTCAAGGGCAGGGCATCGATCACCGGCATTGGATTCCACATCAAGACGATCAAAGAGATAAAGTATCTACCGAAATAGTGCTTGATTTTCCTTCGGAATACGAAGTGGTATCAAATGGTATCTTGCTCCCATCCACCCAAAAAGCAGCCGAGAATTCAAAACATTGGCATTACCGTCTGGCCGAAGCACATCCCTCTTACCTCATTTTCTTGGGTATTGGAAAATACAATATGAAATGGGACGAAAAAGAAGGACAGATTTTCCAGCATCTGTTGTATCCAGAGCACAAGGCTTTGTTTCAGGAGAATTATAATCAGACCGCCGATCTATTTGTTTGGATGCAGGAGGCGATAGGAGTAAAGTTTCCATGGACTGCCACCTATAAGCACATACCCGTAGCCAATTTCAAGCATGGCGCTATGGAGAATACCTCGGCCGTTGCCATGGGCGATTTTTTCTTGCAAGATTCAATGATCTTGTATGCCGATCGCACCCAATTGGAAATTCAAGCCCACGAAATGGCCCATCATTGGTTCGGAAACTCGGTCACAGCGCTGAATTCTAGCCACCATTGGTTGCATGAAGGATTTGCCACCTATTGGCAGTGGGAAGCGAAAAAGCAATTTGAAAGCGATTTTCTCTATCGGTTGTCTCGTGAACAAGCCGCTCAACGCGTTTTTAGTCAAAGTGCGAACAAGCCTTGCTCCGTTTCAGACGAGAAAGCCGGTTCAGTGGCCTTCTACGATAAAGGTGGATGGGTGGTTTCTATGTTGAAGGAATATGTGGGAGAAGAGGTTTTTAAGGAGGGAATAATCGATTTTCTAAAGGCAAACGAATATGGCGTGGTACAGGCATCTGACCTGCTGACTTCTATGGATAAGGATAAGTATGAAATCTACCAAGACTTCTTCGATTATTGGGTGGAAGGAGCTGGGGAGCCTGAGTTGGGCCTAAAGCTCGTTGGAAAGAAAAACAAACAGAGCATAGAAATCTACAATCCTTCTAAAGCGCCCATGAGGCTAGAGCTTTTGCTAGTGCATGCCGACGGTCGCTTGGAGACACAATTCCTTCGCCTGGGCTCTGCTGAGAATCTCAATAGATTGGATCTAGAAGGAAGAGACCTTTTAGCGGCTTATCCAGATGTAGATTTAAAATGTTTAGCGAAATGGGAAATGGCGCCTTTGGAAGAAAAAGCTCTGAAACAACTGTTGAAGTTGGAGAACCCAGAGGTTCAAAAGTATCTGCTTCGCTATTATCCCTCCGCACTTACTTTGGGGAAGAAAGACATAGAAAAGAGTCTCCAATTAAAGGAAGTCGATTTTATCTGGACGGTCTTAAACGCGCTTCCTACATCCAACCTAAAAGAAGAGATGCTGCTGCAACTTTGTGGAATAGACTCGCTGCGTTTTTTGGTGGATATGTATTTCAGTCAGAATACGAATACCAGTGAATGGTCTGTGAAGTTGGCCGAAAAGCTTTGGGAGAATCCTTCCTATAAATCGAAGGAAACGGCTTTGAGCATTTGGTTTCAAAAGGATCCAAAGCTATGTGTGGCCCATGCGCGCTTGGCGCTCGATTACAATGAACCCGTGGTGAAAAATCTGAAGGTGGCAGCCAGCACCTATTTGCTTTTAAAGGGAGACGAAGCCGGCAAGGCTCAACTCATTGCCTTGGCTCTTCCACAAAACGAATTCAACACAAGAGGAATGGCCTTGAGCTCGATGACGATGAAAGGCAAAGGGGTTTTCGATCAGGAGGTCTTGGAAGGCTGTCTTCAAGATTATTTCGATCCGAATGGGAGAATTGCGCGTCCTACCAGAGACTATGTTCATTTCTTCTTGAAAGATGGAACGCATAATTCTAAAGTAGAGCAAAGAGTAAAGCAGGTGTATGAAACCTGGACAGACAATCAGCAAGCCGTGTTTGACCGATTAAGCGGCTGGAAGAAATGAACCAATTGGGTGTAAAGAAAGAGCAGCTGATCGATTTTCTAGGTGGATGGTTGATGCTCAATTTGGCCTTTCTGAGTGCCGTGAGTTTGCGATTCGACGATCTGCGGGTAGAGAATCCTACCTATTATAATTATTACCTCCAACTCTGGGTCTTCAACAATTTGCTTTGGTTGGTGCTTCGTCAGCTCAATAGAAGCGCTACTCCTTTGCAATGGAAAGAAGGAGTGCGCAAGAAGATGGGACAAAGCCTAGGACTTATCCTCTGGCATATTTTGCTCTTCGCCCTTTTGCTCTTAGCCTTAAAAGAAACTTTCTTCTCTCGATTGTTTGGCATTTATTTCTACGCTCTTTGGACTCTCTTTCTATTGGTTTGGGATGGATTGTACTTTAAATGGCAAGAGAATAGAAGAAAAAAAGGACTAGGCCGGAGGCGGATTGGTCTGGTAGGTTCGGGTGGAAGTTTTGAGAGACTGAACAATCCGGAGGCTCATTTATATCAAGAAGGATTGCAGTTGGTTTGGTCTCTGGAGCAAAAGAAAAATGCGGGCATAAAGCCAGAGAACTACGCGGCCGAACTAAAGAAATCTGGCGTACAAGAATTGTATCTTGCTCTAGGTGATGCGGCTGAATTGCTGCAATGGCAGCGCTTTGCCGACGCCCATTTGATGCGCACCCGCATTGTGCCCGACTTTCAAATGCCCTTCAATAAATCCTTTGAGGTGGAGTATTTGCTGGGCATTCCGCTGATCTACCCACGACAAGAGCCCCTAGAGAACTTTAAAAACCGAAGTATAAAGCGATTGCTCGATCTACTCCTCTCTCTCTTTGTAATTGTTCTTGTTCTTCCTTTGGCCTTTATTCTTATCGCCCCATTAATCTTAGTAAGCAGTCGAGGGCCCATTTTCTTCACCCAGTTGCGCTCGGGATTGAACGAAGAACAATTCTATATCTTAAAATTTCGGTCGTTGGGATTGGATGGAAAACCCTTTGCCGTTGGAAATTTCATCCGCCGCCACAGCCTAGACGAGCTTCCGCAGTTTCTCAATGTCTTAAAAGGCGAAATGTCGGTTATTGGTCCTAGGCCACATATGTTGGAGCATACCAAGGAGTACAGAGACAAGTTGGATGGATTTATGGTACGGCATTTAATCAAGCCTGGAATTACGGGCTTGGCGCAAGTGCAAGGATATAGAGGACAGATAGAACAAGAAGGCGAACTGGAGTCTAGAGTACTAGCCGATGTCTATTATCTAGAAAATTGGTCGGTATTGTTGGATCTCAAGATTGTCTTCCTCACGGTCTTTCAAGCACTTTTTCCCTTACCGAAGGCCAGGTAATTTGGCGGCATTGTTTCTAAATGCTTCATTTCGGTAGGCCGCATAGGCATTGCCCAGCTTATTGCCATCCTTTCCAACTCCCTCTAGGTACACATAGAGAGGCGGACGCACATTCTCTTGTTTTTTCAATTCCATCCAAAGAGGTAAAACTTGAATGGCCAGCTGAAAGAGTTTCGGATTCTGAGAAGTGAGGGAGCAGCCGTGCAGCATTTCAAACGACTCTTGTATTTTGCCTTGCTTGAGATAGAGCTCGGCCAAGTTTAAGCGCAAGAGTTCAAACTCCGGACTGATGGCGTAGGCCTGTTCATACCATTTTAAAGCTTCGTCTAAATTTCCTTCACTCTTAAAGCTGTTTCCCATTTGGTTAAGAGAAAGAATATGATACGGAGCCAGGCTAAGAGCGCGTTCAAAATCGAGTTTGGCGGCTACGGCATTCTTTTGAACGTAGAGCTTGCCAATACCACTGAAGTAAGGCATCGGATTGGTGAAATTATCCATCCTATAAAAAAAGCTTTCTGCTTTTTCAGCGGCACCCACAATGCGGCCGTCTTGTTTTTTATTGTATTCCAACACCTTGGCACCCAATATTTCTCCTTTCATATGTGCCTTTGCGGCATAGGCCGAGCCCAAAGAGAGAAGACTGAGGGGCAACCAAATGGCCAGAGCCGGAACGCTTACGAGGCTTTTATTGGAAGAAGTGCTGAGCAACAGAGCTAAGAGCACAAAGAATAAGAACATATGTCCGCTTCGCTCGTAAGGGAAATCGCCCAAGGAGAAGATCAAATGAGCTAGAATTCCAAATCCAACAACCCATTTTAGTTTTCCCCATTCATCGTTGGCTTCTTCCTTCTTAATCAAGGCTTTGAAAACGAAGAACAAGAAACCCAAAAAGAAAAGCAGGGCCGGAATACCAAACTCCGAGGCCATCCACAGAAAATCATTGTGCGGCCGTTGGATAGAAATCTGACCGTTCATCACCTTGGCGTCGGTATGCTCTAGTCCGTATTTTGGAAACTGAATGCGCCATTGACCTGCGCCCACACCCGTGAGGGGATGTTCTTGAATCATTTCGAGGCTATTCTGCCAGAAGGAAAAACGACTTTCGATATTGGCTTTGTCTAGGAATTGTTTTTTTCCTTCCGACACCATGGTGAAAGCCAAGAGACCAAGTGGAATCAGCGCCATCCAACTGTACTTTCTAAAAGCCAAACGCAAGTTCGACTTATTGGAATCGAAGAGGAAGCGGAGGCCGAAGATGAGGAGGGTAGAGCCAATGAGGGCGAGCCAAGCACCGCGGGTGCGGAGCACGAAGATCTCCAAGAGCAGCAAGGCGCTAATGGCCAAGGAAGCTTTCTTCCAATTGCCCTTTAAGGCTTGATGGCCCATGAGTGAAAAGCAAAAGCAGAGCAACAGCATGCCCGAAAGCAGGTTTTTGTGTTGAAATAAACCCTTTACCGCATAGGCATTGATGAGCAAATCGCCTTCTTGCCAGCGCTCTATGATCTCAAAACCCGCATGAATAGACACAATGGAAGCCAAAATGGCTCCCGACTTATAGAGATAGGTAGTAGAGAGAATTTTGTGTTGAAGGGCATAGCGCAGGCCTATAAAACAGAGGAGCAAACTGCCATTGCGGAAGAGAAAAGAATACGCATCGCCGGCATAGGTAGCGGCGGGCAAAGAAATCCATTGCCAGAGGTACCATATAATAAGGAGTAGGGTGGGAAGATCCAAAGCCAGGCTTTTTTCTTTCTTATTCCCGAAGGCTAAAAACAGACCCAAGACGGCGGCCACGGAGGCAATCCACAGCTGTCTGGCGGCCAAACCGGCATCTCCAAGCTCTTTTTGCAGGGCAAATGGCAGCACAATAAAGGCCAAGAGAATAAGTATGTCAGTGAAATTCAGCTTTGTAGATTTCTCCGCGCTCATAGTTATGCTTTAAGCGGAAAATACATCAATTTTGATGCTTTGAACAAAAGCATACATACAAGAGAAGAAAAGCCCCTTGAACGAATCATCGAAGCGGGCCGTAGCCCATTGAAACAAGTCTGGGTAGACTTTGTGCAATACAAAGATTTGCTGCGCTCTTTTGTGCATAGAGATTGGAAGGTGCGCTACGGACAAACCCGCTTGGGTTGGCTGTGGATGTTCATTCAGCCCATTCTCAGCGCCGCTATTTTGAGCCTGTTGTTTTCGCGCATCGGTTCAAGAGATGGAATTGAAATTCCCTTTCCACTCTATGTGATCAGTGGATGGATAGGCTGGTCGTTTTTTTCTTCCGCCAGCACTCAGTCTAGTCAACTCTTGCAGCAGTACCAAGCCATTATTCGAAAGGTATTCTTCCCCAAACTCTTTTTGCCCATCAGCAAACTACTGGCCCTACTGCCCGAGTTTTTAGTCGGATTGTTCTTGGTGCTCATCTACACCCTTTGGAGCGGCTACGGGAGTTGGAATCTCCTTTGGTTGCTACTCGCCCTTCCCTTTATACTCCTCAGTAGCTTTTCTGTAGCACTGTTGAGCTTTGCCATAGGAGGCAGTTACAGAGACATTCAACAATTGCTGCCCTATTTCTTTCAGATGCTTTTCTTCCTCACCCCTGTGGCCTACAGTTGGGGATTGTTTGGAAGTGCGCTTCCACCCGAATGGCAATTTGTGGTCTATTTGAATCCGATAGCGGGAGCCATAGAGCTATTTAGGCATGCCTTATTCGGTGCGCTCTTTCCCATTCAGTACGCCCTATTGAGTTTTGGCAGCACTATGCTGTTGTTGTTGGTTGGATTAGCGCTCTTCCGAAAAGAAGAAGCGCGTTGGATGGATGAGTTATGAAGCGGATAGAAGTAGAAGGCATAGGCAAGCGCTACGAGCGCAATGCACGGAGAGAAGACCTTTTAATGAAGCGCTTTTTTTCGGCAGGGAGCAAGAAAGAAGAATTTTGGGCCTTGAAGGATATCTCCTTCCAACTAAAAGAAGGCGAAACCTTGGGCATTATTGGAAGCAACGGCAGCGGAAAGAGCACTTTGCTGAAAATACTCTCTCGAGTGAGCAAACCCACAGAAGGAAGAGCCAAGCTGATCGGAAGAGTAGCGCCCTTGCTGGAAGTAGGCACCGGCTTTCATCCGGATTTAAGTGGAAGAGAGAATATCTTTTTGAACGGAACCCTCTTGGGAATGCCACGGGCTTCGGTTTTACAGAAGTTGGATGAGATTATCGATTTCAGCGGCATTGAGTCGTTTATAGATACCCCCGTAAAGCAGTATTCGAGCGGAATGTATGTGCGCTTGGCCTTTGCCGTTGCGGCGCATTTAGATTCAGAAATAGTCTTGGTAGATGAGGTTTTGGCGGTGGGCGATCTGGCCTTTCAAGCCAAATGCCTCAATAAAATGCAGGAGCTGAGTCAAAGCGGAAGAGCCGTTCTTTTGGTGACCCATCACCTAGAAAGTTTAAATAGACTGTGCGATAGCGCGCTTTGGTTGGATGGAGGCAGAATGCGCGATTTTGGAGCCGCCGATGCGGTGTCTGCCCGCTACCGAGCAGAAATGATGCTGAGGGCGAAGGAAATTCCCGCCGAACAGAGAAGCGATAGAAGAGGAACCGGCGATATTCAATTGAAAAAGCTGCAATTGCTGGATGAAGAGGGAAAGGAAATACAAGAGCTAGAGGTCGGAACACTGGCGCAGTTTGCCTTGCACATTCATTCGCCTCATTTGCAACTCGATCAGCTACAAAATTTGCGCATACAGCTCAATCTCTTTTCAGAGAACGAACGTTTTATAGGCTGTTACGATTCGAATATGGATTTAGAGCAGAGCCGAATGCCTTTGCCCATAGAATTGAAGACCGATCTACAGAGCATGCATCTCATTCCAGGTGAATACGCCTTGGTGGCCCGATTGCTCATCAACGGCAAACCCGCCGATCGATTGGAGTCGGCTTTGAGCTTTCGCGTGCTCCCGAATGCGCGCACCTCCGAATTTAGAAGAGGCGGAATGCATTGGGAGTTGAATTGGAAAAAGAGCGAATTGTGAGCTTACCGACTTTTTGGAAAGATCCGGCCGAGTATCCTGTGGTAGTTTTTGGGATGCACCGATCGGGCAGCAGCTTGCTGTCTAGAATACTGCATTCGTCTAAAGTGTATATGGGCTTGCTGCAAGAGCACAATGCCGAAGCCATTCACTTTCTCAGCCTCAACCAAAAGCTATTGAAAGAGAACTATGCCGATTGGTTGGAGCCTGTGGTAGTGAGAAAGAGTGGAGAACAAAAATTATCAGGTGCAGCACTCTATCACGAGCATTTTAAATTGAACAGAGGGGGAGAAGTCTACAGACGATTGTTTTTCAACGAGGCCTGGGGATGGAAAGATCCGCGCAACACCTTTACACTTCCTTATTGGCAAACCGTTTATCCAAAGCTCAAAGCCATCCACCTACATAGAGACGGCAGAGATGTAGCCATGAGTCTTTTCTATAGGAATCAGAAAATGGGGGAAATACAAGACCCGCGATTGAACAATCTGCTGTTTTGTTTTCAGCTCTGGGAAACATATATCGAACAGGCCATGCGTTATAGCGAAAAAGATTTCCCACTCTTGAGCCTCCGCTACAGCGATTTGGTAAAAGGAGAAGCATCGGTTTATTCCGAATTATCGCGTTTCGTAGGCCAATCCATCCAAGCAAAAGAAAGAGAAGAAAGGCAATACACCTACCCAAGCGAATTGCAAGCCGTAGCTTTGGAGAGCAAATGGATGAAAACACTGGGCTATCTATGAAGCCGCCTTCGGTTACGGTTATTGTTCCCAACTACAATCACGCGCCCTATTTGCGGCAGCGACTGGATTCTATATTGGCGCAAAGCTTTCAAGATTTTGAGTTGATCTTGCTCGACGACTGCTCTAGTGACGATAGCCTAAGCATATTAAAGGAGTACGCACAAAAGAGACCCGAAACAAAACTCATAGTAAACGAAAAGAACAGCGGGAGTCCTTTTGCTCAATGGAACAAAGGGGCTCAGCTGGCAAGAGGCCATTTTTTGTGGATAGCCGAAAGCGACGATCTAGCGCATACGGAACTCTTGGCCCGCAATGTGGCCGCCTTGCTTGCCCATCCGAAAGCCGTTATGGCCTACTGTCAATCGGTATTCATAAACGAAAAAGGCGAGGAGGGAAACAACTACCGCGAGAACTACCAATACATTTATAAAACAGATCGTTGGGAAAACGACTTCTATTCAGAAGGCGTAGAAGAATGCCGACGCTATATGTTGCGCCACAACAGCATTCCGAATGCCAGCGCCGTATTGTTTCGGAAGAAGGAATTTTTAGAAGCAGGACCCTTGCCCGTAGATTGGAAGTTGAATGGCGACTGGATGTTCTACTGCAAACTACTGCAGACGGGGGGACTAGCCTTTAGCGCCGAGACCTTGAATTACTTCCGCAAGCACGAGCAGACCCAAAGACAGAGAGCCAATGCCGATGCCACAGCCTATTTTGAAATACTGCAACTGGCCGACTTTATCTCTGATAAGAATGCACCCGATGCCGAGTTTCGGAAGCATTGCTACGCACAATTCGCCAATTGGTGGATCGGCAGTTTGTTTCGTCAGCATAGGTCATGGAAGTATTGGAGAGACAATTTCAAACTGTATAAGCGGTTCAGGGCGTATAGAGATTTTCTGTTGTTGCGGATAGGCTATACTGCATTGTATTTAGTCTTGATTCATATAATTGAGATATTGAGAATCAAAGAACGAGTAAAGAAGTGGAGGCATAGACTGTTTCCGGGTAAATACTTTGAGCATTGAAAGGCGTTGAAATAGGGGTGGTGGTGCCCGTTTACAATGCAGAGCGCACGCTCTTGGCGACCTTGGAGTCTATAGAGCAACAACGGCTTCCGCCCAAGGAACTGATTATTGTAAACGACGGAAGCAGCGATGCTTCGGAGAAGATCATTCAAGACTTCGCATCGCGCAGCACTTTAAAGATCGCAACTGTTTTTCAAGAGAACAAAGGATTGGGTGCCGCCCGTAATAAGGGCTGGAAGGCATCGAGCTGTAATTGGATTGCTTTTTTAGATGCCGATGATCTTTGGGATGCAGATAAGCTGAAGAGGCTACAATTGGAAATCCAGCAAAAGGGCGAGGGAGTGTATTATCACAGTATGCGTCCTTTAGAGGGCGGAAGGATTCGTCAGGCAAAAAAGCTGAAAAGCTTGGAAGATGTTTTATTAAAGGGCAGATCGCCCGTGCCTTCTTCGGTATTGATGAGCAGAAGCCTACTCGAAAGCAGCGGAGGATTTACAGAAGACAAGGCATTTCTAGGCGCAGAAGATCTGCATTTGTGGTTGCGTTTGCTGCTGCGTTCGACGCCCTTTTATGGGCTGAACGAATTATTGGGCGAATACAGAGCCGGCGGAATGAGCAGTGAAATAGGGATGCATTCGGAAAGAGTGCGGGCGGTGCTGAATTCGCTGGCAGATGAATTATCGCTTTCAGAAGCCTTCTTAATAAAAGTAGAACAGCGATTGCAATACGAATGGGCGCGGGCCTACCATAAAATGGGCGAGTTAGAGAAGGCGATAGAGCTGTATAAAAAAGCAGGATGGAGTTTGAAGATAGTGGTCTTTCGCTTGGCTTGTTTGTTGAGATTGGTTTTGTGAGAGCCTTTGGATGAATCCATGGGTTGGATACGTTGAATAAGGGCCTTGGTGGCTCTGTTTTATTTTACTCAAATTTTTTCTTTCGGTATGCTGTGGTTTTAGGAGTTAGAGTCAGGGTTGCTTGGTCGGATTGATGCATAAGACATAGGATCTAGAAGGCCTTGGTTTTAGGGGATGAGAATAGGGACAAAGGTGAAAGCTTGAATTGAAAAAAACAAGCGCTCGAGTATACGGATTTAGCAATAACTACCTCATATGCAATTATTTGCAGAAATTAAAATTTTCTACGGATCTCGTATACTGCTTGCAGAAGGAAGGGAGAAAAGGCGTAGCGACCAGAAGAAAAAGCGCTGAAGAGAAAAGAAAATGTACAGACTATGCGGAAGAAAAAATAGGACAGAAAAGGGGTGGAAATGAAGAGGGGGTAGGACAGGCTGGACTTGGGCTAGGGACGAATGACAAAGCAGTGAAAAAGGAGGCAGAGCAGAGAAAAAGAGAGGGAAGATGAGAAGAAATTGAGCGGACTGAAAAATCGGCTTTTTGAGAAAAAGGAGGAGAGAAAAGGATAAAAGAGCCTGGAAAGAAGGGTGGTGAAAGAAATTGAAAGGGCCGTGAGAAAGAACGATGGCTCGGAGAAACTTTCAAGAAGGCCCGTGAAACTTTCTGGAAGGCCTGAGAAACTTTCAAGAGGGTGCGAGAAACTTTCGGGAAGGCC
>JAFMBM010000065.1 GCA_017858515.1 Cryomorphaceae bacterium | reverse complement strand
GCCAACCCGCTGAAGAAACATATTGCTCTGCCGTTACCGTTCCTGATCCTGAAACTGCGCCGCCCACTTTTAGTTGAGCATAGCCAGAAGCATCGGCATTTAATGTGATGGAGCCTGAAAGATCAAAATCAGAATTGATTTCAAGTTCAATACCTGCAGCCAAAACAAGGGCAGCAGAATTAGCCACTACTAAATCTCCCGTTGCCGTTCTATTTACATTGAGGTTAACTGTACCTGAACTTACTGTAATATTTTGAGGAACAACAGTTGTAGACCATGTAAAATCAGTGGTATTTACGTCGTACACTGCGCTAATTCCTTGATTAAAATCAATGATAGCCGAGCCTCCATAAAAGCTTGCAGGAGGAGCAGTAGATACGTATCCACCCGTGCCAATCTGAAGAGTTCCGGAAACAGAAGAACTGGTTTGAAAATCTACGCCAACATTGCTAGTTCCTCCTGTTTTATTTACTGTTGCGTTCTGAAATGCGAGCACTCCCGAAGTTGAATGTATCGCATCTCCAGCATTCGGATTCCCACTGAAAACCACTGTACTTCCTCCTGCGCCATTGGCCCAAGTTCCTCCACTGTTGGTGATAGTAGTGGCGCTGCCTGCAGCACTGCGTAAAATCGTTAGTGTGCGAGCGGAGCCATCTGAAGCAGTAAATGTGCCTGCGCTAATGGTTAGGGATGAAACTGTAGCGTCTTGATCTAAAATTAAGTCGTGCCTTACAACAACCGAAGAACCTGAACTTGGCAAAGTGGCATTTGGCCAAGAAGCGGTATTACTCCAATCACCTGCAGCTGCGCTAGCAAAAGATGAACTTACAGTATATTGATAATTTGAGCCCCCATTATTATCTGCATTTATTGTGTAGAGATCTGCATTGGCAGGAGTAATGGTCATACCATCTCCCGAAGTAAAGAGGTAATAATACACCGTAGATCCAGCTGAATTTGCGCTGGCAGGAATTGTGGCCACATAATCACTGCCTGAAGAAAAGTTCATTTCTACAATGGTAGAATTAGAAAAATTATCATTTGAGTAGCGCAAGTAAACACCTTGTCCGGTATTTAAAGCCCCCGACATGGTGGCTGTAATGGTTGTGGTTTCCCCTCTATAAACCGTTCCTGAGGGATGCGTTACCGAACTAATAGTTCTAACAGCTCCTGCTACCTCAAACATAATAAACCTACCTGTCGGATTTGTTCCAGCATCTAGTGTTTTGAATACATAGCGATTGCTTACACTAGGCACATTAACGAACATCGCTCCACTTGTTGTGCAGGTAGAATTTAAAGTATACTCTGTTTCAGCACTCAACTGAACATCTGAGCCTATGTTAATTGTTCTTTGGGCAATGGTGCCGCTCCAATCAATTCCAAAGCGGAAATATTGATTTCCAGTACCATTCGGTGTAAGTCCTGTTGTAGCTCCAGAAACATAAGTGCCTCCGAAGCTTGGTGCTAGATATGTAAAATCAGCATTTCCACTTCCGCAACCACCGGTCCAGCCAGTAGAAAAGCCTGCGCCCACAACTGCATTTTGAGCTCTCAGATGGTTTGAAACAAAAAGAAAGCTAGTGAGGCTGAAAAGAAGGCTATACCATCTGGTATTGCTTCTACTCCAGAATTTTGTATTTTTTGACATACTGTTATTGGTTAGATGTTTGGTCGAAATATAATAAAATCAGCATTTTAGTTCAAATTTGAGTGCAAATTTTACAACTTATTGTAAACTATACACTTAGACCAATCTCCGTATCATTTACGGTAAAATTATTGAAAGAATTAACTTAGACATAACTTGCCTACCTTTCTTGAAAAGATCAAAAAAGCACATTCTCTTTTCTGTACTTGGATAGCGCTAACCCAGTCTGCCTCTGCTCAGGTAATAGCAATTATCTGAGAAAAAGGCTGCCAGAATCCGTGACATCCTTTTAAAAAAAACCAAACCAATGCGCTGCTCCCTTTAAACATAAAGCCCTGCACTTGCAGGGCTTTTCATTTTTAATATTCATCTTCGTTCCAGAGAAAATCCTCTTCACTCGGATAGTCTGGCCAAATCTCATCAATAGACTCATACGGATCGCCTTCGTCATCCTCTATGGCTTGTAAATTTTCAACCACTTCCAAAGGTGCACCCGTGCGTATTGCGTAGTCAATCAGTTCGTCTTTGGTTGCTGGCCAAGGCGCATCACTGAGATAGGAGGCCAGTTCTAATGTCCAATACATAGTGCAAGTGTTTTAGATTTTGCAAAAGTAGATTTTTAATTGAGTTAAACAAATAAGTTAATAACTTGAAATTCAAGGCTTCCAAACTCTCTCCTCTGCGCCAAGCTCTTTTGTTAAGTACCTAGACGCCATAAATAGGAAATCAGACAATCTATTCAGGTAAATAAGCAGGTTTGCATCTACCTTTTCATCCTCCATTAAAGCCGCTAATCTTCTTTCTGCTCTTCGACAAACTGTTCTGCCAAGATGAGCATAGGATACAATCGGATTTCCTCCGGGCAACACAAAGTTTTTGAGTGGCTCCAATTCAGTTTCCATACGATCCATGGCCAACTCTAGCTCTTTGATTGCATTCGGTGGCAAAGCAGGTAGTTTTATGGTTGAACCTTCTTCCAATGCCAAATGAGAGCCAATGACAAATAAATTGTTTTGTATGGAGTGCAAGAGAGAATCGCCCAAGTGAGAAGAGGCCGAATCGCGCAATAGTCCCATCCAAGCATTAAGCTCATCTACTGTTCCATACGATTCTATCTTCAAATCGTGCTTTGCAACCCGCGTACCTCCCAGTAGAGAAGTTGTTCCTTGATCTCCAGTACGTGTATAAATCTTCATAGGCTGAATTCCTGAATAGTCCTTTTGTTGATCTTAATACGCTCGGTTGGCATTGCCTTCCATATAGTAAACAAAAGCTTTGTTTACCACTCTAATACCGCCCTGTGTTGGGTAGTTTCCAGTAAAATACCAGTCGCCGGAATGATTGGGACAAGCATGGTGCAGGCCATCTATTTTCTGAAACAGTATTTCCACCTTAATGTCCATTCCTTTGGGGATAAGCAGTTCCGTTATTTTATTGGAAATCTCCTCTGCCGTGAAAGGATCGAAAATTCGCTTAACATGATTTATTCTTTCGGCTGCGTCTGAGTCTACCACTTTCTTTGCATCCTTGTAGACAGACTGGAATACTGAATCGTAGGTATTTCTTTCTCTATGCAGATGTTCCGCCGCTTCAAAAGCGATTAAGCTTCCAATTCGTGCCATATCAATGCCATAACAATCGGGATAGCGGATTTGTGGAGCAGAAGAAACAACTATAATCTTTTTGGGATTCAATCTTCCCAAAATGTTTAAAATACTTTGCTTTAAGGTGGTTCCCCTTACAATGCTATCGTCTAAGACTACAAGATTATCAGTAGGTTTTACCGTTCCATAGGTAACGTCGTATACATGCGAAACGAGATCGTTTCTGCTGCTGTCTTCGGTAATGAAAGTGCGCAGTTTAATGTCTTTCCAAGCAATTTTCTCTGCTCTAGGCCGAATTTTCATTATTCTTCCTAGACTTTCTTCCGTTAAGTCGGATTGATGCTTTAAAATCCAATCTTTTCTCCAGTCGTCTAGATAATTCTCTATTCCTTTTACCAATCCGTAAAAGGCCACTTCTGCGGTGTTTGGAACAAATGAAAACACGGTATTCTCAATATCGCTATCGATTGCTTTTAAGACCTGGGGCACTAAATTCTTCCCCAATGCCAATCTTTCTTGATAAATATCTGCATCGCTCCCTCTTGAGAAATAGATACGCTCAAAAGAACAGGATCTCTTCTCATACGGAGCCCTGATTTCCTTGAATTTAATATTTCCATTTTTCTTGATGATAAGTGCATTACCTGGAGGTATTTCCTTCACATCATCTATTGATACATTAAATGCAGTTTGGATAACGGGGCGCTCTGAAGCCACTACCACCACCTCTTCATCTTGATAATAAAAGGCAGGCCGAATGCCGGATGGGTCTCTTAAAACGAAAGAATCACCATGTCCAAACATACCTGCCATGGCATATCCGCCATCCCAACGCTTGGCAGAGCGCTTCAAGATTCTGGAAACGTTGATGTCGTTTGCAATAAGAGCGCTTATTTCGCTTTTCGGATGGCCTTGCTTTTTGAATTTCTTATACAGATGTTCATTTTCTTCATCTAAGAAATGACCGATTTTCTCTAAGATAGTTACCGTATCTGCCTTTTCTTTTGGATGCTGTCCCAAGCGAACGAGTTCATTAAACAACTCATCTACATTGGTCATATTGAAATTTCCAGCCAAGACAAGATTGCGGGACATCCAATTGTTCTGACGCAGAAAAGGGTGACAAGCCTCTATAGAATTTCCGCCATAGGTGCCATATCGGAGGTGGCCCAAATACAGTTCACCCACATAAGGCAGATTGTTTTTTAACCAATTGCCATCTTTCTTTTCTAAGGTCTCTTCGCTGAGGCGAGCCGAAATAGATGCATTTACCTTAGTAAATATGTCTTGAATTGGCTGCTGATTTATGGATCGGTATCTACTGATATACCTTTTACCCGGGGGCATATCTAGCTTTATGCTAGCAAATCCAGCTCCATCTTGTCCGCGATTGTGTTGTTTCTCCATAAGGAGATACATCTTATTGATGCCATAAAACGCAGTGCCATATTTTTCGATGTAAAAATCGAGTGGTTTTAGTAGCCGAACCATGGCAATTCCACATTCGTGGGTCAAAAAATCACTCATTCTTCCAATACCTTAAGATAAGGTACAAAAGTAGACAATGCCAGACCTTGAGGATGTCTTTTTATTGACGTTTCTAAAATAGTTGGACCAATCTTAGAAGCGCTCGTAAGAAAAATTACGAATGATAATTTCATGCTCCTGATTGTCTGAAGTGGGACCACCATTAAACATCCAAAAGTTAATTCGAGCATGCGTACTATTTCCAGGAGCAGGAATGATTATCGGATTGGATGTTACAGATCCCTCAACCTTTACCCTTGGAGGATTATTCAAATCGAAAGTCCAATATCCAATCTGATTGTTTCCATCTGCTCTTCTTTCCCAACTCTCCCAAGTAATCAGAGTGTCTGTCCATATCATACGATGAGCTGTAATTCCATTTAAATCGCCCGGAGCGTGGTTGACCACATTGGTTCTTTCTGGATAATATCCACCAAACCAAACGGGTTGAACAGAATATAGCAAGACATCAGAAACAGAAGGGTCTCCCCAACGTGCAATTTCTATATCTACTTCACTATTTGCTTGGGTGGCTAGATTGTTATCATCCCAAGTGAACAATCCTACTACCGAGTTGGCCGGTAGACTTTCTAAATCGCCTTCTATTACAAACGTATAAATACCGTAGCCCATGGTGTCTGGACTAATAACTTCTGTGGAATACCACTTTCCATTTCGCTGCGCCAAGCGCATATGCAAAAAGCCTTTTTCGTCTACAAAAACATCGTCTTCATGCGCGCTGAAATAATTGCCACCCGGACCCCAAGTAATGTTTTCATACTCCTTAATTGTCCAGTTCCTCCCGGCAAAATAAAGTCGCTGATTGCAGTTACAAGTAGATTCGTTGGCAGAAGGAGCTAGAGTGCAGGAGGAACAACTGTTAAAACAGACTGGGTCTAGAATGGCTTGACCTGTTACTTGAAATTCTCTATTTGTGAAGCTACTCGTTGTTTTTGTACACGATTCACCACCTGAAAACTGTTCTTGAACAGCCCAGCCATCTAAGGTGAATTTGTACTCTATCAGTCCCATTGGGAGTGATAAAGTAGTTTCCCAAATTCCATCTCCGTTGGCATCCGACATAGGGTTGCAGCTACCACACCAAGAATTAAAAGTGCCATTTAGGTGAACTGTATTAAAGCTCGAACCAGAGTAATTGGATAGATCTACTCTAAAAGTAATAGGAACGTTTTGTGCCGATAGGCCGAAAGACAATAAACAAATCAGCGTTAAAATACTCTTATTCAAATGCTTCATAATGCTTCATAATTAAAAGAACGAATAATAACCTCTTGAACTTGTCCATCACTTGGTGGTATACCGCCTAAAAGCCAAAAATTAATGCGGGCATTGGTAGACTCCGCCGGACCTGGAATTACTATCGGATCGGACGAGTTCGAGCCCTCATTTTTAATTCTAGGTGGATTGCTTGTGTTAAAACTCCAATTGGCGATCTGACGACCTGTGGTTCCCTCTCCCCTCCAGCTGGTCCATGTAATAAGAGAGTCTGTCCAACTAAACTGATGGGTTGTAACTCCAATTAGATCCCCTGGCTGTGTATTGGCTTGATGGGATCTTTCAGGGTAATATGGCCCGAAATTTACTTGCTGAACCGAATAATGTAAAGTCTGAGTTGTAGTTTCATCCAACCATTTTGCGAACTCAATATCTACTTCGCTATTGGCTTCTTCTTGGAAGCTCTCGGTATTCCACGAAAACAATCCAACCACCACATTTTCTGGAATGTTCTCTAAATCTCCTTCAATCACGAAAGTGTAAACACCGTAGCCAACCGTATCAAGACCCACAATCTCAGATGAATACCACAAACCGTTGTGATCTGCGATGCGCATATGCAAATATCCTCTTCCGTCTAAAAACACATCTTCATTCAGTCTAGAAAACAAATTCGGTCCAGGACCCACAGGGCCACTGCTGTATTTAACATACCAATCTCTGCCTGAGAATCGCACTGTATCGCCTACTCGACCAAAGTCAGGCGCCTCTTCTAACTCACAAGCAGTAAAAGCAAATACAAGAAGAACTAAGAACTTTTTTATCATGGCTTATAGTAAAATGTAACTTTCTGATCAGCTAAGCGCACAGTAAACCAACCTTCTTCTGTTACCCAATTATTATCGCTCGAAATAAAGGCCAAATCGCTGGCTTTCAAATAGAAATTCGCCTCTTTACTCTCTCCTGCTTCGAGCCAAACTTTATCAAATTTTCTCAGTCTTTTTACAGGAGGTGTGATGCTGGCCACCGAATCCGAAACAAACAACAGACTGCTTTCATACGAGGGTAATTTGCCCGTATTCTTAATGGTATATTGAATTTTCAACGAATCTTTCCCCACTAATTCATTGGCCACAGTAGCCAAGGTATATTGGAATGAAGAATAACTTAATCCAAAACCAAATTCATAGAGAGGATCAAAGGCATTCATGCCAAATTGTTGATCTAGCTTCTCGGTAAATTTATGGTCGTAAGTAAGTAAGTCATTGGCATTCTTAGGATAGGTAAAAGGAAGTCTTCCCGAAGGTGAAAACTCTCCCAACAGCATTTCAGAAATAGCTGTTCCTCCTTGTGCACCCAACTCATATGCTAAAACGACTGCTTCGCTGAGGCGATCAAATTCGGTGATAATTCTAGGTCTATTCTGGAGAAGGACTAATACAATTGGTTTATTGAAGGAAGCCAACTCTTTTGCTAATTGATGCATTCGTGCATCATAATTCAAATCATCTATGTCTCCTGGTTTTTCGGTGGAAGGTTTTTCCGCCAAGACCCAAACAATCTTATCTGCACTTCGAAGAGAACTGGCATTTTTAGAAACCTCCTCTTCTAAGATGTTGTTGCACGTAGAGAATTTTTCTTTCATGGCTGTAGCTAAGCTCTTCTGATTTGGCTCCACATCCCATTTCTCATCCATTCCTTGCCAAGTACGACTCCAAGCGCCGTTCATATACCTATTGTCGTTGGCTTGATTCCCTACTAGCACAATATTATCGGTAGATTTAAGAGGAAGAATTCCTTCCTTATTCTTGAGCAGGGTAATTGCTTGCCTTGCCGTTTCTAAATTCAGCTTATTGAATGAATCGCTTGCCACTAAAGGATAGTCATGCGTTGCTGGGCTAAAGGGCTCGTCGAAAAGGTTCAAAGAGTACTTCACGTGAAGAATTCTGTATACTGCCTCATTTATTCTTTCTTCAGGAACGCTTCCTTCCTTGGCCAATTCAATTAAGGCATCTGTAAAACTGTAATCATTGGGCACCATTGCCATATCAATTCCAGCCATTACCGACATACGAACTGCCTCTTTAATATTGGGTGCTACTCTATGAAAATTCACCAATTTCATGATGTCTTCCCAATCGGTAACGGCAAGACCTTGAAAACCCAGTTCTGTGCGCAAAAGATCAGTAAGTATGGCCTTGTCTGCATGAACGGGAATTCCATTTAACTCGCCGCTATTGATCATAACCGTTAAAGCGCCCACTCTAATGGCCTCCTCAAAGGTGGGGAGAAAAATTTCACGAAGTTGTCTCTCATCAATATACACGGGCGTTCTATCCTTGCCACTAAAGGGCATGCTATATCCCAGAAAATGCTTCATGGTAGCTGCTACTTCTGTATGGTCAAGTGCGTCTGATCCTTGATATCCTTTAATTGTAGCTGCTCCCATTTTTTGGGCGAGATAAACATCCTCTCCATAGGTTTCAAAAAAGCGAGACCAAAGAGGTTGTCTTGCAACATCCAATACGGGTGAGAAATTCCATGGCACACCCGTTGCGCGAGTTTCATAGGCTGTTACCCGAGCACCCATTTCAACTAGGTCTAAATTGAATGTGGCTGCTTGAGCAAGAGGTTGTGGAAGTAGAGTTCCTTCTGCCAAATAATTTGC
>JAFMBM010000036.1 GCA_017858515.1 Cryomorphaceae bacterium | reverse complement strand
CCATCGTATATTCCGTCAATTAAAATATCAATTTCTTCGACTAAATAGTCGTAATCAATCTCTTCTTTGAATTCAATCGCTTGTTTAATGATCTCTTTTAAATCTGCCTCTGCCATTTCCTTGGACTCTAATTTTCTATAAATGGTCATTAAATTATTTAAATCTAAAATGTCTCTTTTAAGAGGGGAAATATTGCTTGTGACAAAGTTTATTGGATTGTTTATCTCATGGGCAATTCCTGCTGTAAGTTGACCTAAAGAAGCCATTTTTTCAACCTCTACCAATTGAGACTGAGTCTCTTTGAGGTGTTCTAATGTAACTGAAAGTTCTTCATTGGCTTCTTGCAATTCTACGGTTCGTTCTTCTACTTTTTGCTCCAAGACAATGTTTTGCTCCAAGATAATTTTGGCATTTTCTTTAGATAGCTTAAGAGATTGGTCTAGAGCCATTTCTCTTTCCTTTCTCAACCGGTTAATTCGATCTCCTAAAGCAAGTGAGAGCAAGATGATTTCGCCTGCAGATCCAATCTGTAGTCCGCTGCTAGTGAGCGCATTAAAAGGAAGAACTCCCAGATTTCTCAATACGTATATAATTATACCAGAAATAAATAATAGCCAGGCGATTAGGTAGAATTTTGCATCTCTATTGCCTTTGATAGAAAGCCATATTGAAAACGCTAATCCGTACAAAGCAACCGTACCTCCTGTAATATCCAACAACTGAAAACTCAAGCTATCGTATCCAAGAATTCTGGCCAAACTGGCAAGAATGTAAAGAGCCTGAAAAACGTAAAGACCTTGATTAAATCGAGGAGCTGTTTCTTTCATTCGAAGAAATTGACGCGCAAAGGCAATGGCTGCTAAACCCGTTATTGTGCTGGATAGAATGACTCCATAATGGTGAAAAGCAGGGGCATTGGGACTGAAGTTTTTGAAGCCAAATCCTTCCAACCAAATCTGGGCAGATAATAGCGATAGAATATAAATGATGTAGTAGAGATAGCTGCGATCCTGAGTGGTTACATATATAATAGTGTTATATAGAAACATCACTAGCATTAATCCAATGTAAATTCCAAAGATTAATTCTGATCTCGATTTGCTTTGATACATTGCCTCTCTACTTCCGAAACTAATGGGTAAGAGTGCTTGATCTTGACTGCGAATCCGGATAACTATCTGGGCTAAATCTTTCTTGTTTAGCGAAATAGGAAACATAAAAGATTGGGTTGCCAGAGGCCTAGAAAAAAAGGAGTAGTGATCACCTGTGTGAAACTCTTTCACCAATCTTTCTCCTTTTAATACGTAGAGATCTATTGTATCGATTAAGGGATTATTAATATCTAAATAAAACACTTGCTCTTTTTGGGAGTGGTTAGCGATGTCAATCTGATACCAGTAATTGAATTTAGATAACCCCAACATTGGGATATCGCTATCCACCTCATTCCATTTCTCTTTGGGTAAATCCAATATTTCCTTAAAACTTAAAAGGCTAGTACTATCTACTAAAAGAGAGCCTTGCTGACGAATTTGAAGGATCTCTTCAGATAGCTGAATGAATTCTTTTTGAGAGTAAACATGAATGGATAATGCAACACAGAAAGTCAATAAAAAAGATCTAAGCCTAGAGATTTGCATAAAATTATGGTAGTATGTCAAGTACAGTGAATAGGGCACGAAAGTTAAGACTCTGGAGGGAACTTTTTCCTTGGATGTTTAATCCTACTAAATGATTCTTTAGCGAAAGAATTAGGAAGTTTTCAAGATAGATGTAAAATAAACGAACTCTTAATTGAATTACAAACTGTGGAAGGATTTACCTTAGCAAACTTTATTCGGCACCTATGAATTTCATGCTAGAATCGATTTCGAAAGAAGAGAGTTTGCATCTCTACCGCTCCATTTTGCGTCCCCGATTGATTGAGGACAAGATGCTCATACTATTGAGGCAAGGAAGGATTTCGAAATGGTTTAGTGGTTACGGACAGGAGGCCATAAGTGTTGGTTGCGCTTTGGCAATGCGGGAGGATGAATACATTCTCACGATGCATAGAAATCTAGGAGTATTTACTTCTAGGAATATTCCATTGCATAAACTTTTCAAGCAATTTCAGGGGAAAAAGGAGGGATTTACCAAAGGTAGAGATCGGTCTTTTCACTTTGGAAGTAATGAACATCATATAGTTGGAATGATTTCGCATCTCGGACCACAATTAGGGGTTGCGGATGGAATTGCCTTGGCGGATAAAATCCAAGGGAATCAAAAAGCCACCATGGTTTTTACTGGAGATGGAGGTGCAAGTGAAGGCGATTTTCATGAAGCTTTAAACACAGCAGCCGTTTGGCAATTGCCAGTACTTTTTATTGTTGAGAATAATCAATGGGGTCTATCGACCCCTTCAAGAGAGCAATTCCGATGTAAGCAATTTATAGATAAGGGAATTGGCTACGGAATGGAAGCCGTTCAGTTAGACGGAAACAATCTCATTGAAGTGTATACTTCCATCAAAAAGATTGCAGAAGACATTCGTTCCAATCCTCGACCTATTTTAATCGAGTGTTTGAGTTTTCGAATGCGCGGGCATGAAGAAGCGAGTGGAACGAAATATTACCCTGAAGGAATTCAAGAAGAATGGTCGGTAAAAGACCCTGTTAGTAATTTCGAATCTGCACTGATGGATGCTGGCATTATTGATACGGAGCAGATTGAAAACATTCGCGCCGAAATTAAAGCCGAGATTAATGAGGGATTGAGGTTGGCAGATGAAGAGCCTTCTGTAGTATTTAATCTTGATGAAGAATTAAAAGATCTTTACAGAGAGCACACCCCTGAAATCATAGAGCCCAAAGGCGAGACGGAGAACATCCGACTGATCGATGCCATTTCTCATTCATTATCTCAAAGCATGGAACGCTTTCCAGAACTGATTTTAATGGGTCAAGATATTGGGGAATATGGAGGGGTTTTTAAAATAACGGATGGATTTGTAGCCAAGTTTGGTAAAGAAAGAGTGCGCAACACTCCACTTTGTGAATCAGCCATTCTTGGAGCAGGATTAGGTCTTTCAATTAAAGGAATGAAAGCCATGGTTGAAATGCAATTTGCAGATTTTGTGTCAGAAGGTATGACGCAAATTTGCAATAATCTAGCTAAAATTCATTACCGTTGGGGACAGAATGCGGATGTAGTTGTACGAATGCCTACCGGGGCGGGAGTGGCTGCAGGCCCCTTTCACTCTCAAAGCAACGAAGCTTGGTTTACCCACACACCTGGACTTAAAGTAATTTATCCGGCCTTCCCATTTGATGCCAAAGGTCTTTTGAACGCGGCAATAGAAGATCCTAATCCAGTGCTTTTTTTCGAACATAAAGCTTTGTATCGGTCTATTTACCAAGAGGTTCCCAAGGAGTATTACACTCTTCCTATTGGTAAAGCAAGTATGATAAAAGAAGGAGCCGATTTTAGTATAATCACATATGGAATGGGAGTTCATTGGTCGCTCGAAATCTTAAAGGAGCATCCTGAATGGAACGCAGATTTACTGGATTTAAGATCTTTAGCTCCCTTAGATACAGAAGCTATTTTGGCTAGTGCTCGTAAAACAGGAAGAGTTTTAGTGTTGCATGAAGATGTTATGACTGGCGGAATAGGAGGGGATATTGCCTCCTTTATTCAAGAAAATTGCTTCAGAAGTTTAGATGCGCCCGTTATGCGTGTGGCTTCGGTAAACTTACCCGTTCCTTTTGCAGCGAATCTAGAAAAGGGCTTTTTGGCGAATGCCCATCTAGAAGAGAGAATTAAAGCTCTTATTCAATATTGAAGAATAAAGGCTAATAACAGCAGTAGACGTAAACTATAAACTGTACTTTTTGTTCCTTTGTAAGCCTAAATATGAAATAGTTTCCTTTTAAAATAATTGAAAATTGTGTTAGTGACTGACAAGCAGAGTATAAAAAAAGACGGAGTTTCAGACTGGAAAGTGCAGCTTCGAAGCTATAACAAAATGCTAGTGATACGCTATGCCTCGGAATTATCTGGTCTAAATCTGCGGATTCAGAATGATCTAGAAGAGATTCTTTTTGAAATGAGGCTCACTGCCAAAAAGAACGAATTTGAGGTAAATGTTTCTCCTTTAAATCAGGGGGCCTATTGGGTTATTCTACATCAGGGTGAAATAGAATTAAGAAGGGCTATTTTTCAAATATTCTAACCCTATTTTTTCCAAACGGCTAGAACCCGATTTAAGTCTTCAGGTGTATCTACCGGAATACTTTTACTCGTTGCAATTGCGCAATTAATTTTAAATCCTGCTTCCAACCACCTATTCTGCTCTAAACTCTCAGCCAATTCTAAAGAAGAGGGGAGGAGATTTGAAAATCGATACAGACCTTCACGACTGTAGGCATACATTCCTAAATGTTTATAGAATAAGTGATGATGAATCCATTCTTCTTTTGGAAAATTTCGAACGAAAGGAATAACCGATCTACTAAAGTAGAGCGCATTGCCCATTCTGTCTAAGGTAACAAAAGCTTCCCCTTCATTATAAAGGTCTTTTGGGTCCGTAACTTCACTCACCAAAGTTGCCAATTCAACTTTATCAGATTCAAGGCTCTTCTTCAGGGCTCCAAGTACGTCTGGCTCGATCATGGGTTCATCACCCTGTATATTGATTATAGCAGAAAAGCTAAGCTTTTCTGCCAGCTCAAATTTTTCCAAAGCCTCTACACACCGACTTGTACCATTCAAATGATCAGTGGAAGTCATCACTACCCTTCCTCCAAAAGACTGAACGGCCCTTTCGATTCTACTGTCGTCTGTTGCCACAACTACATAATCAAGAACTTGAATACTAGCTTCGTAGACCCATTGAATCATGGGTTTTCCATGAATGTCTACCAAGGGTTTGCCTTCAAATCTGCTAGATCCAAATCGGGCTGGAATAATGCCTAAAATATTTCGTTTCATCTGCTGTACACTGCCTCCCAAACTTACGCTTATTTTTGCTCCTTATATTTTGATACTATGCCTGGAATGGATGTTTTTGGCGCCGAAGAGCGTCATGAAGTAAATGAAGTGTTAGAGACAGGTTGCCTTTTTCGTTACAATCATGAGCACCTCCGACAAGATCGTTGGAAGGCTCGAGAACTAGAGGCCGAAACGCGTAAATACACATCAGCGGCTTTTGCTCATGCTGTAAGCAGCGGATCTACTGCTGTGGCAGCTGCAATGGCTGCTTCTGGATTGGGCTTTGGAGACGAAATCATTGTGCCGCCGTTTACATATATTGCTACCATAGAAGGTGTTCTTTTGGGTGGAGGATTACCCGTTTTTGCTGAAATTGATGAAAATCTCTGTTTGTCTGCAGAAGGAATTGAAAAGGTAATTACGCCGAGAACGAAGGGAGTTATGTTGGTTCATATGTGTGGAGCCGCGGCAGATATGGATTCTATTCTTGCTGTTTGCAAAAAGCACAATCTAAAATTACTTGAAGATGCGGGCCAGGCTCTAGGGGCCTTTTATAAGGGCAAATCAGTGGGTCTCTTTGGAGAAGCTGGAGCCTTTTCTCTCGATTTTTTCAAAATAATTACAGCAGGAGAAGGAGGACTTTGCATTACGAACGATGAGAAAATATCGAATTATATCGAACAGTTTTCAGATCACGGTCACTCTCATCTTGGCTCAAATAGAGGAATGGAAGCCCATCCAATTTTAGGAACTAATTTTAGATTGAGTGAATTGCATGCGGCTGTAGGATTGGCTCAAATTAGAAAGCTTCATGATATCCGCGACCGCAAAAGACACAATCATTCCTATTTAAAGAGCAGATTGTCTGAGGTGGCTGAACTTCGATTTAGACCGGTTCCTGACCAAGATGGAGATAGTGGAACTTTCTTGAATTTTTTCCTTCCAACTCAAGCCCTCGCTGAACAGACAGCTAAGAATTTGGCTGCCGCCGGAATTGGTGTAAATTACTGGTTTACCAATATGTACCATTTTATTAATCAATGGGATCATCTTAAAAAATTGGAATCGCCGTTTAAAATGGCAATTCACCATTTGGGAGCACCCCAAGATTATTCAAATTTAGATATTCCGATTTCTCAAGATGTGGTGGGACGACTGCTTTCTGTTGGAACAAAAGTTACTTGGACAAAAGAGGATATGGACAAATTAGCAGATCAAATGATTGATGTTATTCGCAAAACCATTGGTTAATGCATAAGATATTAAACAACATAGGAAAGCTTGTTTTTGGAAGAGGCTCAGTGCATCAATTGTCTTCGATGATTGATCCAATTCGTGAAAAGAACAATGGAAAGTTTGTTTTCATAGTAGATCATTTTTTTAAAAGTTCTAGCCTCGTTGGAGATCTAAAGCTGAAGCCTGAGGATGTGCTTTATTTTGAGGATTGCGATGTGCATGAGCCTACTACAGAGCAAATAGATCGTTTAAGAGATGATATTTTACTGAATCATGGTTTGCCTTCTGGAGTTGTTGGTGTGGGCGGAGGAAGCATTATGGATATTGCAAAAGCATTGAGTCTAATGCTTACCACTGAGGGCCCTTCGAGTGACTACCAAGGATTAAACCTGATTAAAAAACCTGGTGTTTTTCACTTAGGAATTCCAACTATTTCTGGCACAGGGGCAGAGTGTAGCACCACCGCAGTGTTAACAGGACCAGTAAAGAAGCTAGGTTTAAAATGTGAATGGACTGTATTTGATCAGATTATTCTCGATCCCAGTCTTACCCATTCGGTTCCCAGAAATCATTGGTTTTATACGGGAATGGATACTTACATTCATTGCATTGAAAGCGAAACTGGGATTCACAATAATGCTTTTTCTAGAGCCTATGGCGAAGAAAGTCTCAAGCTTTGTCGTGAGGTTTTTATAGGTCCAAACAGTGGGCAGAATGAAGAGAATGACGATAAATTAATGATCGCTTCTCTTTTTGGTGGACTGAGTCTAACCTACAGTGAAGTGGGTGTTTGTCACGCTCTATCTTATGGCTTATCTAAGATTTTAGGATATAGGCATGGATATGCAAACTGCATTGCTTTCAATCATTTGCATGATTATTATGGCGATGCTGTACTTGAATTCAAGCAAATGCTTGCTCATCATTCTATTGATTTACCTCAGAATTTAAGCTCCGGTTGGACGGATGATCAAATCTCAGCAATGGCACAAGTTAGCTGGAACCTGCCACATATGTGGATTCATGCCTTAGGTCACGATTGGGAATCAAAAATTAGTTTGAAAGATATGGAAGGGCTTTTCCGAAGATTGTAATGGAGGAAAAGAGTCAAAAGATTTTATTTCGAAAAACACAAATAGAGTACGTTGAAACTTCGTACTTCGGAAAGCTCATACTCGATTATCTAGATCAAAAAAAAGAGCTTCAAGCTTTTTATGATGGTTTTCCTAGCTTAATTGAATTTAAGAGGAGGATGGAATTGCGATCTTCCTTTTCTTTAGATCAAAGAAGGTTACTTCACTCTGTTTTAAAGGATCAATATCAAGGTGTTAGGCTAAGTCAAAAGTCTTCTGAATCCTTAGATAAATTATTGTCTGATCAAACGTTCACTGTAGTAACAGGACACCAACTTTGTTTATTTACAGGCCCACTCTACTTCTTGTTTAAGATTGCGGGTATAATACGGCAGGCAGAAGAACTTAATAAAGCCTTCCCAGAAGCGCTTATAGTGCCGGTTTTTTGGATGGCTACTGAAGATCATGATTTTGAGGAAGTAAATCATGCGCACATCCAAAATAACACTGTAAAATGGGAGACCAATTCGGGAATTGCGGTTGGAAGACTTGGTCTAAATGACGCTCAAAAGGCAATAGAAGAGCTTTCTTCAATTATTGGTTTGGGAAAAAGACAAAGCGAAATCATTCAACTTTTTAAACAATGCTATCGCCCCTCCAATTCCTTGGCACAAGCAACGAGAGAATTGGTGAATGCTCTTTTTGGAGAAACGGGTCTATTGATTATTGATGGCGATGAAGCTAGGCTAAAGAAAACTATGATTCCAGTTTTTAGGGCAGAACTCGAATCCAATGCAGCCTATGAAGCCATTTCGGAACAATCGAACTTGCTGGCCAAGACATATTCTGCTCAGGCTCTGCCCAGAGAAATCAATCTCTTTTATTTATCACCATATGGCAGGTTTAGGCTAGAGAAAAAAGGCGATCGATTTTATGCACTAGGGTCAGATAATGTATTCAGTCAACAAGAAATGTTGCAAGAATTAGAAAGCTACCCAGAGAGATTTAGTCCAAACGTTTTGCTTCGTCCGTTATATCAAGAAAGTATTCTTCCCAATTTGGCTTATACGGGAGGAGGGGGCGAATTGGCCTATTGGTTTCAGTTAAAAGCTTTGTTTACAAGATTTTCAGTAAGCTTTCCACTTCTAGTACTGAGGAATTCATTTTTATGGATTGATAAAAACAGTGCTAGAAAAAGACAAGAACTTAATTTGAATTTGAGCGACCTATTCAAAAGTTCAGACGCCATTATTGAAGAAAGGATTAGAGAAAATACAAGCTTCGATTTTAGTTTATCTGAATTCGAGGACGGTTTAAATCAAATATTTGATGGGCTTGAGGAATTGTCTAAGCAAACCGATAAATCAATGCAATCTGCAGTAGCGGCTCAAAGGCAAAAGCAGTTGAATGGACTGAACAATCTTAAGAAGAAGCTCCTTCGTGCAGAACGTAGAAAATCAAAAATATTAGTTGATCGGATTGAAGGACTAGAAATGACATTATTTCCAAAAGGTCAACTTCAAGAACGCTATGCAAACTGGGTGGATTTCTATTTGGAATATGGAACCGATTTTATAAGTACTCTGCTGGATTCGTCGGATTTCTTAGATTTTAAGTTTAGTATTTTAGAAGAGCAATAAGAACCAAATCAATGCTTTACCTTGTTATTTGCATTGTGGCATTTTCCGCTTCCTTACTTACCTTTTTCTCTGGTTTTGGGTTAGGAACTCTCCTTTTGCCCGCCTTTTTATTCTTCTTTCCACCTGCTGAAGCTATATTAATGACAGCACTTGTTCACGTTGTCAATTCGCTTTTTAAGGCAGGACTTCTCTTTCGGTATTTTAACAAAACCATTCTACTTAGTTTCGGAGTGAGCGCATTATTGGGAGCTGTTTTAGGGGCTAATACACTTCTTTACTTTAAAACAGAACAAGCCTTTTACACTGTTTTTGAACGCCCCATAAGCACTCTTTCATTTATAATAGGATTGATTATGATTGTTTTTGCTCTATTTGAGTTAGTTCCGAAAATTTCTGAATTTAGATTGAAGAAAAATGTCTTTTTTATTGGAGGATTTCTAAGTGGCTATTTTGGAGGATTATCAGGCCATCAAGGAGCTTTTCGCAGTATGTTTTTAATAAAGGGCGGATTGAGTACGGCCCAGTTTGTAGCCACAGGAACTGCCATCGCCTTGATAGTTGATTTAGTTCGAATTCCTATCTATTTCACGCATTCATCTCAAACCTGGCAGCAGGATAATATCACTCCTATATTAGTAGGATGCCTTTCTGCTATTTCAGGTGCTTTCTTGGGAAAGAAATGGCTTACGAAGGTGAAAATGAAGTGGGTACATATATTAGTTGGAATGTTCATTTTCTGCATGGGCATAGCCTTGCTAGTAGGTCTACTGTAAGGCTTGATAAATTGCACGTCATTCAAAGGATTGAATGCCTGAGAATAGCTACTTTTGACCATGCAAGAGAGAATCCTTATTCTAGATTTTGGATCGCAATACACACAGCTTATTGCCAGGCGTTTACGAGAGCTTAATGTGTTTTGTGAAATTCATCCATACAACAAAATACCTCCTTTTGGAAAGGAAACAAAAGGGGTGATTCTTTCGGGAAGTCCTTTTTCAACCCTAGAAAAGAAGGCTCCAATTCCAGATTTGAGAGGAATTAAAGGCGAAGTTCCACTTTTAGGGATTTGCTATGGGGCTCAGTTTCTTGCCCATCATTTTGGAGGAAGAGTAGCCAAGTCCAACTCTAGAGAATACGGAAGGGCAAATCTCCACTTTATAGATTCTGAAGAGGTCTTGTTCCAAAACATCTCCATAAACAGCCAGGTGTGGATGAGTCATGGAGATACTATTGAAGAGATACCAGATCATTACGATTTGGTTGCTTCAACCAAAGATGTGAGGGTTGCAGCTTTTCATATACAAGGAGAGGCTAGTTATGGCATTCAGTTTCACCCAGAAGTTTACCATACCAAAGAGGGGAGCACTTTGCTAAAGAACTTTGTTGTGGATATATGTGGATGTAAGCGCGATTGGACACCTACTGCATTTATTGAATCAACCATTAAGGAACTACGCACTAAACTTGGAAACGACAAAGTGGTTTTAGGTCTTTCTGGAGGAGTAGATTCGACCGTAGCGGCCACACTTTTAAGTGAGGCTATTGGAGATCAATTGCATTGTATTTTTGTGAATAATGGTCTCTTGCGGAAAGACGAATTTGAAAACGTTCTTCTTCAATATGAGGGAATGGGTTTAAATGTGAGGGGCGTAGATGCTTCCGACCGCTTTTTAGATGAACTCGAGGGCGTGAGCGACCCTGAAGCGAAAAGGAAGATCATAGGAAGGTTATTCATCGATGTTTTCGACGAAGAAGCGCACGAGATCGAAGAAGTAAAATGGTTAGGGCAAGGAACAATCTATCCAGATGTTATAGAATCTGTTTCTGTGGCGGGTCCTTCTGTAATGATTAAATCGCACCACAACGTTGGAGGATTACCAGAGAAAATGAAACTCAAAGTGGTAGAGCCTCTTAGGATGCTTTTTAAGGATGAAGTACGTAAAGTGGGAAGATCACTGGGCATTTCAGAAGAACTTTTGGGCAGACATCCTTTCCCCGGACCTGGGTTAGCGATTAGGCTACTTGGACCTATTTCAAAAGAGAGGGTGGAAACCTTACAAGCAGCTGACCGAATTTTTATAGATGGTTTGAAAAGAGAAGGACTTTACGATAGCGTTTGGCAAGCGGGTGTTATTCTATTGGATACTAAGTCGGTAGGAGTGATGGGCGATGAAAGAACCTATGAAAACGTAGTAGCCTTAAGGGCAGTAGAATCAGTAGACGGAATGACCGCTGATTGGGTTCATCTACCTTATTCTTTTCTAGCCAATATTTCCAACGAGATTATTAACAAGGTTAGGGGCGTTAATAGAGTGGTTTACGATATTAGCTCAAAGCCACCTGCAACGATAGAATGGGAATGAAGAAAATAGTATTAATCGTTTGCTTTCTTCTTTTTGGTTCTGCATTGGTTCATGCACAGAACAATGGTAAATATTTGTATCATACCGTTGAACAAGGTGAAACACTATTCGGAATTTCAAGAGAATATGGTATCCAGATTGCAGAAATTAAGGATTTAAACCCCGAGCTAGGTTCTGACTTAAAGTTGGGACAAATTCTATTGATTCCATCCATCCAAAGAGAAAAGATAGATACGGCTAGGATTTATACCGTGAAAAAGGGAGATACTTGGTACGGAATTGCCCGTTCTTTAGAAATTTCAGTCGAACAGCTTCAAGCAAATAATGGTCAATTTTCTAAAGAAGCTATTCTCAAGCCAGGTGATAAAATTTTAATCCCAAGCAAAACTAAATCAGACAACTTGGGAGTAGTAAATGACTCCACTTCAAATGGAAATGTTTTCCATAAAGTGCGTTCGGGTGAAACCATTTATGGCTTAACTCGAAAGTATAATCTCAACAAAGGCGATTTATATGTGCTTAATCCAAGTCTGGTTGAGGAGGGCTTAAAGCTTGATCAATTTATAATTATTTCAAGTCCTAAGATTCCTATGCCTTTGGAGAAATTGGCATCAGACGATACCGGAATTAAGGAGGCCTTAGCCTCTACCACTATTGATCCCAATAAGCCGCTGGTTTCTAGTCCTCCAGCTGCTCAGGTAGACACCAACGAGAACTTATATGAATTATACAGGATCAAAAAAGAAGACAATATTGAAAGCTTGAGGGCACTAAAAAATCTTTCTGAAGCTGAATTATTGAAACTCAATCCAGAATTAGCAGAGGGAGTTATTCCTGGACGTTACATTATTCTGCCAACACGTGTTGTGTTAGCTGAAAACAAAGAAAAAAGCAAGCTATTTTCAAGTTCTGATAGTATTCTAAGAATAGCCATTCTTTTGCCATTTTCTACCTTCGATACAGATTCTATAGGCGCTGCTGATCTGCAGAGTAGTGCATCAGGAAAAATGAAGGTGAAGGCAGCTGCCTTTTATGCGGGCATTTTGTTAGCGAAGGATAGTCTGGATAAAGCAGGAATAGCCTACCAGGTTAAAGTCTTCGACACACGAAATGAACGGGCAAAATTGAAGGAGATCGCAAACGATCCTTTTTTATCCCAAGCTCAATTCACCATTGGCCCATTTTACGGAGAAAATGTGAGCTTCTTTGCTGAATTAATGAAATATCGGAATCCCGAGTTGAAAATCATATCGCCACTTAGCTCACAATTGAAAATCAATGGGGCCAAGAATGTCTGCGATCTTATGCCGAATGAAGAAAAGAGTGTTGATTTATTAGTCGATTTTATTTCTAAAAATCATTCACAAGCTCGAATTGTTTTGCTAGCGGCAGAAAGCAAGGAAGGAAAGGAATTGCAAAAGCGATTCAAAGAAGAATTAAAAAGCATGAACTCAGAGGTGGAGATTAAGTATGTGGCTTTGCGAAAAGATGGAAAATCTCTTCCAAAGGACAGTATAATTGCTGCCAAATCTGAAAACAAGACTACGGTGTATGTTTCTTTTGGAAAGAGCGCCCTTTACCTTTCAGATTTGGTGAGAAATCTTCAAGGTTTTGACGGAGATGTAGTATTAATGACAGCCTATGAGTGGGTTGAGATTCCTATGGTTGAATTGAGGCAAATCAATCAACTTCATTTGGTTAGTCCAAGAAAATTCTATTTGAATAATAAGGATGAGAGAGTGGAAAGATTCAATAACCGCTATATAAGCCTCTACAGCAAAGCACCTGATTTATTTGGATTCCAAGGCTGGGATAGCATGATGTATTTAGAATATGTTTTTCGATCGAATTTTGATTTAGGTTTAAAGCCCTATCATGGTCTTCAGAGCGATATATACATTGAAGAATGCACAGATGGAGGAAATCGAAATCAATCTCTTCAACTTGTGCAATTAAAGAATATGACTTGGCAAAAAATCGGGGTCAATCATTAATGGCCCAGCGTGCTTTAATCGGAAGGTCAAAAGAGTTTTCACCGTCTTTTACGAGTTGAAAGTAAGCTGAAACTCCCACCATAGCAGCATTGTCAGTGCAATATAAAATAGGCGGAATAAAAACTTCCCAGCCTTCTTCTTCTTGCTTCTTCGCTAGAGCATAGCGCAATCGACTATTAGCGGATACGCCTCCAGCAATGGCAATTTGATTGATACCCGTTTTACGAATAGTATAATCAAGTTTTTTCATCAAAGTATCTACAATAGACTTCTGAGCCGAAGCAGCAAAATCAGCTATGTTTTCCTTTAAGAAATGGGGGTTGTTTTCTTTTTCTTTCTGAAGTTTATAAAGGAAGGATGTTTTTAATCCGCTGAAGCTAAAATTGTATTCAGGAATTTGAGGTTTTGCAAATTCAAATGCATTTGCATTTCCATTCTGAGAAATTTTCTCAATTTCCGGACCGCCAGGGTATGAGAGTCCGAGCATCTTGGCTAATTTGTCGAAGGCTTCACCCGCAGCATCATCAATCGTTTCTCCCAATACTTGAAAGTTAAAATAGGATTGAACTTTTATGAGCTGAGTATGGCCTCCAGAAACAGTTAAACACAAGAAAGGAAACTGAGGAGGATTGTTATGAACGCCTTCAATGAAATGAGCCAAAATATGCGCTTTCATGTGGTTTACAGCCACATAGGGCTTTTTTAGTGCAATGGCAAGACCTCTAGCATAGGATCCACCAACTAGCAAACTACCTAAAAGTCCCGGTCCTGCCGTAAATGCTATGGCATCCAAATCTTTCGGCTCTAGATTTGCTACTTTTAAGGCGTGATCTACAACTGGCCAAATACTGCGCTGATGCTGTCTCGAAGCCAATTCGGGAACAACTCCCCCATAGTCTGCATGGATTCTTTGGCTGGCCATTACATTCGCCAAAACCATCTTGTCTTTCAAAACTGCCGCAGAGGTATCATCGCATGATGACTCAATCGCTAATATGAAGAGTTCTTTTTTCAAAATCACGCAAAGTTAATGGCACTACCACTAAGAAGATTCTTTCGGTTAGTGAAAAGGATGGTATTATTCATTCTAGTTAGTCTATTCTTATTGACTCTTCTTTTCTTGATTCCAGGAGTTCAAACCCGAACAGCGCGTTTTTTAGCTCAAAAGGTTTCGGATGCCACTCAATTGGATTTAGGTTTAGGCACATTTCGGTATAGTTTCCCAAATAAATTCCAATTTGGAAAAGTCTGGGTAAAAGATGAGGTTGGAGATACCGTAATTTATGTTCGGAAATTAAAAACCACAGTGGCCTTCATTTCCAAAGATTTTGGAAAGCTTTCCTTTGGAAATACCACCTTGATAGAACCAAAACTCTACTTGCAGACGCAACCGGGTGATTCTATGAATGGTTTTGAGCGATTTCTTAGCTCTTTCTCATCTAAAGAACCGAAGAAAACAAATAGTCCATTTCAATTGACGTTCAACTCCATTCTCATTGAAGGTATGCAGTTTAGTAAATGGTGGACAGATTGTGACTCTTGTTTTTCAATGCACTGGAAGAATGGAAGCTTAAATGCAGAAAAGCTATTTATTTCCGGAGATAGCATTGGGGCAAAGCTCAATAATATCTCCTATGAAAATCCATCGCGCTTTGGTTTAGAACATCTAGAAGCAGAAGCGTATTTCACTTCGCGTGGTTCAGGATTGAGAAATCTCATTGTACAAACACCCAAGAACAAAATAAGTGGAACAATTTTACTTGATTATCAATCACTTAATGACTTTAGAGACTTTGCGCAGAAGGTAAATATGAATGTATCCCTCCAAGAAAGTACACTGGATTTCGGAGAAATACATACCTACTTCCTTTCAGTTCCAAATCTCCCTTCCATAAACACAGACTTAAGTTTCAAAGGCAAACTCAATGATTTAGAAGTTGAGAGTCTTCATGCAGAATTTCTTCAGACTGCAGTTGAAATACAGGGTACAATCTCTGGAATTGGTGAAACCAAGGATGTTTTATTTGACTTGGAAGTGTCAGAAATTAGAACAGACGGAAGCTCTATGCAGGGATTGGTGAGTGCTTTCTCAGAGGTAAAGCTGCCGGCTCTTTTACTCAATTTAGACCAACTTTACATTAAAGGTCATTACAAAGGCACGCCTACCCACTTTGATTATTCAGGAGCTGTGAATAGCGATTTTGGTAAGGTTGCCCTTGACATGCATGCCGATATTTCTACCCAAAATGCCCCCACCCATTTAAAGGGGAGATTCATAACAACTGAGTTTAATTTGGGAAATCTATCCCAATTAAGTTACCTCAACAAATTAACTGCTAACCTTTTCATAGATGTTAGTTTAGGTGGAAAGGGTGAGGTAGAGGGCTTTGCAAATGGGTTAATAGACCGTCTAGACTACAATGGCTATGGATATTCTGGAATTCGCCTGGACGGAGGGGTTAAAGAAGATCAGTTTTCAGGAGAGCTGAGTATTAAAGACCCATTGCTAGATTTTGATTTTTCAGGGCTTGCCGAGTTGAACTCAGATTCAGGCGAATATAAGTTTCATGCCGAATTGGCAAAGTTAGATTTGGCTGGTTTGGGTTACGTTAAAGACTCGGTTGCAGTTCTTTCAACCAAGATAGATATGAATGCCAAAGGGGTTATTCCGACCAATTGGAACGGAGAAATCCGAATTACGGAAACCTTATACGAAGAGTATTATAAGCTGCATTTCTTTGATGAAATCGTTTTAAATACCTTTCAATCCGATACAGGATCAACCTTTTCTTTGAATTCAGATTTAGTCTCTGCAAATATTCGTGGCAAGTATTCACTTGCTGATTTGCCGTCTTTTATGAAAGCGTATTTCGATAGATATACTGGAAAACCAAGGGCGGATACTTCCTCTGTTGGCGATTTTATTTTTGATATCGGAATAAACAATGCCGACTTACTTACTGAAACTTTTCTTCCAGCCTTAAAACTAGAACCAGGCACACAATTAAAAGGGAGCTATTTAAAAAAGGAAGATAAATTAATTGGGGAGTTAGTGATGGGATATTTGGGCTATCAGGAATATGAGGCCGAGAATCTGCATTTTCAAATAGGTAATTATCAGAATAAACCTGGTGCTCGATTGCGAATAGCCAAACTGTCAAACTCAAAATCCAGTGTAGATTCAATACAGCTCATTGTTCTTCCAGGAGTAGATTCATTGAGAATGAGACTCAGCGCTATGTGGGTAGATACGGCAAGCTATTCTTTCGAACTAAATGCGGCATTCACAAGACCAGATAGTTCTAGTTTAGTCTTTAGTTTAAAAAACTCTAGCATTAATTTACCAGGTCATTTAATCCAAGGTCTTAAGGGCGGAAGTGTGGCATTTCTAAACAAAAGCATCGAACTAAAAGAGGTGAACTTTCTAGCAGATGGTGAGCTCATTGAAATAGACGGATTAATCAGCGAGAATCCCAATGATGCCTTGGATATAAGAATTGCAGGGCTTAATCTTGATATTCTCTCACCCTTTTTAGCTCAATATAAAACTCGGTTCAAAGGGGTTTTGAGCGGAAAGATTAGTGCAAGTCAACTTTTTGGAACGCCTAGAATTGATAGTGAGTTATCCGCTCCGATATTCGAGTTTAACGATGCCAAGTTAGGTAGGCTTGCCCTAAAAACCGATTGGGAGGCCAATTCTAAGGAGATTTCAATTGACGCATCTTTGATGCTCGGGGAGTTAAAAACATTGCACCTTACTGGATTAATAAACACTAAGTCTACAGAAGCAGACCTTTCTCTTGAGCTCAATCGATACCGATTGAGTACAATTAACCCATATGTTGAAGGAATATTTGAAAACCTCAGAGGGTTTGCAGATGGAATTATTCTGGTAAAAGGTCAACTGGCAAAACCCAATATTGAAGGAGATATTCAACTTCCTGGTGCTGCGTTTACCATTCCTTTTTTAAATACCGATTACAACTTAGAAGGAAGTCCAGTTTTACACATTTCCAACCATTCGATAAAATTGCCGAATTCGATTTTGAGAGACACTAGGTTTGGAACCAAGGGATCTGTAAATCTCAATATCAGTCACGATCACTTTACCAACTTAAATCTCGACTTAAAAATTGATGCCAAAAAGCTCTTATGTCTTAACACCAATGCAAGTCACTCTTCTTATTATTATGGAACTGCCTATGGTACAGGGAGAATTGCAGTGGAGGGGCCTCTAAATAAACTAAAGCTTACCGTAGACGCAAAGGCAGAGCCAGGCACAATATTTACCTTGTTGATGGGCGGACCCACGGAGATTGGGGGGAGCAGTTTTATCGAATTCAAAAGCAAATCGGCCGATTTAATTGCACTCTTGAACGAAGAATCCAATCAGCTTAAAAAACAAAATAATGGTTTGGAAATTGAGTTTAATTTGGATGTTACTCCAGATGCATTGTTGAATGTGATCCTAGATCCTCAATCTGGAATGATGATCTCAGCTAGGGGAGAGGGTAGGCTTCAAATTGGAATAAGTAATTCAGGTGAATTGAGCATGGTTGGTAACGTAGGTATTGATCAAGGTTTTTATAATTTCAGCTTTTCTAATGTAATTACTAAGAAATTTACCTTAATAAAGGGGGGTAGTATTTCTTGGGATGGATCTCCTTTCGAAGCAACCATCGACATCCAAGCACTCTACCAAACAAGAACCAGCTTAGGACCTATTTTAGAAGATTACAAAGGGGTTAGAACAGATATAGAACTGTATCTGCTATTGACTGAAAACTTAATGAATCCCAACATCGATTTCCGAATAAAGGCACCCTCAGCAACCAGTGATGCACAGTCGAAATTGGCTAATTATATGGCCGATAACGACCGTCTTACCCGTCAGGCGTTTAGTATTTTGAGCCTGAATGCCTTTATGAATGATGGACTTGCAAATAATTCAGGTTTGTTTTCGCCCAATGCAGGAACCGACTTAACCTATCAACTCATTACTGATCAATTGTCTAATTGGCTCAATTCAGGGGTGAATTTTGTGGATATAAACGTGAGCTACGTGGGTTCTGAAGTGCCAGGTGAGCTTAGCGAACAGCTGGAAGTAGGTCTTTCTAAAAAAGTCTTCAATGATCGGATTTCAATTAATGGTGAGTTTGATGTGCCTGTAGGAGGTCAAGCGCAGAATCAGGTTTTAATTGGCGATGTAGAGGTTACCTATGATATCACTCCCGATGGAAGGTTTAAAGCAAAGCTCTTCAATAGAAGTAACGATCAAATTCAGGGTCAGATCTCTACTCCGTATACTCAAGGGCTTGGAATATTTTATACCACAGACTTCACTGATTTTGACGACCTTATTCACCGAGTTTTTGGCATTAAGCCTAAATCTCCAATAGCTGATGAACCTTAGTCGCGAAGAATGTTACAGGATTTTGGAGCTGCCCTTTGGTGCGGATGAACAGAGTATTAGGAAAGCCTACAGACGACTTGTAAAAAAATATCATCCCGATATAAATCCAGAATTAGACTCTAATAATGAGGATTTTATCTTGGTTCAAAATGCCTACGACCAGCTGATAAGCAATTCTTCGGGCATGCTAATTAATGATTGGGTAGAAAAACGTCAAAAAGCAGAAGATGCTATTCGAGATAGAAGGCGGAGAATGCGTGAAGCCTATCTAAATCGAAAGAAGGAGGAAGAAGAAGCTCAAATGCGGTCGATTAAGAAGTATTGGTTTATTCCTTTCGCCTTGATTATTCTAAACTTCTCGTATATGAAAGTGAATAATATCTATACTCATTTTCGGGTAGATCAGGCTCCAGATACTACCGTTTGTACCGTAGTAAATGTAGGATATCGTCAATTTAGCTATTCTTTCAAGTGCGATGGAAAAACACATTTTGGAACCATGAGAACTCGAAAATGCAAGGGTTGGATGGTGTCGGAAAATGGATTCCCAATTATGGAAGGGGTTCAATATCTTCTAGTCCATCATCGTTCAAATCCAACGTATAATTATGTAGAATTTGAAACACTACTTCCCGAAACCATAGAGCACCACTTTGCCCAAACCAGACTATTTTTCCCAAAAGACTTGCTAGATCCATCTTATTCAAGTAATTCAATGGATTGCTTCCTTCGTCAGATCTATAAAAAGAAGGGTGTAAAAGGACTGGCGAACCTCTTTTTTCATGATTTTTCATTTGTAGAAAACATAGACCACAATAGTTTTACTTATTGGTATTGGAAAAAATCGAAGGAAGCTAAACAACTCATAAAAGATTGCAGCCTTCCTAGGTGAATAGCTACTTTTGTTGGCTAATTTCTTTTCATGCTCCCAAAAGGAACCCGAGATTTATTGCCTGATGATATGGCAAAGCGCAAGTACATTGTAAATGCCATAACTGAGGTATTTGAGCAACATGCATTTCGGCAAATTGAAACACCAGCAATTGAGTTGAATAAAACTCTTTCAGGTAAATACGGGGAAGAGGGTGATCGATTGATGTTTAAGGTCCTTCCGAGAGGTGAAAAGCTCAATTCATTGGCAAATCAATCCATTGAGTTCATTAAATCGAATATAGAGGAGGCCTTGCGCTACGATTTAACGGTTCCTTTCGCCAGAATGGTGGTTGACCAGAGGAACCATATTAATCTTCCATTTAAGCGTTACCAAATTCAAAATGTTTGGAGAGCAGATCGTCCTCAAAAGGGAAGATTTAGAGAGTTCACCCAATGCGATGCCGACGTTGTAGGACCTGCCGGAATCATTCAGGAGGCAGAATTGCTGCATATATATCATAGGAGTTTTCATACGTTGAATATTCCAGTAGAAATCCGATTGAATCACCGATCACTTCTTCAAGGATTGGCGGAATTAGCAGGAGCATCTGACAAGCTTGTAGCCTTTACCATCGGCCTTGATAAGCTTGATAAAATAGGATGGAATGGAGTAGAGGAGGAATGGAGACAAGCCGGAATTCCTGATATACAACCCGAAGTAAAAGAGTTGTTGCTAACGAAAGGCACACTCGAGAAGTTGCTCCCTATTTTAGAAAAAGCCTTAGAATCTATTCCTTCGGCAAAGCGCGGATTGTTGGAGCTTCGTCAACTGAGTTCTATTCTTTCCAATGCACCTCTTGGAAATACAGCTTTAAAACTCGACCTGAGCCTTGCGCGAGGATTGAATTATTATACAGGATGCATTTTTGAAGTAAGTGCTTTAGGCGCAGATATGGGAAGTATAGGCGGTGGCGGAAGATATGATGACCTCACAGGTATTTTCGGTTGGAAGGACTTATCAGGAGTAGGCATTTCATTCGGATTGGATCGCATTCAGCTAGTGATGGAACAGTTGAATTCATTTCCAAATGATATAGGATTGAACGCTGAGGTTCTCTTCGCCAATATGGATGAAGCATCATCCATCATAGGTTTTAAGCTCGCTCAAGAACTTAGATCTAAAGGGATGCGTTGTGAAGTTTATCCCGTTGCAGCGAAGATGAAAAAACAAATTGATTTTGCTGTAAAATCAAATATTCCTTTCTTGGTTATTCTTGGCGAAAACGAACGATTGAACCAAGAAGTAACGCTAAGAAATCTTGCAACAGGAGAGCAGTCAAGCTTTTCACAAAATGATTTGTACGAGAAGCTGAAATGAGAATGTCGGGTTTCATGAGAAAGTGTATTGGTCTTTTTTTAGTGCTTCTTAGCATTCAAAATCAGACAGTAGACCTTTTTCATGTACACGAGCATACTTCGGATCATGAGCATCATGCCGATTTAGGTTTTGGCGAGATCTGTGATGCTGAATTACATCACCTCTGTCCAATATGTCATTACCTTCCTTTACGATATTTCATTCCGGATAACTCTAATTCTTGGGTTTTCAGCCCTATTTTTATTGAACATAACTTTTTTATTCCTGATAAAAAAGTTTCTACCAATTCCCTTAATCAAAGAGTTCGAGGTCCTCCTGTAAGTTAATTTCAAGGCTTTGAAGTTTAACTTAATAGGAGATAAATTTGAATAGAATAATCTTGTTGCTCCTTCTGTTTTTATCCCTTGGGGTAAGAGGACAGGAGGGCAGCAGGCCTTTTACTGTACATATAGAAGTTAGGGATAGCCGTTCTAAAATGCCAGTGGACAACGCTTATATTCTTGAAAAAGATAGTGTTGTATCATTGGGGAACCAGGAGGGTATTCTAATCTATTATGCTAGTAGTAGCCAAATACAATTCAGAATAAATGCTGCAGGTTATGGCCCCGTTGAAGTAAAGAGAAAGGTGAATTCCGATACTCTATGGAGCTTTGAACTTAATCCCTTATCGTCTCTACTCCAGGAGATAGTAGTGGGTTATGAAAGAAAGGAGAGGCTCTACCTTCCAAGTAAACGGATTGATGGATTGACTTTAAACAATGAATCGGGTAAAGATTTGGCGGAAATATTGAGAGGTAAAGCCTTGTCAAATACAATTTCTGCAGGAGGGACGATTCATAAGCCAATTCTTCAAGGTTTAACTGGTAATCGATTGCTGATCCTTTCGGAAGGGGTTCGATTATCTGGCCAGCAATGGGGCTTTGATCATGCACCTGAAGTGCAAACCGCCTTCACAAAGGAATTGGTGGTTGTAAAAGGAGCTTCGGCAATGATCTATGGCCCTGAAGCTTTATCTGGAGCAATTGTGGTTTCTAAAGGACCTATTAGAAAGGAAAAAGGCTGGCAGGTAGTTGGAAATCAAGGATTAAACTCGAATGGAAGAGGGATCTTTGCTGCCTACTTAGCGGAAGGTAGAGTCTCTTTTTTAGGAGACTTGGCTTGGAGGGTCAATTGGGCAGGCTCGCGCTCGGGTGATTTGAAATCGCCAGATTATTTTCTCAATAATACGGCGGCCTCTATTTTCGATTGGGGAGGGAAGATGGAATGGATGAGTGTAAATGCGAAATGGAAATCTGAAATCTATTATTCTAAGTATTTAGCCGATTTCGGTTTACTTAGAGCCAGTCAGGTTCGAAACCTAACGGATCTGGAATTAGCAATAGAAAGGGGTAATCCATTGTTTCCAACTCCCTTTTCGTACGAAATTGGAGAGCCAAGGCAATCTGTTCTTCATGAGATGTTTAAGTCTCAAATTTCATATAATCCTTCCAATCATCAACGATGGCTGTTATCCTATTCCCGACAAGTGAATTTTAGAGATGAATTCGATATTCAGTCGTCGTTAAACTCCTCAGACCTTCGTCTCTCCATTACAACTCATCTTCTTGATGTTGGATATAGCTTTTCACAGGATCAATGGACCTCAGAAACGAGAATAGGGGGGATGTGGCAAACGAATACCTACCAAGGGAGGTTTTTTATTCCAAACTATCAACGAAATTCTTGGTTTGCTCTTCAAACCTTGCAGTGGGAAAGTGATCGAAGCCTTTTCTGTGTTGGATTGAGAACGGATGCAGATTACTTCAATATCTTTCTCAACGAGAACGGAGAGGTAGAACAGCAATCAGACTCCTTTTCAGGTTTCAGCGGCTGGCTTAGTGTTGCTTCCAAACCAAACTCAAAAGGAAATTGGAATTCACTCTCTTTAGGGAGGGTTTTTCGTGCTCCCAGTGTATATGAAAGGTTTGTAAACGGCATTCATCATGGTCAAGCCAGCTATGAAATAGGAAACGCTAGAATGGGTCCAGAGCGAAGTGTTGATTTGCAGTTGGAGATACACCGAATGTTGAAGGGATGGAAGTTGGAGGTAAGTCCTTATCTGAAATATGTTCAAGGGTTTATGCAAACTATTCCAGGAGAGCCTATTTTAACCATTCGAGGCGCTTATCCTGCCTTTAACTTCGATCAAACCATAGCACTTATATCAGGTCTCGACATCTTTTTAGACAGAGTTTGGAATTTTAATAACAATAAGGTGCTAACGTATAATGGGATGGTATCCTTTCTTTACCATAGAGATTTAGAAAGAGGTGAAGCTTTGTATTTTATGCCAGGTAACAGTCTCTGGAATGAGTTGAGCCTACAGTTTTCAAAAGCCTTGAATTTAAGTATTTCAAATCAGTGGATTTTTCAACAAAAACTCATTCCAACTACATATATGGACTATGCTCCCCCCCCACCAACCTACACTTTGGTAGGCGCCGCCATAGCCTATTCGTATAAGTATAAATGGCGATTACGAATAAGTGTTGACAATGCATTTAACCAGAAGTACAGAGATTTTCTAGATCGATTTAGATATTTCGCCGATGCTTCTGGTACAAACCTGAAGGTTCAATGGACCTTCTATTTTAATTCAAAAACAAACTAACAACAAAACGAAATGAAACAAATTTTCCTAATCTTAAGCCTTTCTTTAGCTTTTTCATCTTGTGAAAAAGACAACAATAAAGTAAACAATCCTCCAAGCCAAAATGATCAAGAAGTAATTACCAGCCTTTTGATAATCTGTGAAGACGAAAATGGTAATCGATTGCAATTTGCGTACTCTGATCCAGATGGAGATGGAGGTAATAGCTTTCTTCGCTTCGATACTATTCGTTTAGCGGCCAATACTTCCTATCTAACGTCGGTGCTCTTTTTAGATGAAAGTAAAAGTCCAACCCTTGATCTTACGGATGAAATTCAAGCAGAAGCTTCAGATCATCAGGTATTCTATGAGAAAAGTCAAGGGCTAGGTATGAATGTTTTCTACAATGACCTCGACAGTGAAGGTAGACCCTTAGGGATTCACACTTCTTGGGAAACCACCACTAATTCCACTGGCATATTAACGATTTTGTTGAAACACCAACCAGGAGTTAAGGCAAATGCACCAGGTGATTCTCAACTGGGCGAGACCGATGTCGAATTACCTTTTCAGGTAGAGATTCTATAGAATGGATTGGTTGTAAAAAAGAGGGCTTTGCCCTCTTTTTTACAACTTTAAAACATCTTCATTTAAAAGTCCAGAACCGCGACTAGTACCTGGAAAATAACAGGTTAAGATAGAATCTAATTCTTCTTGTTTTGTGATAATCCGTTGCAGTCTTTGCCATAATTCATCTTTCAGCAAATGCTTTAAGGCTTGAGGATGCCGGTTCAATCCATTTAAAGCTAGAATAACTTTCTTATCCCAAACTTTATGGTAACGAACGAGATCATCTGGATAAACAACCTTTCTCTTTGAACCTTCATCTATGCCCCTGAAGGCATAAGGGATGTTCAAATAGCCATAGTCATCTGTTAACTGCTGGCCTGGAAAAATATCGCGCACTGCAATTTCAAAATCATAAGCCGTGGTAATGCAATTCGAGTGGAAGCTATGGTTAACGTATCGGGCATGATCCCAACATAGCACAAAGTTTCCTCTATTGTTTCTGTAGGTATAGTGGTCTAAAATTCCCTGGTACATAGGGTCTAATTTTTCAACCTCTTCAGGAGTAAATTCTCTATCCAATTTATCCAATACCCAAGTAATGGTCCCTTTTGGGATAAACTCCTTAGCTACAACGCCATAACCAACTTCGTCGCTAATATATCTAAGCTCTGTAGACGGATGAATCATAGATTTTTGCGCTGGAGATTTAATAGCCAACGCCATTGCGAAAGTAGCTTTATGCTACATAGATTTACGAGGTCATAGCAAATTTTTTTGGTTGACTTTTTTAGAATCTGTTCTCATTTTTTCTATGAAGGAAGCGGTGGAGTTTATGAATTTCGAAATGAGGCTTGGAGTTTGTGAAAAATATGAGCTCATCGTCACCAATTGAGAAATCAATTAATAATCAGTTGCTTATTATTTTCATTGAATAAAGGGAAGGGAGTATTTCAACTTAGGACCTCAAATGCTAGTCTGAATTTAATAGAATAATACGATTGGAGCGATAAGGATGGAGTATTTTCGCGCCATGAAATGTGGAATCGTAGGTCTACCGAATGTTGGAAAATCGACATTATTTAATTGTCTTTCCAGCGCCAAAGCTCAAGCAGCAAATTTTCCTTTTTGTACCATTGAGCCCAATACAGGCACAGTAAATGTTCCTGACCAGAGGCTATATGAACTTGAGAAAATTGTAAAGCCAGAACGCGTTTTACCAGCTACGGTTGAGATCGTAGATATTGCTGGCTTGGTAAAAGGAGCAAGTAAGGGAGAAGGATTAGGCAATCAGTTTTTAGGAAATATCAGAGAAACGAATGCCATTTTGCATGTTTTACGATGTTTTGATAACGACAATATCACCCATGTAGATGGTTCCGTAAATCCAATAAGAGACAAGGAAACCATAGACATTGAATTGCAGTTTAAGGACTTAGAAGCTCTTGAAAAAAGAATTGATAAGGTTAAGAAAGCTTCCAAAGCTGGAAATAAGGAAGCTTTGAAAGAACTTGACTTTCTAAATAGATGTAAAGAGCATCTAGAGAAAGGTTTGAATATGCGCTCTTTAGATATGCTTGCTTCGGAGTTAGAATATATAGAAGACCTGCAGTTTTTAACATTAAAGCCGGTTCTATACGTTTGTAACGTAGATGAGAATTCTGCAAAAACGGGAAATGCTTACGTAGAAAAAGTAAGGGAAAGTATTCAGAATGAAAAAGCTGGAATAATTGTCTTGGCGGTGGCAACAGAATCAGATATTGCTGAATTGGAGTCATATGAAGAGAAGCAAATGTTCTTAGAGGAAATAGGCCTAACCGAGCCCGGCGTGAATAGATTGATAAGAGAAGCCTATACACTTTTAGATCTTCAAACGTATTTTACTGCAGGGGTAAAAGAAGTTCGAGCTTGGACAATACATAAAGGAGATAAAGCACCTCAAGCAGCAGCTGTGATTCATACCGATTTTGAAAAAGGATTTATACGTGCCGAAGTTATTGGATACCAGGATTATATGCATTATGGCTCCGAGGCTGCTGTAAAGGAGGCGGGCAAGTTGCGAGTGGAGGGCAAGGAGTATTTAGTTAAAGACGGAGATGTCATGCATTTTCGATTTAATGTTTAATATCGTTTTCCGAAATCAAGCGTATTTATTGCAAACAACTTGTGAAAAAGTTGTTCAATTAGCATCGAATATATTGTGTGCTATTTCTTAGCTTGATGCCCCAATTATAAAGGTTTTATGACTTCCCCCCAATACGATGAAAATAGCATCCGTTCTCTAGACTGGAAAGAACACATCCGTCTAAGACCAGGTATGTATATTGGTAAATTGGGAGATGGGTCGGCTCCTGACGATGGAGTGTATATTTTGATCAAAGAAGTGCTCGACAATTCAATTGATGAATTTGTGATGGGCACGGGTAAAACGATTGAAGTAGTAATTTCAGAAGGCAAAGTGAGTATCCGCGATTATGGTAGAGGAATACCTCTTGGAAAAGTAATCGATTGTGTTTCTCGCATAAATACGGGAGCTAAATACGATAGCAAAGCATTTAAGAAATCGGTAGGATTGAACGGGGTAGGAACCAAGGCAGTAAATGCTTTAAGTTCTTGGTTTAGAGTTCAGTCTTTTCGTGAAAACCAAGTCAAAACAGCAGAATTTGCTTCAGGAAATCTGCAAGAAGATTTTGCAATTGAAGAATCAAATAAGCGATCGGGAACACTGGTAAGTTTTGTTCCGGATGGTACGATCTTCAAGAATTATAGATTTGTAGATGAGTACATAGAGCGAATGATTCGCAACTATACTTACCTTAATCCGGGTCTAACCATTCTTTTTAATGGTCAAAAGTTCTTCTCTGAGAACGGTTTGAAAGATTTGTTGAATGACAATCTAGATGGCGCCATTATGCACGATATTATTCATTTAAAAGGTGAGGATATTGAAGTTGCACTTACGCACAGTGATAAGTCACAAAGCGAGCAATATTACAGTTTTGTCAATGGGCAGCACACTACCCAAGGAGGAACGCATCAAGCAGCTTTTAGGGAAGCCCTTGTAAAAACCTGTAGAGAGTTTTTCAATAAAAACTTCGACGCCGCTGATATTCGTCAGAGCGTTATCGCTGCGGTTAGTATCAAGGTAGTTGAGCCCGTATTTGAGTCTCAGACCAAAACCAAATTGGGCTCGAATGATATGTCGCCAGAAGGCCCTTCAGTTAGAAGTTTTATTGTTGATTTCGTTAAAACCAATTTGGATAACTACCTCCACATGCATCAGGATGTCGCTGAGGCGGTTTTAAAAAAGATCTTAAGAGCCGAAAGAGAAAGAAAAGATCTAGCCGGGATCCAAAAACTCGCAAGAGAACGGGCGAAAAAGGTAAGCTTGCACAACAAAAAACTACGTGATTGCAGGGTGCATTACAATGATCTAAAGCACGATTCTAGGTTAGATACTACGCTATTCATTACAGAGGGAGATTCGGCCTCAGGTTCGATAACTAAATCTCGCGATGTTACTACTCAAGCTGTTTTCAGTTTAAAAGGAAAACCTTTAAATTGCTACTCGCTCAGCAAAAAAGTGGTTTATGAAAATGAGGAATTTAATTTATTACAGGCGGCATTAAACATAGAGGATGGTCTAGAGGATTTGAGATACAACAATGTAGTAATTGCTACCGATGCCGATGTGGATGGAATGCATATTCGATTACTCCTAATTACTTTTTTCTTGCAATTTTTTCCTGAACTAGTTAGGGAAGGCCATTTGTATATACTTCAAACACCTCTTTTTAGGGTGAGAAATAGAAAGACGACGCATTATTGTTATTCAGAAGAAGAAAAAAGAGCTGCCCTCCTGAGCCTTGGTGCAAAATCAGAGATCACTCGATTTAAAGGATTGGGAGAAATATCTCCTGATGAGTTTAGACATTTTATAGGAGAAAATATTAGATTAGAGCCGGTATTGTTAGGGAAAGATCAGACTATTGAGGAACTGTTGCAGTTTTATATGGGTAAGAACACTCCTGATAGGCAGGCATTCATCATATCAAACCTTCGTGTAGAGAAGGACGTTATAGAATAATTAGAGAGCAATGAGGTTACACAATAAGCAGCGCTACACTTATTTTAAGGTATTTTACCTTTTATTCGTTTTGGTTGTTATTTTCGATGTTGTAGGTAGTAGCCTAGAAGGATCACTAGGTGGTTTACCTATGTTAACTCCCTATGCTTTCTTGGTTGGCTTATTTTTCGTTTATAGAGGATTACCCGTGTTTGAGTTTGATAGCGACGGAGAGGTACTCATTATAGAAACTAAAGAACCCTTTCTGCAACCATTTTCAAGTATCTTCTTTAACCAAACGGAGTTCCCAAAGCGAAAGCTTAGATCATATCATATTCAAAGATTGCCTTTTAGGCGTGTTCTAACCGTTTCTATAGACAGCAAGGATGGCGGAATAAAAAGAGTGAAGCAGACGATTTCTTATCTTTCAAAGACGGAGGTTAGAGATGTAGAGCGCTCCTTGAAAGGTTGTCTCAAACGCTATAAAAATCAAGATTTCCAAGAGAATGAAATCGACTGATTCTGAGTTGCCTGAAGATTTGAATGAAGAGCACATCCCCAGCTCCAAGGTCATTCGAGTTTCTGGGATGTATCGAGATTACTTCTTAGATTATGCTTCTTATGTAATCTTAGAAAGAGCTGTTCCAACTTTAGAAGATGGATTAAAACCCGTTCAGCGCAGGCTTTTACATTCGCTAGAAGAGTTGCATGACGGACGCTACCACAAGGTGGCCAATCTCATAGGTCACACTATGAAATATCATCCTCATGGAGATGCCTCAATTGGTGATGCCCTGGTTCAACTTGGACAAAAAGAACTGCTTATTGATTGCCAAGGAAACTGGGGAAATATTTTAACTGGAGATTCTTCTGCAGCGCCGAGATACATAGAAGCACGACTTACTGCTTTTGCCCAAGAGGTTGTTTTTAATAAAAAAATCACCCAATGGCAACCATCCTACGATGGGAGGGGGAAGGAACCGATACAGCTTCCCATGCGATTTCCTTTACTCTTGGCTCAAGGGGTAGAGGGCATTGCCGTTGGCCTTTCAACCAAAATATTACCCCACAACTTTAATGAGCTTATCGATGCCTCTATAAATGTACTTAGAGGAAAAAGCTTCGAATTATATCCCGATTTTCTCACGGGTGGATTTGCGGATATCAGTAACTATAATGACGGCTTAAAAGGAGGTAAAGTAAGAGTTCGGGCTAAGATTCAAGATGAGGGAAATAAAGCATTGGTAATTAGAGATATTCCGTTCGGAACAACTACCTCTAGCTTAATTGATTCCATCATTAAAGCCAATGATAAAGGCAAAATTAAAGTCAAGAAAATTGAAGACAATACTGCTGCTGAAGTTGAGATTGTAATCCATTTACCTCCAGGAGTTTCTCCAGATAAAACAATAGATGCATTGTATGCATTTACCGATTGTGAAGTTTCTATTTCACCACTCTCTTGTGTAGTAAGTAATGATTGTCCAGTATTCATCGGCGTAAGTGAAATTCTGAAGAGTAGTACTGAAAATACGGTTGAACTTCTTCGAAAAGATCTCCAAATTAGGCTAGCCGATTTAAAGGAGCAGTGGCATTTCGCTTCATTGGAAAGAATTTTTATTGAGAATAAAATCTATAGAGATATAGAAGAAGCCGAGAATTGGGAAGAGGTTATTCAATTCATCCGAAAAGGAATTGAGCCACATCTGGCTAAGCTAATTCGGGCTGTTTCAGACGAAGATATCGTTCGCCTAACTGAAATTAGAATCAAGAGAATTACCAAATTTGATTCTACCAAAGCCGACGATCACATCCTTCAATTGGAGGGGAATATGGCTGAGATTGAAGGACATTTGGCCCATATAATTGATTTTGCAATTGACTGGTTTAAATCACTTAAAAAGAAATATGGAGCTCCTTGGGCGCGTAAAACAGAACTGAGAACTTTTGACGACATAGAAGCGACTAAAGTGGCTATGGCCAATGTGAAATTATATGTAAACAGAGAAGAAGGTTTTATAGGAACCAGCTTAAAAAAAGATGAATATGTCTTTGATTGCTCAGATATTGACGACATAATTGTGTTTAGGAGAGATGGCAAGATGCTCGTTACAAAAGTGGATCAGAAGGCCTTTGTAGGTCAAGATATTTTACATGTTGCGGTTTTCAAGAAGAATGATGACCGAACCATTTACAATATGATCTATTTAGATGGCGAAAGCAATCAAACATTTATGAAACGCTTCCCTGTAATGGGAATTACTAGAGATAAGGAATACGATCTTACTCAAGGTACACCAAAGTCGAAGGTTCTCTATTTCACAGCCAATCCCAACGGTGAAGCCGAGTTAGTAAATGTTCATCTCAGGGCTATTCAAAAACTTAAAAAGCTCCGAATTGATATAGACTTTTCCGAATTGGCAATAAAGGGAAGGGCTTCTAAGGGAAACAGAGTAACTCGATATCCAGTAAAAAAAGTGGAGTTAAAAGAGGAGGGTGTTTCCACACTTGCTCCTAGAAAAATTTGGTTGGATCCTTCTGTAAATAGACTTAATGACGATGCAAGAGGTGAATTACTCGGCAGTTTTGGGGGGGATGATCGGTTGGTTGAAATAACAAAGTCGGGGAAATATCGACTTTTAAATCTAGATCTAAGTCTTCATTTGGAAGAGGATTTTATGTATTTGAAAAAGTGGAATCCGAACTTGGTTTTTAATATGATTTATTATGATGGTACTAAGGATAAGATCTTCGGAAAACGCTTTTTAGCAGAGGAAATATCGAAACCAGAGATACTAATCTCTGCTCATCCCAAAAGTGAAATATTGTATCTTTCAACGAATAAATCAGCAACGGCTGAGGTTATCTTCAAGAAAGAAAGAGGCAAGGAAAGTAGAGAAAACCAACTTCTCATTTTAGAGGAATTTATTTCAGTTAAAGGATTTAAAGCGCAAGGAAATCAACTAAGTCCTTATCCCATTAAGGAAATAGTCAATTCGGATCCTGAAGAATCCATTGAAATTCCTGAGATTACAGAAAATGAAGCGTTTAATGCAAGTGATTTTTCAGATGATGATCTTCATTTAGACGGAGAGGGACAGATTATTTTGGATTTCGAATAAAACAAATACAGAACAATGAGAACATTTTTAGTATTAACGGCTTTTTTCATCAGTTTTGTTTCTCAATCCCAGACCAGTATGAATATGCAGCTGGTTGCAGAGAGAGGCTATAACGTTGAACTAAACGACGTTTGGGGTTATACAGCACCTAATGGAGACGAATTTGCTTTAGTAGGATTGAGAAATGGAGTGTCCGTTGTTGATCTCAGTCAAACTCCAAATCTACCAGAAGTATTTCGCTATTTTGGGGTTCCTTCCGTTTGGCGTGATTTAAAAACATGGGGAAATTACGCCTATGTAACTCATGATCAGACTCTTGTTCCTAGTATCATGAAGCCAGAAGGATTGTGGATTTTAGATTTAGATAGTATTGAATACGGTAAAACGCCTGAATGGTATAGAAGAAGAATAGCTATTCCTTTAGCAAATGGAACTTTTGACACCTTGAAAACTGCTCATAATCTGTATATCGATGAAAATGGAGTTTGTTACATTTTTGGCGCAGATGTAGGTTTAGGTGGAGCCATTCTGTTGGATATCACTACTGATCCAGTAAACCCCATATTTTTAGGTATTTACGATGAGGCATACCTTCATGATGGCATGGCTCGTGGCGATACTCTCTGGGGCAGTGCTGTTTTTAATGGAGATTTCAAAGTAATTGATGTTAGTAATAAGGCAGCTCCTTTAACCATAGGAGCAAAAACAACTTCAAGCCAGTTTACCCATAATTGCTGGATATCAGACAACAACAAAGTTCTTTTTACAACAGATGAAGTACAAGCAGCATTCATTGGCGCTTATGATGTAAGTGATTTGAATAATATTCAGGAATTAGATCTTATTAATTCAAGTCTAAATTCACAGACTATTCCACATAATACCCATGTATATGGAGATTTCCTTGTAACCAGCTACTATACTTCAGGTGTTCAGATAGTAGATGCATCTCAACCAGATATTCTTGTAGAAGTGGGTTATTATGACACTTCGCCTTTCTTTACCGGAACAGGTTTCAATGGGGCTTGGGGTGCTTTTCCTTACCTCCCTTCTGAACGAATATTAGTTTCAGACATGGAAGAAGGATTGAAAGTAGTATCAACAGAATACCCAAGAGCTTCTTTCTGGAGAGGAACGATTGTGGATTTGAGCACAAACAATACCATTCCAGCAGCCCAAATTGCAGAGTCGAACAATCTGTTTAATGGCACTTCCAACATTAATGGATCCTTTAAATGGGGTGGATTAACTAATGGATTAAGTTTGGTTACGGTTTCTGCGGCAGGATTTAATACGGCAAGTGCTTCTCTTCTTTTATCGCCTGGCTTAGTAAACAGAGACACCATTTTTTTAAGCCCAATAGGTTTTTCAGTTTCGGAGAATCGACAAATGGAAGCTGTAATTTATCCTAATCCTAGCAAAGACGTATTTGAAATTCTTTTCCCAAATATTGAAAGTGGAAAAATTGAAATAGTAGATATGTCTGGAAGAGTATTGCATCAGTTAGAACGTACTTTACAGGAGCGAATGCAACTTTCTTTAAGTCTGAAATCGGGAAGTTATATTCTGCGATACTACAGCGAATTTGGAAATGACTTTCAGAAGCGAATTCAAATCCTGTAAATTCTAAATTAGAATACTCCCAGTAAAGCCATACAAATGAGTTGGATACTACCCTTGTTCTGGATAGAAAAAGCACTATTCATTTTCTTTGTTCTTCAGGTTGGGTATTTGTTATTCTTTGCCGTATGTAGTCTGTTCAGATATAGACCCAAAATTCAAAAAGGCAATTTGCATTCATTCGCAATTCTTATCCCAGGTTATAAAGAGGATCGAATTATTCAAGAAACTGTTCGTCGCGCTTTAGAACAAGATTATCCCAAAGATTTATTTAGAGTTATCGCGTTGGCAGATCAATTTCAGGAAAAAACCATTTCAGACTTGAAAGCCATGGGAGCCGAAGTCTTATAGGTTAAATTTGAGAAATCTACAAAGGCAAAGTCTTTAAATTTTGGACTTCAATTTTTATCGCGTCAGAATACCGTACCTGATGCGGTGGTTATTTTGGATGCAGATAATCTCATTCAAGATGGTGTTTTATTGCAATTTTCTCAATCGCTAAACAGAGGGTATCTTGCTATTCAGGGACATCGAACAGCAAAGAATACAGAAACCCCTTTTGCCGTTCTCGACGCTGCAAATGAAGAAATTGGTAATTCTATTTTTCGAAAAGGACACAGAATAGCCGGTTTGCCCAGCGCGCTCATTGGATCCGGAATGTGTTTCGAA
>JAFMBM010000035.1 GCA_017858515.1 Cryomorphaceae bacterium | reverse complement strand
TAAAAGGAATTGCCTTCGGTGGAAGAATTCCGAACTATCACAAATACGCAAACGAACTTTCTCCAATAGAATACATCCGTAAGGTTAGAGAAAAAGAAATTCACGATCCCGTTTTAGATTTTCAACTTTCAAACGATTTCCATCCGTCTAGGATTTTAAAGAATTATTTGGAAGGAGATACGGCATCGAAAGAATACGCCGTGCTCTTAGAATGGAATAACGTCTATTTTGAAAAGCCACATGACACCCCATCCACCATTAAGAAGGTAGTTCGGATGGGATTAGTTCAATGGCAAATGCGCGGATATGCCGATCTCGATGATTTGATGCAGCAAGCTGAATTCTTTATAGACGCCGTTTCGGGTTACCGATGTGATTTTGCCCTCTTTCCAGAATTCTTCAATGCGCCACTTATGGCTGATCACAATCATTTGAGTGAATCCGATGCCATTCGAAAATTGGCCGGGTTTACAGATGAAATTGTGGCGCGTTTCAACAAACTAGCTGTTTCTTATAACATCAATATTATTGGTGGAAGTATGCCTCTTTTTGAAGATGGTGTACTTCTGAATGTTGGATACTTGCATCGCAGAGATGGATCTACTTCGCGCTATGAGAAGATTCACGTTACTCCAGACGAGGCCAAAGTATGGGGACTTAAAGGGGGTAGTAGAATTCAAACCTTCGACACAGACTGCGGAAAGATTGGTATTTTGATATGCTATGATGTTGAGTTTCCCGAGCTCAGCCGTTTAATGGCTTTGGATGGAATGGATATCCTTTTCGTTCCTTTCTTAACCGATACTCAAAACGGATATTCAAGGGTTCGAAACTGTGCACAAGCAAGAGCTATTGAAAACGAATGTTATGTTGCTATTGCTGGAAGTGTTGGAAACCTACCAAAGGTTCACAATATGGATATACAATTTGCTCAATCTATGGTCTTTACTCCCTGCGACTTTCCTTTTCCAACGAACGGAATAAAGGCAGAAGCAACTCAAAATACTGAAATGATACTAGTAGTAGATGTTGATATTGATCTTTTGCGCCAATTGAATTCCTTCGGAAGTGTACGAAACCTGAGAGATCGAAGAGTCGACCTTTATAGTTTAACCAAAGCTTAAGATAGTCTATCGATATGCTCTTTGCAGGTCCTCTTAAAAAAATGAAGGTCTTTTTCCAATCTCCGGTAAAATACACCTTGGAAATAGGTGATGATCTTCTGTTGGTCAACGACCTAATTGGCAAGCATTGGAATTTTCAGTATCAACACAAAACCCAATGCTTTTGTGGTTACAAAGTAGATAAAATCTTTAGGCAGAATTTCTGTTATGACTGTTTCTATAGTAAACCTGAAGCCGGCGATTTTATCCTTAGACCAGAATTGAGTAAAGCGCATCTTGGAATTGAAGATAGAGATCTGGAATGGGAAAAAGCATACCAACTCAAGCCGCACATAGTCTACCTCGCTGATAGTGGCGGACTAAAAGTTGGCGTTACGCGAAAAGAACAAATGCCTACCCGTTGGATAGATCAGGGGGCCTCATCAGCAATCATTTTAGCCGAAGTTCCGAACCGCTATTTGGCTGGCGAGCTTGAAGTGGCATTGAAACAACATATTTCGGATAAAACCGTAGTTAAAAAAATGCTGGGGAATTCTCTTTTCCCAATCGATTTAATCGAGGAAAAGCAAAAAGTACTGTCTCTCGTACCCGAACATCTTCAAGTATTTCTGAGTGGCAATTCCGAGATTCCTTTGAAAATTGAGTATCCCCGACCAACCGCATTTGAACATCAAAAAAGCATTTCCCTTGAAAAAGAAGCTCAATTTTCAAGCACTTTAGTTGGTATTCGAGGTCAATACCTACTCTTTGAGCAAGGGAAAGTATTGAATGTTAGAAGCCATGAAGGAAAGATTATTCATTTAGACATAAGATAGTTTGGTACATTTAAAAAGCTTGCGTACTTTTGCAGACCAAAAAAATTAGTGCATGTACGCAATCGTAGAGATAGCAGGGCAGCAATTTAAAGTGCAAAAAGACCGTAAGGTGTATGTTCATCGCATAGAAGGAGAAGAGGGAAGCTCAGTGAGTTTCGACCGTGTTCTTCTTTTAGACAATGATGGAAGTATCACTGTTGGCGCCCCGGCTATAGATGGAGCAAAAGTTACTGCTCGCATCGAGAAACACCTTAAAGGTGACAAAGTGTTGGTATTTAAAAAGAAACGTCGTAAAGGCTATCAAAAGCTAAACGGCCATCGCCAATATTTGACTCAAATAACAATAACAGAAATTGCAGGCTAATTAATTAGTCTTTAAATAGAAAAAGATGGCACACAAAAAAGGCGTCGGTAGTTCTAAAAACGGTCGTGAATCACACAGCAAACGCTTAGGCGTTAAAATATTTGGTGGTCAGTCAGCTATTTCGGGCAATATTATTGTTCGTCAGCGCGGAACACACCACAATCCAGGCGAAGGCGTGGGAATGGGAAAAGACCACACACTATTTGCTCTTGTAGATGGTACGGTTGTTTTCCGTAAGAAAAAAGATAATCGTTCATACGTTTCGATTCAGCCTGAAATTACGGCCTAATCTCCAGAACGTTCAATATTGGAAAAGGCCATCCTAACAGGGTGGCTTTTTTTTTAACCCAAACTGATTATAAGCCTTCTAATTCTTTTTAATATGTTGCAGCCCAGCTTTATACGCGACAATTTTGAGCTAGTTCTAAACGGTCTTGCCAAGCGTGGCCTCGACATGTCTTCTGATCTTCATTCCGTATTGAACATCGATGAGGAGCGCAAGAGTACTCAAAAACAACTCGATGATCTATTGGCAGAATCCAATCTGCTTTCAAAAGAAATTGGAGATCTCTACAAAAGCGGAAAACGTGATTTAGCCGAAACAAAAAAGGCAAGAACGCACGAAATAAAAGCGGTAGAAAAGAATTTAGTATCCAAGCTTTCAGACATTGAAAACCAATTAGAAGAACAACTTAGAGCGATCCCTAATATTCCTCATCATTCTGTTCCCGCAGGTAAAAGTGCTGATGATAATGTGGAAGTGAGGCGATCTGGAGAAATTCCAAACTTGGTAGATCAAGCGAAACCTCATTGGGAGCTCGCTAAGGATTTTGATCTCATTGATTTTGAACTCGGTGTTAAAATAACAGGTGCTGGATTTCCTGTTTACAAGGGAAAAGGGGCGCGCTTGCAAAGAGCTCTCATCAATTTTTTCTTAGACAAAAACATTGAAGCCGGATTTCAAGAAGTGCTACCTCCACATTTTGTGAATGAGGATTCTGCCTTTGGAACTGGGCAGTTGCCTGATAAAGAAGGACAAATGTATGTTGTTCCTATCGACGGTCTTTATGCCATTCCCACTGCTGAAGTTCCAGTTACCAATTTGTACAGAAACGATCTTCTTGACTTCCAACAACTCCCAATTAAAAACACCGCCTACACACCTTGTTTCCGTAGAGAAGCAGGTTCTTACGGCAAGGATGTTAGGGGACTAAACAGACTTCACCAATTCGACAAGGTAGAAGTGGTTGTAATTGAAAATCCGGAGAAATCATATGAAACTCTGGAAAGCATGGTAAACCATGTTGCAACACTTCTGGATGCTCTTGAATTGCCATACAGAGTCTTAAAACTTTGTGGAGGCGATATGGGCTTTACCTCCGCCTTAACCTACGATTTTGAAGTTTGGAGTGCTGCCCAAGAGCGCTGGTTGGAAGTAAGCTCGGTTTCTAACTTCGAAACCTTCCAGTCTAACAGACTAAAACTGAGGTATCGCCCAGAAGATGGAGGGAAACCACAACTTTGTCATACTCTAAACGGCAGCTCACTCGCCTTACCTAGAGTCGTAGCCGCGCTTCTTGAAAACCATCAAGATTCGGATGGAATCCGTATTCCTAAAGCACTAATACCCTATACACATTTCGATAGAATATGAAATACAGCGCATTTGCATTCCTTTTCATTCTAGGACTTATCAGCGCAAGCTGCAGCCTATCCTCTTCAAATAAAGCTAAAGAAGAAGCCGAGCTAGAAATCCAGGCTTCTTTAGACTACATCAACCGCTGTTATGACAGTATTCAGTACGTTAAACTATATTCACTTAGCGATGAAGTTTACGAACAATACGAATGGTTCAAATCAAACTATAGAGACACCTCAAACCGCTCTTTCTGGATCTACGAACTCTCTGATTTACAAAGAGTAGAGCGCTCTATTAGAAAGTCAAGAGGAGATTCTTCTGCCATTGCCGATGCCCTGAATCTAAGTAGAAGCCAGTTGATTTCTCTTAGTAATTCCTATTCAAAAGGTGAATTAGATAGTTTGTCTTTTCATACCTACCTTTTGGATGAGCAAAATGCCTTGCAAGAATTGCAGGCTAAAATTCGTTTAAGACATATAGAAACGAAGGAAGGACTAGATAAATGGACAAGACTAAAACCAATTTTAGACAGTACTCGGCAGTATGTTTCCAACCTATGAGGTGGCTCATCGCCCTCTTTCTTTGCCTTTTCTTTAGTAGCCTTACTCAAGCTCAGAATGCAAATGAAGCCCTAGGCGATGCCTACTTTCAGCAAGAAGAATACGCTAAAGCCCTTGCCACTTACGAGGACGTATTTTCCATTCGTCCAGAAAAAGGCTTATTCGAGAAAATTATTCAATGCTATGAACTCCTTGATGACTATCGATCTGCAGAGAAATTTACTCAAAAATTTCTAAAAAAGAATCCACGTCCTATTGACTATTACCTCATTGAGCTGGGAAGGTTACAATTGGCTCAGGGGAATAAAAACAAGGCAGATGAGAGCTTTAAAATGGTTTTAGATCAAATTGAAGTTCAACCCAATACGGTTTACCAAAGCGCTCGATTCTTTGAAGAAGCCCGCCTTTTAGACAAAGCCTTACAGGCTTATGAAATAGCTGAAAAGAAAAATGCTCAATACAACTTCCATTATCAGAAGGCCCAGATTTATGGGGAATTGGGTGAAATTGATAAGGTTATTGATGAATATCTACTCCTTATACCTTCCAGTCCGGCTTATCTGCAAACTATTCAGTTTTTCTTAGCACAGTCTTTAAGTACAGACGAAAACGATCCTCTCAACATTGAGGTAAAACAAAAGATCATCGAGCAAATCCAACTGAATGACAATCCCGTTTTCAGTGAACTTCTTGTATGGGTTTTCGTTCAAGAGCAAAACTTCAATGGTGCCCTTCGTCAACTTAAAGCGCTTGATAAAAGAATGGGGAGAACCCAATATGAAGTCTATCAATTTGCCGATGTATGCTTGCGAAATCAAGAGTTCTCAACTGCAATTAAGGCCTATGATTATATTACCCTAGAAGTAGGACCTAAATCTGAATTCTATCTCCTTGCCGTTTTACAAAAGCTAGAAGCTCAGCGTCTAGAATACTATTCTAGTTCAAAGCGAGATAGCCTACAACTAGAAAATCTGATTAAACAGTATTCCTCTGTATTAAATTCACTTCCCCTGGATTTAAACACTGCCTCGAGCCATAGAGAATGGGCAAGATTGCAGGCTTTTGAAAAAAGACAAACGGAAGAAGCTCTGAATAAAATAAATACTCTAATAGAAATACCTGATCCGCTTCGAGCTCAACTCGATTTAAACCTTTTGGCCTATGCCGATGTGTTGGCTTTCTCTGGAAAGTATTACGAGGCTATCCTCTTTTATGCTCAGGTAGAAAAGGCTAGACCAGGAACGGAATTAGCCGATGAAGCCAAATTTAGTCGCGCAAAAGTGGCTTTTTACCAAGGCGAATTTGAGTGGGCCACCAATCTATTCGATGCTTTAAAACACAGCGTTTCTAAGGTAATTGCGAATGATGCAATGGCTTATAGCTTAATTCTTAGAGACAATGTTGGACTCGATACCAATACGGAAGCTCTTGTGTTTTATGCACGTGCAGAAAAATTATATGTAAGGAAGCTTTATCCCGAAGCCCTCAGCGTTTTGGATACTTTGCAAATCGGATTCTTTGACCATAGCCTTCAAGATGAGGCCTTATGGATGAAAGCCAAAATTCATTTAGATCAAAAGGAATTTGAAAAGGCCGTGGAAGAACTCAAACTTCTGTTAGACAATTTCGGAGAAGACATTCTTGCTGATGAGGCACTCTATACTTTAGGTCTACTTTACCAAGATCAATTGTTTGACAATGAATTAGCTACTGAATATTTCAGTCAACTATTGGCAAAGCATCAAGACAGCTTTTATACTGATGCGGCTAGAAGACGAATTCGTGTTCTCCGTGGAGAAATAATCCCTTGAGCTAACTTATTTTTGAGAAAATCATAATCCGATGATTATTTACAATGTTACTGTGAACGTAGAGGATTCTATTCTTGATGAATGGAAGGCTTGGATGCTCAATGCTCACATCAAAGAAGTGCTAGAAACTGGACTGTTCTCTGGATACACCTTTTCTCAAGTATTGGTGGAAGAAGAAATAGGCACAACCTATTCGATTCAATACTTTACTGCTGACATGGAATCATTCCAATTGTATGAGCAGCTTTTTGCAAATAAAATACGTCAAGAAACCGCGAAAAAATACGGACAAAAAATTGTAGCTTTTCGCACCTTATTAAAGGTTATAGACTCTAAATAAAACGCCATGCGCAAAATCACTACCCTTTTAGCCTTTCTTCTACTTACTGGCCTGTTCGCTCAAACGACTAACGTAATGACTCCCGAAAAACTTTGGGAATTAGGTCGTGTCGGATTGGAAGATATTCATCCCAACGGAAAGAAAAGTATCTATGGCGTCTCGCGCTATAACTTAGATGAGAATTCTAGTAAACGCGAGTTATACGAGGTAGATATTACCACCGGTGAAAGCAAGGCCATTACCCAAATAAACGGAAAGGTCTATTCTGCCCAGTACCTTCTAAATGGCGAAAAAATTGGATTTGTTTACAAAGGTCAATACCATATTATGGATGCAGACGGGCAAAACATCCGACAGCTCACGGAGATTCCGGAGGGCATTCAGAATGTAAAAGCCTATGAAAGAGAGGGAATTGTATTCCTCCTATTTTCTAAGGAATTTAAAACCCAAAAAAGCACTTCCGATTTATACCCGAATCTTCCGAAAGCTGAGGCCATGGTAACCGATGATCTCATGTACAGACATTGGGACAGCTGGAGTGACGATAAAAACCAGCATGTTTGCTTTACTCGCATCCGTCTTGATGGCGGCAAAAGCATGGCCTTTGATTTTACCGATATAATGAAGGATGAAACTTTCGACAGTCCAATGCTCCCCTTTGGCGGTGCAGAAGACTTTGAACTAAGTCCTGACGGTAAAAACATTGCTTACGTATCCAAGAAAAAAGTAGGCAAAGAGTACGCGATTAGCACAAACTCTGATATCTACCTGTACAATATTGAAAGCAAAACGACATCCAACATAACCAAGGGAATGATGGGGTACGATAAAAACCCAAGCTGGTCTCCGGATGGTTCTTTCTTTAGCTGGACAAGCATGCCTCGTGATGGATATGAAAGTGATGTTAATGAACTTTGGTTGTTGGATGTAAAGTCGGGTCAGAAATTCAAGCTAATTGAAAAAGACTATGTTTCTTCTTATGTGTGGGCCGAAGAAGACCGGATTTTATACAATCACCCCAAAGATGGAACGGAGCAATTAAATGAAATAGAATTTACCTTTAAGAAGAACGGGTTCAAACGCGTTTCCGAAGGTTCATTGCTTACAGATCAACACAATTACAATCATTTTCTTTATGCTAATGGAACCATTGTAGTTGAAAGGCAGGATATGAATCACGCCACTGAGCTCTATGCCTTGGATAAAAAGAATAAGCTCTCTCAAATCACCAAGGTAAATGACAACATTTATTCTACTCTTTTGAAGAGTCGTGTAGAAAAAAGAATGGTTACAACTACAGACGGAAAGCAGATGCTTACTTGGGTAATCTACCCTCCTGATTTCGATCCAGCAAAAAAACATCCTACCCTTTTATACTGTCAAGGTGGACCACAAAGTCAGGTATCACAATTCTATAGCTTCAGATGGAACTTCCAGCTAATGGCTGCCAATGGCTATATCGTAGTAGCTCCCAATCGCAGAGGTTTACCTGGATTTGGAGTAGATTGGAACGAAGATATTTCTAAAGATTGGGGAGGTCAGGCCATGAAAGACTACCTATCTGCTATTGATGATTTAAGTAAAGAATCCTATGTAGATGCAGAAAATCTGGGCGCGGTTGGCGCCAGTTATGGTGGATACAGTGTTTATATGTTAGCTGGAATACACGAAAAAAGATTTAAAGCACTTATTTCACATTGTGGGCTTTTCAATCTAGAAAGCTGGTACGGAAGTACAGAAGAGATGTTTTTTGCCAATTGGGATATTGGAGGTCCTTATTGGGATCCAGCCTTCAAAACTTCTTACACCCAATTCAATCCTAAAAACTTTGTACAAAACTGGGATGCCCCTTTATTGGTAATCCATGGTGGATTGGATTTTAGAGTGCCTATCAACCAAGGTATGGAAGCATTTCAAGCTGCTCAACTTCGCAATGTACCCTCTCGTTTTCTATACTTCCCCAATGAGGGCCATTGGGTTCTAAGTCCACAAAATGGACTGTTATGGCATTCCGAATTTTTCGGATGGCTTGATAAATGGCTTAAATAAAACCCTATGATGAGTTTTGATCTGATAAATAATTTTATTTCATGGAGGATGAAAAAGCGCTTCCATCAGATCGAGCTCTTCATGAAATATCCCGATGAAGTTCAAAGCGAGTGGTTGGTGCAATTGCTTCGAAGTGCTTCGCAAACGGAATATGGAAAGACCTTTGATTTTGCGAGTATTAATAGCTATCGCGAATTTGCAGAAAGGGTACCTATTGTTGACTACGAAGAGTTCTCTCCCCTCATTGAACGTGTTAGACAAGGAGAACAAAACATTATTTGGCCTAGTGAAATTCGATGGTTTGCGAAATCATCGGGCACAACAGATGCTAAAAGCAAATTCATTCCCGTTAGCAAAGAGTCTTTAGAAGAATGTCATTTTAAAGGTGGAAAAGACCTGCTTTCGCTGTATTGCAATGCCAATCCTGAAACCCGAATTTTTACCGGAAAAGGCTTGCGCTTAGGAGGAAGTACCCGCTTAAACAATCTAGAGAATGAATCTTTTTATGGCGATCTCTCTGCTATTATCATTGAAAACCTTCCTTTTTGGGTAACTATGATTAGTACACCGAGCAATAAGATAAGCTTGATGGACGAATGGGAGACTAAAATAGAAGCCATTGCTCAAAGCACTATAAAAGAAGATGTTACATCTCTTGCTGGCGTGCCGAGCTGGATGCTTGTTCTACTGAAACGCGTTTTAGAAATTAGTGGCGCAACCCATCTAAAAGAAGTCTGGCCAAATTTAGAACTCTATATGCATGGCGGAGTGTCGTTTACTCCGTACAGACAACAATTTGAGAAACTCATCCCTCAAGAAAACTTTCACTTTTTTGAGACTTACAACGCCAGTGAAGGCTTCTTTGGAATTCAAGATAGGGCTTATGCAGATGATTTGTTACTCATGCTGGATTATGGTATTTTCTATGAATTTATACCTATGGACTCCGCAAAAAGCGACCTAGCCATTCCGCTTATAGAAGTTCAAAAAGGAGTGAATTATGCCATGATCATTTCTACGAATGGAGGTCTTTGGCGATATAAAATTGGTGATACCATCCAATTTACCTCTTTAAATCCTTTTCGGATAAAAATTACTGGACGAACCAAGCATTTCATCAATGCTTTTGGAGAAGAGCTCGTTATTGAAAATGCAGACCGCGCTATTGACAAGGCCTGTGAAGAATGCCGATGCAGCATTATAGATTATACCGCCGGTCCAGTTTATATGAAAAATGGCAAGGCTGGTTCTCATGAATGGATTATCGAATTTGATTCAATTCCCGATCATCTGGAAGACTTTAAACTGAACTTAGACAACGAGCTAAAGAAGTTAAATACAGATTACGAGGCCAAGAGACATAAGGATATGGCTTTAACAATGCCTCGAGTGCATATTGCTCCTAGAGGAACTTTCCACGAATGGATGAAAAGGAATGGAAAACTGGGCGGTCAGAACAAAGTTCCCCGATTAGCCAATCATCGCGAATTTTTGGATGAAATCTTGCCCCTCTTTCAAAAGAACAATGACTAAACGCTTTAAAGTCTTTATCGTAACATTCATTCTTTTTCTCCTTTGCCCTTCTTTAGTTGGACAAGAAATCGCTATCCCAAAAATGAGGATATCGAATATATGGGCAGATCACCTTGGTAATTTCTATTTCTTGGGAAGTCAAGGATTGATTAAAACCGATCTAAAAGGCAAAGAACTCGCCCGATTTAGCCGACCTGATTTAGGAAAACCTGATGCCATAAATGTGTACGATCCTATGCGGCTCTCACTTCACTACAAGACCTTTAACCAAGTTCTTTTGCTAGACAATCAGCTTAACCAATCAGAACAAGCCTTAAACTTATTGGATCTTGGTTTTTCTGATGTTCCATGTGTTGCCTTGGCAGATGACAACTTTCTTTGGCTTTACGATCAGGCCAAGGACAAGGTTTTAAAAATGGATAGAAGGGATAAAAGAATTCGCCTAGAAAGCCTTGCCATCAGCCAGATCCTAAACAAAGAAAATAAGGTAATAGGCTTGTATTCAAGCATTAACGGATTTCTGCTTACGACTGATATTGGTTTAGTCTCTTTTGATATCATGGGAAATTTCATCCAATTTGAACCTATGAATGGCATTGACAAAGCAGAATGGACTGGTTCTAGCTGGCTGATATTGAATCCAGAAGGCTGGTGGATTCTAAAAGAGAACTTTCGATTGTACAAGGTGAAGGAAGCCCTAGAGTGCAAAGACTGGACGTACAGCAATGGAAAAATCTTTTTGTGGAATGGAAAGTCGATCGAAAGCCTCCAAATTAGTTTGTAATGAACTAAATTCGTGCACAGACAAGAAAGTACCGTATGCACATTGCAATTGCCGGAAATATAGGATCCGGAAAAACCACACTCACTGAATTATTAGCTAAGCACTATAAATGGGAGCCTCAGTATGAGGATGTTACAGACAACCCTTATTTAGATGATTTCTATGCTGAGATGCAGCGCTGGTCATTTAACTTGCAGATTTACTTCCTGCAGAGCCGATTTAAACAGATTGTTAAACTCAGGCAAGATCGCTTGGATGTAATTCAAGACCGAACCATTTATGAGGATGCGCACATTTTCGCACCCAATCTATTTGCAATGGGCTTGATGCCTGAAAGGGATTTCAACAGTTATCAAGAGTTGTTTTCGCTCATGGAGAGCTTTATTACTCCGCCCGATTTACTGGTTTATTTAAGGGCCAGTGTTCCTACTCTTGTTGGTCATATTCAAGAAAGAGGACGAGCCTATGAAAATGGCATTCGCTTGGATTATCTAACACGTTTGAATGAGCGCTACGAAGCTTGGATTTCCACTTATGACAAGGGAAATCTATTGATCATAGACGTAGATAATAATAGGTTCCCAAAGAACAGTGAAGATTTAGGAAGTATAATCGAACGAATTGATGCCCAAATACACGGGCTTTTTTAAAACACATTTCTCTTAAACAAAAAAAAGGGGGATGAACCAATGATTCATCCCCCTTTTTACGTTATTGGCTATTAATAAATTTTCAATTCACCTTTCGCCCATTTCCCTGATCTATCCATAGAAAAACGGAAAATTGCCTCCCTATCACCCATTTCTCCGATATGTGCAATTCCCTTCACGTAGTAGAATCCACTTTCTAGATAAGATTCTATTGCACCAAACTCAATGGTTGTAGCACCACTCTGATTAAAAGCCTCCTCTTCCAAGCGAACATCTGTTATCACCAAAGCCAAATCAACGATTGAGCCTTGATAAATACCCAAATGCAGCAACTCAACCGAAACATTCTCTACCCTACCCATGCCTGTAACAACTGCAATTCTATTTGCTGAAGGTTCAGTTATGATATTCATCTCTTCCACCTTATCAAAATAGCCACTTTCATTAATAGAAGAGTGTGAACCTCCACTTCCAGCAATGTGCGGAGCAATAATTAAGGCCACAATAGATGATAATTTGATTAAGATATTCATTGAAGGACCAGAAGTATCTTTAAAAGGATCGCCTACAGTATCTCCAGTAACTGAAGCCTTATGGGCCTCAGAACCCTTGTATTCAATCTTTCCATCAATCTCTACTCCAGCTTCAAAAGACTTCTTTGCGTTATCCCACGCGCCTCCAGCGTTGTTTTGGAACATTCCCATTAGAACACCACTCACAGTAATACCCGCAAGCAATCCACCTAAAGCCTCTGGACCAAAAGCAAATCCAACTATAATTGGAGACAATAAAGTAATAGCACCGGGAGCAATCATTTCACGAATAGAGGCCTTGGTTGAAATTTCAACACAGCGCTCATATTCCGGCTTGGCTTTGCCTTCCATAATACCTGGAATTTCCTTGAATTGTCTGCGAACTTCTTTCACCATATCCATGGCCGCTCTTCCAACCGCAGCAATGGCCAACGAAGAGAAGATGAAAGGAATCATGGCACCCACAAACAACATAGATAAAACCTCTGCTTTATAAATATCAATACCATCTATACCTGCCAAACCAACATAGGCAGCAAAAAGGGCCAAAGCAGTAAGAGCCGCCGAAGCAATTGCAAATCCTTTTCCAGAAGCAGCAGTTGTATTTCCCACTGCATCTAAATTGTCTGTGCGCTCACGTACTTCTTTTGGCAAACCACTCATTTCAGCAATACCACCAGCATTATCCGCTATCGGACCAAAAGCATCAATAGCCAACTGCATGGCCGTAGTAGCCATCATTCCAGCTGCTGCAATGGCTACACCATAAAGGCCAGCAACTGCAAAACTGCCATAGATACCTCCCGCTAAAACCAAAATTGGCAATACGGTAGATTCCATTCCAACCGCTAAACCACCAATGATATTGGTAGCATGACCCGTAGCAGACTGCTTGATTATGCTCAAAACAGGACGCTTGCCCATACTTGTGTAATATTCTGTGATAATGGACATAAGCGCTCCTACTACCAATCCAATCATAATAGCGTAAAACACATCCATATTGCTAAAGGTGAAATTCCCTCTTTCAAAAACCAATACATCGGGTAACATCCAATTCACTAGAAAATAAGACACTACAGCCGTAACCACCATTGAACCCCAGTTTCCTAAGTTCAATGCTTTTTGTACCGAAGCTGTTTCTGAATTAATACGAACGAAGAATGTTCCAATAATCGAGAATACAATTCCTAATCCTGCCAAGAACATAGGCAGTAAAATTGGAGCAAGACCACCAAAGCTGTCTCCAGAAGAAATTACTTCGCGACCTAGAACCATAGTAGCCAAGATGGTTGCTACGTAAGAACCGAACAAATCGGCTCCCATACCCGCAACGTCTCCAACATTGTCTCCCACGTTATCCGCAATAGTAGCCGGGTTTCTTGGATCGTCTTCTGGAATTCCAGCTTCAACCTTTCCAACCAAATCGGCACCCACATCGGCAGCCTTTGTATATATACCTCCCCCTACTCTAGCGAAAAGGGCAATAGATTCAGCACCTAATGAAAATCCAGCTAAAACCTCCAAGGCCGTCTCCATGCTGTCGTACATCCCACTAAAAACGATGAATAAAACGCTTAGTCCGAGAACGGCAAGACCTGCCACTCCAAGTCCCATTACCGTACCTCCAGTGAAAGAAACTTTCAAAGCCTTAGCTAAGCTCGTTCTAGCAGCTTGGGTGGTGCGCACATTCGCCTTTGTGGCTATGTTCATTCCTATCCATCCCGCAAAAGCAGAAAAGAATGCACCAATAATAAATGCGATAGCGATTACCCAATCCGAATGCTCTACCAATGTTCCTGACCATCCCAAGAGAATAGCAGCGAAAAAGGTAAATATTCCCAATACACGCCATTCTGCTTTTAGAAAAGCCAAGGCACCATCTGCTATATAACCTGCGAGCTCAACCATATTGGAATCACCCGGATCTTGTTTCGTTACCCAAATGGCTTTAAACACCATTACTATTAGGCCAAGAACTCCTAGTAGAGGAACTAGGTAAATTGCATTTTCCATTTCTCTTATTAATTGGTTAAAATTTCCAAAATATCGGGGCGCAAATATAGTGGATTGATGTCAACCTTCTAACCAGCTTATCTTTGCCCGAAATTTAGAGTATGGTATACATTCAGCGCCGCGAGAGATTTAGTTCGGCGCATCAATTATTCAATCCGAATTGGAGCATTGAAAAGAATGACGAAGTCTTTGGAAAATGTGCAAACAAAAATTTCCATGGACATAACTTCAACCTTATTGTAACAGTAAAGGGTTCGATTAATCCAGACACCGGTTTTGTAATGAACTTGGTGGATCTCAAGCGATTGATGAAAATCTACGTTACAGATAAACTCGACCATAGAAATCTCAATACCGATGTAGACTTTATGCTTGGAAAAATGGCGTCTACGGAAGTTCTTGCGGTAGAAATCTGGAAAATACTTGAACCTAAAATTTCGGAGCACCACGCCTTCTTGCATTGCGTGCGCCTCGAAGAAACAGAGAATAATTTTGTAGAATATTACGGAGAATGAAAAAAGCATATGTATTTCCAGGACAAGGCTCTCAATTCAGCGGAATGGGGAAAGACCTTTACGATTTATCCCCAGAGGTAAAATCGATTTTTGAAGTGGCAAATGAAATTCTTGGTTTTGAACTGAGTAAAACTATGTTTGAAGGAAGCGCGGAAGAGCTAAAGGCTACGGATATTACTCAGCCTGCTGTTTTTGTGCATTCTATTGCGGCAGTGACTTCCTTAGGTAATCGCTTCCAACCGAATATGACCGCGGGTCATTCTTTGGGCGAATTCTCTGCTCTAGTTGCCGCAGGCGCATTGAGTTTTGAAAACGGATTGAAATTAGTAAGCAAAAGAGCAAAGGCCATGCAAAAGGCTTGCGAGATACAAGCTTCTACCATGGCAGCCGTTTTGGGTCTTGAAGATGCCATTGTAGAAGAGATCTGCGCTCAAATTGAAGGTGTTGTGGTTGCTGCTAATTACAACTGTCCGGGGCAACTCGTTATTTCGGGTGAAGTTCTAGCAGTAGAAAGTGCGGCCGAAAGACTTAAAGCAGCGGGTGCGAAACGGGCCCTCATTCTTCCTGTAGGTGGAGCCTTTCATTCGCCTTTAATGGCTCCAGCTGGAGAAGAATTGAGAAAAGCCATTGAAGAAACTCCTTTTAACAATCCCATTTGTCCTGTTTATCAGAATGTAACCGCTCTTCCTTCTACGGATGCTGCCGCCATTAAAAACCTACTGATCGAACAACTTACCGCCCCTGTGCGTTGGACACAAACCGTTCAAAATATGGTCACAGATGGTGCTACACATTTTACGGAACTCGGTCCAGGAAAAGTATTGCAAGGTTTAGTTAAAAAAATTGCGCCTCAAGCGGAAATAGCTGAAGAATGAAAATAGAAGCGGTTTGTCCTTCCAATATCGCCTTGGTGAAGTATTGGGGGAAAGAAGGAGTTCAGTTGCCTATGAACCCTTCGGTTTCTCTCACCCTCTCTGAAAGTAAAACCATTACCGAACTAGCTTGGAAAGAATCTCAAAACCCAAGCTTCTCTTTTCTTTTTGAAGGTGAAAAAAAACCGGGATTTGAACCGAAAATTCAACAATTCCTCGAGAGAATTGCCCATCTAGCTCCAGAGTTGCAAGGACTAGAGCTGGAAATAAGTTCTAGAAACACTTTTCCACACAGCAGTGGTATTGCGAGCTCTGCCTCTGCCTTTGGTGCTTTAAGTCTTGCCATCGCCCATCTCTTGTCTAGCTTGAAAAACGAATCAGAACTCGACCGTTCTCTTGCCTCTGAAATGGCAAGATTGGGAAGTGGAAGTGCTTGCAGATCGCTTTTTCCAATCGTTGGATTATGGGGGAAACATCCTGCCATAGAGCATTCTTCCAACCAATTTGCTATTGGACTTGCAGACAAAACGCATCCGATTTTTAAATCGTACAAAGATTATATTCTTCTAATAGACGAAGGCGTGAAGTCAGTTTCTTCTACCGCAGGACATAATCTAATGAACGGGCATCCTTTCGCTGAGGCCAGAAAAAAACAGGCCTTCGAGCATTGCCTTCGCATGACTGAAATTCTGGAGTCAGGCGATCTCGATGAATTCATCCGACTAACCGAACTCGAAGCTTTGACCCTGCATGCACTTATGCTCAGTGCTTCTACCCCTTATCTCTTGATGCGTCCGAATACGGTAGCCGTTTTGGAAGAGGTTAAGGCCTTTCGAGATGAAACAAAAATTCCCATTTGTTTTACCCTCGATGCTGGTGCCAATGTTCATTTGCTATTCCCTGATTCTCACGAACAAAATATCGATTTATGGGTTAACGACTTGGCTCGTAAATACTCGGCGAATGCGAAGTATCTTTGCGACACCGTTGGTACAGGTGCTGAATCCAAATGGATAGAATGAAAGTAAGTAACGAAGCGCTCTTTTACGCAAAGATTTTACTCTTTGGAGAATACGGAATCATCAAAGATTCTATGGGATTGAGCATTCCACTCAGTGATTATGGCGGAAGGTTCCAAAAAGCCGAAGAAGGCCAAAACACCTCTGACTCTACCGAGCCCTTAAAAAAGTATCTTAGTTATTTACAGACTCTTCAATCCGAAAACAATCTTCCCTGCGAGCTCGACTTAGTTTCTTTTGAGGAAGATTTAGAGGAAGGGTTTTATTTCCAATCGAGTATTCCCCAAGGATTTGGTATTGGAAGCTCAGGAGCCTTAGTAGCTGCGATCTACAGTCGATATGCTCTAAATCCAATTGATAAAAGTGCCTCTATAGAAAAGAATGATCTCATTGAACTCAAGAAAATCTTAGGTTCACTTGAATCGTATTTCCATGGAAAATCTTCTGGATTAGATCCGCTGATAGCCTATTTACAGCTGCCAGTATTAATAAAATCTCAAGAAGATCTAGGCACCATTCATCTAGCTGCCAATCTTGAAGGAAAGGGCGGAATCTTTTTAATTAATTCAGGAAAACCAGGATCTACTCAGAATATGGTTAACATATTTCTAGAGAAGATGAAGCAAGAAGGTTTCAGAACCATGCTGAAGGATCAGTTTATAAAATACAACGATGCCTGCATTAAAAGTTTCATAAAAGGAGAAGCCAAAGGTCTTTTCCGAAACTTAAAGCAATTGAGCAAGGTTCTATTGGAGAATTTTAGCCCTATGATTCCAGAAGACTTTCAAGACTTATGGAAAAAAGGAATTGACAGCGGAGACTACTATTTGAAATTATGTGGCTCTGGTGGAGGTGGATTTATTCTCGGATTCACTCAAGATTATGAAAAAGCATCTCAAATTCTTTCCGAATACAGGCCCGAGCTTATTCAGAGAATCTAATTTATGACACAGTCTGAAGGTCGGTTAACTATTCTCAAAACCATCGCCCTTCTCAGTCAGGCCCGGTGGTGGAATGTAGGACTTGTGGCCTTGGCTCAATTTCTTACTGCGCTCTTTGTTCTCAACGATCCCACCGATTGGAAGGCTACCCTACTCGACCTCAATCTGCACATTATAGGATTATCTACTGCTTTAGTGGTGGCGGGCGGATTTATCATCAATAATTTTTACGATCAAGAGAAGGATATGATCAATAGGCCTTTGCAAACGGCTTTTGAACATATTGTAAGCACTCCTACCGCCCTTAACATTTACCTCTTTCTCAATCTCTTAGCCATTGTATTGGCCTCTTCTATTTCTTGGCGTGCGGTATTGTTCTTCTCGGTCTTTGCTGCCTCCCTCTGGGCCTATTCGCACAAAATCAAAAAGCTCGCTGTTGTTGCCAACCTCATCAAAGCTCTTTTGAGTTTCCTTCCCTTTTTTGCTATTTTCTTCTATTATAAAAATCCGCATTTCACCTTAGTGATTTATGCTATCTACCTCTTTACACTTGAGCTTACCAGAGGCTTGGTGAAAGATGTAGTTGGATTGAAAGGCGATACCGTTTTAGGTTATCCGACAGTACCCGCACGCACTGGCTACATTGGACTTGCTCGCCATCTCAGCTTGATCTCCGTTGCCTCCAGCCTTATTGCATTAATTCTTATTTGCTTCTTCGATCTAGATCAACTCTGGATTTACTTAGGCTTGAGTTTGCTTCTGCAATACTTTAGTTGGAATCAACTTCCAAAGTGGGTAGAACAAAGTCAGAAGGCTCGAAAACTTCATATCGTTTACAAGCTCTTTCTTATCAGTGGAATTATACTCTTGGTACTGATTTAAACCACTCTATTCAATTCGAGTTGAATTTTAATCCGCATTTGATTGTACTCCATCGCCCTTTTTAGGGTTTCTATCGGAGTATCCATGGGCAGATTTTCAAATTCTTTGCCGTATTTCTCGTAAAGCAATATATCCAACAACCTTAAAATAACATCTGAGGCATATTGGCTTAAGCTCTCGTCTCTATCTCTAACATAGACTCCTTTCTCCTCCCAGTTGCTGATTTTATACTTTTCAAAAAGTAAGTCTGCCACCAATTCTGCGGAACCATCTTGAGACTCCAAAAAATCCTCTGCGGTGAGAACATCTCTTCCCTTTAACCAGGCCTCGTGAATTCGATTTAAAATGCCAGCACAAACGGGATCTTTAAAGTGCACTTCATTGTATGCTAGTTCTTGCAGAACAAATTGAGTTACCGTCAATTCTTGGGCTTCACTGGAAACATCTTCCTCAATCACTTTATCAGAAGCCACTATTTTTTTATACCCGTGGTTCAGCAAGAGTTCCACAAGGGCTTTTTCGATCCTATACCCAGGCGGTTCTTCCAGCTCCATCAAAGGCGTTTCCTGATCTGGAGAAGGTACTGCCGCCAGACCTGCTTTCGAAGGCTCTGAGCTGACTTCTTGCTGAGCACCTAAATGTTTCTCCCTTTCTTTTTGCCTTTGAATTTCCTTTTGTTCGCTACGAGCATGTCGCTCAATGGCCCCATTCAACTCCCGCAAGAGAAGGGCTTCATCCATCTTGGTTTCTCTGGCCGCCATTTGCACATAGAGGCTGCGAGAAATCGCATTGGGTATTAAAGCAATAGAATCCAACAATTCACCAATCAACTTAGTCTTGGCAATGGGATCTTCTTTGGCGTCTTCCAGAATTAAATCGCAGCGGAAACGAATAAAATCCTTCTCATTTTCAATAATATACTTCCGAATGCCTTCTTGGCCATAGGCCTTCGCAAAGCTATCAGGATCGTGATTGTCGGGAAGGAGTACAATCTTTACTTGCATTCCTTCTTTGAGAACTAAATCTATTCCTCGAAGCGAGGCTCTAATTCCAGCCGCGTCTCCATCGAATAAAAAAACAATATTCTCTGTTAACCTTTTTATCAGCCTGATTTGGTCGGAAGTAAGTGCCGTTCCCGAGGTAGAAACTACATTCTCTATTCCCGATTGAACCATTGAAATCACATCCGTATAGCCTTCAACCACCAAACAGTGATCTGCTTTTACTATGGTTTTACGCGCTTGGTATAAACCGTAGAGCAACTTGCCCTTATGGTAAATCTCTGTTTCTGGCGAATTGACATACTTTGGGGCTTTTGGGTTGTTCTTTAGAATTCTTCCACCAAAGCCAACCACTCTTCCCGAAAGCGAATGGATGGGAAACATAATCCTATCTCGAAACAAATCGCTCGTATAGGTCTCTGTTTCTCGAACCAAGCCGGCCTGAACAAGAACCGTATGATCGTATCCTTTCTTGAGAGCCGCCTCTGAAAAATCATTTCTTCCTTCTGGACTAAATCCGAGGTTAAACTTCTGAATGGTCTCCGAGCTAAAACCGCGTTCTGTTAAATAGCTGAGACCTATGGCCCTTCCTTTGTCGGTATGCCAGAGATAATTCACATAAAAGTCTTTGGCAAACTCTTGCACAATGAAGAGGCTTTCGCGGACGCTAGTCTCCTTCTGTTCTTCTGCGGATTGCTCCTCTTCTTCAATCTGAATTCCATACCGCTTGGCCAGATAGCGCAATGCCTCTGGATAAGATAGGTTCTCATATTCCATGAGAAAACTCACTACGGTACCTCCCTTATTGGAACTAAAACACTTAAATATTTGCTTGGCTGGAGATACGTAAAACGAGGCTGTTTTCTCGTTGGTGAAAGGACTGAGTCCTTTTAAATTCGATCCAGAACGCTTGAGCTGAACAAAATCTCCGATAACCTCCTCTATTCGAGCTGTATCAAAGATCTGAGAAATACTTTGGGCAGATATGCGCGACATGCCTTAAAGATAGAATCCTTTTTTCTATTACTTGCTGCGCTCGATAATATAGTTGGCTAGTTTCTTCAAAGACTCTTTCACTTCCGAATCTTCAAAGCCCTTCAGTATTTCTAAAGCCGCATCTCGGTAAGAGTACATCACTTTCTCTGCATACTCAATTCCACCACTGGAATTCACATATCCCACCACTTCAGCCACCCTCTTTGGATTGTCGTGATGATTCTTAACGGTTGAAATAATCCGTTTTTTATCGCTGCGATTGGCTTTACTCAAGGCGTAAATTAAAGGCAAAGTCATCTTTTGCTCTTTAATATCTATTCCACTTGGCTTACCCGATTTATTCACCACTTGATAATCAAAAAGATCATCTTTTATTTGAAAGGCCATCCCCAAAAGACTTCCAAACTTTCGCATTTGATCTATTTGGTCTTTTGAAGCGCCTACAGAGGCCGCGCCTACGGCACAGCAAGAGGCAATCAATGAAGCTGTTTTCTGCTCAATAATTTGATAATAGACGGTTTCATCTACATCCAATCTGCGGGCCTTTTCTATTTGGAGAAGTTCCCCCTCGCTCATTTGACGCACCGCCTCACTTACAAGACCAAGAATTTCATACTCCCCATTGTCAATCACCAACAACTGACCCTTGGCCAAAAGATAATCTCCAACTAACACGGCAATTTTATTTTTCCACAATGCATTGAGGCTGAAAAATCCACGTCTCATATTGGCATCGTCTACCACATCATCGTGAACCAAAGTTGCGGTGTGAATCATCTCAATAAAGGCCGCTCCGCGATGGCTTGTTCCGTTTATTTCACCGTGTAACTTAGCAACCAGAAAAACCAATAAAGGCCTTAATTGCTTGCCTTTCCTACGCACCAAATAGTGTGTAATATGGTCTAGCATAGCCACTTTACTCGACAAAGCTTTTCGGAAGATTTTCTCGAATTCTTCCATCTCTCCTTTCACAGGAGTTTTTATTTCATCTATTGTTCCCAAGACGGCACTAATGTACTTCGGAATGACTGCATATAATTTAAAATCATAATAACTTATCTTGGCAAGATAACAGCCGTCGTTTCTGCTGGTTCTTTACCTCTTATATTTTATATGTCTAAAAAAGCCTATAGCCCATTTCAATTGCTACAGAAAGACTTCGCAGCAAGCATTGTGGTTTTTCTCGTTGCCCTTCCACTCTGCCTTGGCATTGCTTTGGCATCGGGTGCACCACCCTTAAGCGGTCTTATTTCTGGCATCATTGGAGGATTGGTCATTGGCGTTTTATCTAAATCGCCATTGAGTGTCAGCGGTCCTGCTGCGGGCCTTGTGGTAATTGTTTTAGATGCCTATGACACATTGGGCAGCTTCGAAGCACTCCTGGTAGCTGTAGTTCTCGCTGGACTTATGCAAGTGATTCTCGGATTTATAAAAGCAGGTATCATCGGACTCTACTTTCCTTCCGCAGTAATTAAGGGGATGTTGGCAGCAATAGGACTGACGCTCATCTTAAAGCAAATTCCGCATTTGGTTGGATTTGATACGGACGCTTTTGGAGAGATGGAATTTCTCCAAAGTGACGGTAGCAACACCCTGAGCTTTTTACTGTCTTCATTGCAGCACATCCAACTAGAGAGCAGCTTGGTGGGTATTTGCTGCTTAGCTCTCATGGTTTTCGGACAAACTGCGTACAAGAAAAGAATGAAATGGATTGGTTCTTTTCCAATCGGAATTGCGGTTGTGCTTCTTGGTGTTATTCTAAATCAGCTATTTAAAATCAATTTTCAAGACTTTTACATACGAGAAGAGCACCTCGTAAGCCTGCCCACCTTTGAGGGTTGGAATGGAATGGTCTCCTCCTTGCAATTTCCAGATTGGACTGTCCTCAAAATGCCGAAACTCTATTTGGTCGCGGGAACCATCGCTTTGGTGGCTTCTTTGGAAACCTTACTCAGCATTGAAGCCATAGACAAAATTGATCCCAAAAAGAGATTAACACCTCCCAACAGAGAGCTGTTGGCCCAAGGCCTTGGAAATATGATTTCTGGCTTGATAGGAGGATTGCCCATTACCGCCGTAATTGTGCGTAGCTCGGCAAATCTAGAATCGGGTGCAGAAAGCTCTAAGTCGGCCATATTGCATGGCATTTGGCTTATTCTGGCCTTGTTTCTGTTTCCTGAATGGATAAATCTCATTCCCTACTCGGCATTGGCCGCCATTCTATTGGTAGTTGGCTATAAACTTACCAAACCCGTTCTGTACAGCTATCATTGGAAAATCGGATTAGAGCAATTCATTCCATTTATAGTAACCGTTGTGGCCATTCTCTTAACCGATCTATTAATCGGAATCATCATCGGACTCTGTGTGGGTGCCTTCTTTATTTTAAAGGCCAATTTCAAGGTAACCTACCAACATATTGAGCAGTTAAAAGATGAAAGAGGTACGTATACTAAAATTCGACTGAGTGAACACATCTCCTTCCTAAATAAGGTATCCCTTCAGCATCTATTAGATAAGCAGCCCAAAGGCAGTCGCCTTATTTTAGATGGAAGTATGATTCTCAATATCGATCACGATTCTCTTGAAGTTATTTATGGTTTTGCTGAAATAGCCGATGGAAGAGAGATAGAGTTAACGCTCAAGTCTATTCCACCCATGAAGTTTCGCTCCCTAAATACCCACTAATATGCCCGAATATTACAAGAAGCTACTGAAGAACAACAAGGAGTGGGTTGAAGCACGATTGGCAGAAGACACCCATTTTTTTGAGAGACTTGCCGATGGACAAAAACCACCCGTATTGTGGATCGGCTGCGCCGATTCTAGAGTTCCGGCCAATGAAATAACAGGTACTGCACCCGGCGAAGTGTTTGTGCACAGGAACATCGCCAATATGGTAATTCATACAGATATGAATATGCTTAGCGTCTTAGACTATGCCGTTACAGTCTTAGAAGTACGGCATGTGATCGTGTGCGGACACTATGGTTGTGGAGGTGTATTGGCAGCCATGAGCAACAAACAATTCGGACTCATAGACAATTGGGTAAGACACATTAAAGACGTGTACCATTTGCATAGAGATGAACTCAATGCCATTGTGGACGAAGAATCGAGAGCAAGACGATTTGTTGAGCTCAATGTAATTGAGCAAGTGTACGATTTAGGCAAAACCTCCATCATTCAAAATGCATGGAGACATAGGCAAATGCCGTATATCCACGGATGGGCTTATGATATCAGAGAAGGTCTCGTGAAAGACCTTTCTGTTAGTATAAACGACGATTCTACTTTAGAGCAAGTATATAAGATGGATTAGAACTTAGAAGCGTAGCGCTTTCTATCGTTCTCGTCTAAATAAATCTTTCTCAAACGGATACTCTGTGGAGTAACCTCAACGTACTCATCGCCTTGAATGTATTCTAAGGCCTCTTCTAGAGAAAAACGAATGGCAGGAGCAATGCGCATCTTCTCATCCGAACCCGACGCACGCATATTCGTAAGCTTCTTTTCTTTGGTTACGTTCACCGCCATATCACCGGCGCGGCTATTCTCTCCAATTACTTGTCCCATATAGATGTCTTGTCCTGGGTCTATGAAAAACTTACCTCTATCTTGGAGTCGATCCAATGAATAAGGTATAGTAGATCCTTTCTCCATAGAAATAATAGATCCGTTTTGACGACTTGGAATCTCTCCTTTGTATGCTTCGAAAGCATGGAATCTATGCGACATGATCGCCTCTCCCGCTGTAGCTGTTAAAAGCTGATTTCTCAATCCGATCAATCCTCTTGAAGGCACTCTAAACTCTAAGATCATACGATCGAGCTTAGGCGTCATGCTAAGAAGTTCACCTTTGCGAAGGGTAACCATTTCAATGGCCTTACCTGAAACACTATCAGGAAGGTCAATGGTTAATTCTTCTATAGGCTCACATTTTACGCCGTCAATTTCTTTAAGGATAACCTGAGGCTGACCAATCTGAAGTTCGTATCCTTCCCTTCTCATGGTTTCAATTAATACACTCAGGTGCAATACTCCTCTTCCGAATACACGGAAAGAATCGGCAGCATCTGTATGTTCTACGCGAAGGGCAAGGTTCTTTTCAATTTCCTTCTCCAAACGCTCGCGCAAATGTCTTGAGGTAACAAATTTTCCTTCTTTGCCAAAGAAAGGAGAATCATTAATGGTGAAGAGCATACTCATAGTAGGCTCATCGATGGCAATGGTTGGCAAGGCCTCTGGGAACTCTGCATCGGCAATGGTATCGCCAATTTCAAATCCTTCTAAACCTGAAGCCGCACAAATATCTCCCGCTTGAACACGGTCGGTTTTCACCTTTCCTAATCCTTCGAAAACATAGAGCTCTTTTACACGCGCCTTATGCTGACTTCCATCGCGACGAATCAAAAGAACAAATTGGCCTTCCTTTAGCTCACCTCTATGTAAGCGACCGATGGCTATTCTACCCGTATAATTACTGAAGTCGAGCGAAGTAATAAGCATTTGAGTATTGCCCTCAATTACTTTAGGTGCGGGGATATGCTCTATCACCGTATCTAAAAGTGGAGAAATACTATCGGTTTGAACCTTCCAATCTAAGCCCATCCAATTGTGCTTGGCAGAACCGTATACCGTTGGGAAATCCAACTGATCTTCGGTAGCATCAAGCGTAAACATTAGATCGAAAACCTTTTCATGAGCCAATTCCGGATCGCAATTGGGCTTGTCTACTTTGTTTACAACTACAATCGGCTTTAATCCGAGTTGCAATGCTTTTTGTAGAACAAAACGCGTTTGAGGCATTGGGCCTTCAAAAGCATCTACTAAAAGAAGAACGCCGTCTGCCATATTGAGAACGCGCTCTACTTCACCTCCAAAATCCGAGTGACCTGGGGTATCAATAATGTTGATCTTAAAATCTTTATAGCGTACGGATACATTCTTGCTCAGAATGGTAATACCTCGTTCGCGTTCCAGATCGTTGTTGTCTAGAATCAGTTCTCCCGTTTCTTGGTTGTCTCTAAACAACTGGCAATAGTGAAGAATTTTGTCAACTAAGGTAGTTTTACCGTGGTCAACGTGTGCTATAATAGCAATGTTTCGTATATTCATAGGGTCTGCAAAAGCGCGGCAAAGGTAGGCTTATCATAGCCTTAAAAAACATTATTAAATTACTCTGCGTTTATTCATTTTATTACGCCTTGTGATCATTGTCTCATTCGCCATTTACTTTTGTTGTAGCTTTATACCCATGAAATCTTTTGCCCTTTTATTGTTGGTCTTCCTTGCACCTCGGATGTTCTTCCAAACGGGTGCATTGTTGTCTTTTGAGGCCAACCGAGAGTATATGGCGAAAGCATTTTGTATCAATAAAGACAAGCCCGAGCTGAAGTGTAATGGAAGCTGCCATTTGGCGGAGATGTTAGATGAAACTTCTTCTGTGCCCGATGCTCCTATCCTTCCTATTTTCGAATGGTCTAGCTTCACCTTAGACCATGACATTCATTCTATTCCCAGCGCCCTAATGGCTGTGCAATGGTTTCAGTTGCCCGTTTATACTTCTCCACACTCTGAGAAGTACAGCCTTTCTCCCTTCCGTCCTCCACGGGCTTGAGTTTTACCTCCGTTAATTTTTAGAATCCCCCGCGATTCGTTCCATTCAGTGTAAAACTCTTTCAAACTAAATCATGAAAAAAAGCTTTTTGTGGGCTGCCTTGGTGGCTCTAACCCTAGTGTCTTGCGATAAAGACAATGACGACAACAACAACAACAATCCTCCTGCTGATACAACGGGTAAGTTGATTCTAGAATTCGAACATCATTGGGATTCTAAATCAGCCACTATTCCTCAGACCAATACTTTTACGAACAACAATGGAGAATCCATTGAATTTACCACCTTACGCTATTATGTTAGCAATATTGAACTTACCGATAGCGAAGGAAATATCTGGAAAGAAGAAGAAAGCTATCACCTATTAAGCCTTGGGACAAATCCTGTATTGGAAATTGAATTAGATAAAGTTCCAACGGCCAACTATGTAGGTATGCGCTATATGATTGGAGTAGACAGTCTTCGAAATGTTTCTGGAGCTCAAACAGGAGCCCTAGATCCTGCCAACACTATGTTTTGGACTTGGAACAGTGGCTATATTTTCTTAAAGGCGGAAGGGGTTGAAACCAACTCTCAAACCAATTTCGCCTACCATATTGGAGGATTCAGAAATGGAAATAAGACCAATGCCCTTCAAGAAATTAGCTACAACTTCGCGCCTAGTCAAGCAGAAGTTAAGCCTTCCGCTACGCCTGTGGTTCACCAAATGGTTAACCTCAATCATCTTTTCGATGGGGGTACTATAACTCTTGGTGTGCTCGCTAACCCCAATGTGGTTATGCCTGGCCCTATGGCAGTAAATATTTCTAGAAACTATGCGACGATGTTCCAATTGGATCACGTCCATAACTAAATCGAGAATACATGCCCTTGGCAAAGTATAGAGCTTTCGTTTGGATAGGCCTCCTTGTAGGCCTATCCATTCGTTGCTCCAAAGACATTACCGAAGAGAGAAACGCTCCTTTGGCCTTCTATCAACCTTCTCATTTTCCTCCGGCTCATTACCAATTTCAAGGCAATGCACAAACTGAGGGCATTACCGAGATAGGAAGAAGACTTTTCTTTGACCCTGTTCTCTCCAGAGACAGCAGCATTAGTTGTGAAAATTGCCATGTTCCCATTTCTGGTTTTTCCGATCCTTCTCATCCCTTTAGCCATGGGGTAGATCAAAACTTCGGCAGCAGAAACTCTCCCGCCCTGTCAAATCTTGCTTGGTATTCTTCCTTTATGTGGGATGGAGGGGTTACGCACATAGAAACCATGTCTACAGCACCTATTACCAATCCCCTGGAGATGGACTTGGCCTTGAGTGAAGCCGTTTTGCGATTGAATCGCTCGCCCTATTATTCCTCTGCCTTTGCCAGTCATTTTGGGGTAAACGAAATTCAATCTCAACATATGCTAAAGGCCTTGGCTCAGTTTATGGCGAGCATGATTTCTTCTCAATCGCGCTACGATGCATGGATGAAAGGAAATGAGAACGCTCTGAATGCCCAAGAAAAAGAGGGGTTGATTTTGTTTCAAACCCATTGTGCTCAATGTCATGCTGAACCTCTTACCACTGATTTTTCCTTTAAAAACAATGGCCTCACTGCTCTTACTGAGGATGAGGGACGCGGACATATTACTACCCTTGCTGCGGATCTTGGAAAATTTAAGGTTCCTTCCTTAAGAAATGTTGAAAAAACATTGCCCTATATGCACAATGCTTCTATGGCAAGTCTAGAGGAAGTAATAGAACACTATAGCTCAGGCATACAAGCCCATCCCAATCTAGATCCTTCCTTGCCCGTAGGTGGATTTCAATTTTCAAACAATGAAAAACAGGCCTTAGTTGCCTTCCTAAAAAGTTTAACCGATGACGCCTACCTTCAAGACAAAAGGCTGCAAAATCCTTGGTAAGTCTGGGCTTATCTTTCTTTTCAGTATAATTATTCTCCCCTATTCTAGCAAGGCTTGCGATTTGTGCGGATGTGTTTCTACGGGTGGACAAATAGGTGTTTTGCCGCAATTTGATCGGAATTTTATCGGAATGCGGTTTCAGTTCCACTCCTTCCTACACCAAAATGTCTCGGAAGCCTTTATGGGCAATGATCGGGTGAAAGAAGATGAATTCTTCCTTCCTGAAATATGGAGCCGAATTCAGCTTTCTGACCGAATGCAACTCCTCCTCAGCCTGCCTTACTCCTATAAGGTTCGGCTCACTGAAGGCGATGCTGTAACGAATTCCGGCCTAGGCGATATGAGTGCTTTGCTGAATACAGTCCTCTTTAGAAAGGAAACTAAAATGCTGAGTTACCAATGGAATGCGGGCCTTGGACTTCGATTGCCAACAGGAAAATACAGACAGCGCGACGATAGAAAAGTGCTACTGCCTATTGGAATGCAATCGGGAACAGGAGCGTATGCCTTTCCAATCTTTACCCAATTGGGAATTCGCAAATCGAGTTGGGGAATTTTGGCTGAAGGATTAGCTCAGTTCCACAGCCTAAATGAAGACGACTACCAACTGGGGAACTACTATCAGGCTTCCTTGAATCTGCTTTACTACCACCAAGGATTGAAGAGCTTATGCATTCCGCACATAGGAATGCGATACGAAAAAAGCAATGCCGATCGCGAATACGGATTTGAGCAAAAGAGCACAGGCAGCTCAAAATGGGTAGCCGCCGCTGGATTCGATTACTATTGGTCTGATTGGTCTATTGGCGCTCGATTCTCCATACCCCTCTATCTCAATGCTCAGGGTAATCAGCCCTTGTGGCAGGGCAATGCCGGTATTCAGCTGATTCGCTTTTTGGGTGGAAAGGAAAAAGAGAAAAATCCTGCGAGCTAATGTAGATCTCTACAAATCGTCCGTCACCACTTTATACGTTGGATCTTCCACTACATTGAGATCGATCAACTCTTCCGCATTCTTCAAAAGCAAAAGACAGTCAGGACTCAAATGCTTTAGATGGAGTTTCTTCCCCAGCTTCTGATAGCGCTCGGTGATTTTATTTAAAGCCTCAATGGCCGACATATCTACCACCCTGCTCTCGGCGAAGTCTATAACCACCTCATCAGGGTCATTTTCCACATCGAACTTCTCCGCAAAGGCCGCTACCGATCCAAAGAAAACAGGACCGTAGATTTCATAATGCTTCACCCCATTCTCGTCTATTTGCTTGCGGGCACGTATGCGCTTGGCATTGTCCCAAGCGAAAACCAGAGCAGAAATAATGACCCCAATGATGACCGCCAAAGCCAAATTGTGGAGGAAAACCGTAACCAGGGTAACCATAATAAGAACGAAAATATCCGACTTCGGCATTTTTCCGAAGGTGCGCAGGCTGGCCCACTCAAATGTTCCAATGGCCACCATAATCATAAGTCCGGTTAGCGCGGCCATGGGCACTTTTTCTATTAACGAGGAACCATACATCACAAAGACCAAGAGCATAACAGAAGCCACAATACCCGACAAACGGGCTCTTGCGCCATTGCTTACATTGATTAAACTCTGACCGATCATAGCGCATCCGCCCATACCCGAAAAAAGACCCGAAAGAATATTAGCCGTTCCTTGAGCCACCGCTTCCTTATTGCCCCTTCCCCGAGTTCCAGTCAATTCGTCCACAATATTTAAAGTGAGCAGACTTTCAATCAATCCTACTCCCGCAACAATAGCTGCATAGGGAAAAATAATGCTCAGAGTCTCAAAAGTAAAAGGTACCATGGCGAGGTGAAAGGGAGGAAAACCGCCCTCTATGGAAGCGATATCGCCTACTGTACGTGTATCTAAATTTAGAAAACTCACAAGTCCAAAGATGACCAAGATGGCGGTAAGAGAAGCAGGCACAGCCTTGGTGAGCTTGGGTAAGCCGAAGATAATCAGCATGGTTAGGAGCACCAATCCGAGCATAAGATAGAGAGCTGAACCACTGAGCCAATCGCCCGAAGCAGATTTAAACTGCTCCATTTGCGAAAGGAAGATAACGATGGCCAATCCGTTTACAAAGCCAAATACCACAGGCTGCGGCACCAACCGAATGAACTTTCCTAACCTTAAGAATCCCGCAGCGAGCTGAATTATTCCAGCCAAAATAACGGTAGCAAAGACATATTCAATTGAGTGTTCTTGCACCAAAGAGACTATAACCACCGCAACGGCACCGGTAGCGCCTGAGATCATACCCGGCCTTCCACCCAAAAGAGTGGTTATTAAACCCATCACAAATGCAGCATACAAACCTGTTAAGGGCGGCAATCCGGCAATCAGAGCAAAAGCCACCGCCTCGGGAACCAGCGCAAGAGCGACAGTAAGGCCCGATAAGACTTCATTTTTATAATTGACTTTTTGGCTGAGATCGAAAAGGTTGAGATACTTTTTCATGAAGGATGGAATGGGGCGAAAGCAAAAATGAAGCTGCTGCGCCTAGACTTTTAAAATGGCTGCGAAAATAGCTTTTTAAAAAATGCTTTGGCTAAAGCCAAAGGAGTAGAGACGCGATACATCGCTTCTGTACTGTGATTTCCGCCGGAAGCGCCATGTGTCGCATCTACACTGAAGTCCTCAGCCAGCCGGCTTCTTTCATTTGAGGAGTGACTGCATTCTAATCATATCATGGGTTCTTGACGATAGACAAAGCGTCCGAATATCTTCTCTCAAGCATGGTTGAGGTGGACGGAATGAGTTTTGGTCCATGAACCGGGGTTGGAAGTCTCTATCTCCAATGAATGTTCTTGAAGAGAGTTCTTCTACAATGCACTTTAGGAAGAAATAGGTTGAACCAGAGAGAGTTTGCATGCGTTTTAGCTTGTTGTGGCAAAACTCCAAGTCAAACTTTACATTTACAAACTGAGAGAAAAAATAGCTGGGACAGAGTAGTTAAAACAATATTGTGATGTAGAGTACGTATTATCAATGAGAAACTGACCAAACGTAAATAAACAAAGAGATGCTGAGTATTGTTCGATCACTTTTAGTAACTTTTTTAATACTAACTAGCAAATTTTCATTTTGTCAATCGGATTACGATGTTGCCATTTTGAAAAAGATGAAGGCAAAAAAAATAGAATGGGGATATTTTGGTGGTGATGAAGTAGCAAAAGTGTACAAGAATAAGAAATGGGGGCTATACCTAATCTCAGTTTATGATGAAAAGAACATAGATATCAAGGCTATTATCGAGCCAAAGTTTGATTCCTTAGGTTGGTTCGAAGAAAAACCTTTTGCAATTGTAAAAAACAACAACAAATATGGAATTTTCCTCAATCCGTTTGAGATAGAGGACTCAGGGGATCGTGTTCAATGTTCCTTTTCAAAAATTAAAGTCAAAGAACAAGACGGATATTATTACACTCTAATTCAAGAAAACAATCTGTGGGGTCTTTTAGATTGGTTTGAACAAGAAATTATTATCGATTGTATTTTCGAAACATCTGATGAAGTTCCCTTACAAACAGTTTCACCATGGGAAATTGACATTATAAAAAGAGCTAAAAAACTTCTGGATTGTGATTTAATTCTTTTTGATTGGGTGAATGGCGATGGGGTATTTATTGGTCGAAATCGAGCTACAAAAAATTGGGGCATGTATCAGGATTTAGAGGGTGCTGAAATTAAGACTATAATTCCTTCAAACTATGAGCATATTACGTTCTTTTCTTGGAACGGGAAATTTACAGCAGTTAAACAAAATGGTAGAATTGGCTTCTATTTATCTCGATTTAGTTATGGAAATCAGTCTAAGCAGTCAGTGCCATGTATTTACGAGGATTATAAACTGTACGAGAATAATAACGTTATTAAACTCGCTTGTCTAAGAGATGGTTATTGGGGTTGGGTAGATTGGATAACAGGTGAAGAACGAAGTGAATTCAAATACGAATCCAAAGAAGATTTAGTTTATCCTGCTTATAGTCAGGAAGAATGGATAGAAGAGTAAACTCTAAATGAATAGATTTTGAAAACTGCTCTACCTCCTATTAACCCCACGAATTGTATGATGTCCGGAGGACAGAACTTTATTTTTGGAGGTATTACTCTTCTACTTGAGTTGCTATTTCTGCAGTTTGAGTTATTGAAAACAATTTGTAAATGAGTTTCTTCTGGTATACCCAAATCCAATAAATGGAAGTCACTAAGCATACTTATGTGAAAAATTTCAATAATCTATCTGCAAATCTTACTAAACTTAATAGGAGAATAATTGAATTTCATGCCTTCAACAACTTTCATGTTTGAGCTTAAAACTTGAAGAACCAATAGGGAATCACCATTTTTCTATTCTGCCTGTAAAAAGTAGCCATATTCACCGCGTGTACAAGGAGAACTAACATCTATTCGGATGAGAATTGCCATGATAGTGATCACTCAAACAGCAAGCATTCAAACTTTTGAAGATTAAACAAGGGACAAGCTTTGAAAACGGACTTACACTGCTTTTGCTCGTTCTTTGAAACCATCTAAATACTGGGTGTTTCAAAGACAAAACCATTCTGAGCCAGAAGAGAAAATCTTATCAAATTCTTACACGAAAACTATTTATTTGGATAGCTAACTATTTATTTGGATAGTTGTGTAATAATCTGTAAAATTGTTGAACCGTTTGAGAAGGTTAAACCTAATTGTGATTTCGTGGCTTATAATAAATACTTTTTTACGACATTCATATTTTTCTTTGTTTTTTCGTTGCATCTGCAGGGTCAATTGTCTTTGACAATTGATGGACAGGTCTATTCTAGCAACGGAACATTAGCTTCTAAATGTGCTAATACATCTTTGGGCTTTATAATAAATCTAGGGCCTAGCGATACCGTTACTTATTCTTTCGATGGAGTAATTCAGGGCACAGTTTATAGCACATTTAATGGTAATTGGATTAATGCCTATGGGGCAGCTGGGAGTAGTCACAATTTGAAAATTGAGAAAACCAATGGAACGGCCTCAATAACCCTTTCTTTCTCGGCTGTAAGTAACCTTTCTAATCCACAATTACGCCGTCAGGGAAGTTCAAGTATAACCTCAGAGAACATTTGTTATAATGGTCAGCTGGCACAGTCTCTGTTGGCCTCTTTTTCTGGTGGCAATACGAATAATAATTTTTCCTATTTGTGGAAATGGTCCACAAATCCTGCTTTTTCGGGTTCAGTGGACTCAGCCATAACTAGTGTGAACACTCTATCTCCGTCGGCTGTAGGTAATTTGGATACGACAACCTATTTCCGAGCGACAATCAAAGACCAAGTTTGCGGCAATCAGGTAATTACGCCCTTGTATACGGCTACAGTGTATCCTGACTTTACCGTCGGCCCCGTGACTCAGCTGCTGACGCCTGGAGTAACGTCTGACAGTATCTGCTATAATGATTTGTTACCCTTCTCTTTGACCGCAGCAGCGAGTGGTGGCGATGGAACCTATAATTACCAGTGGCAGATGGACGACAATACTTCATTTTCATCTCCTACTGTTGTTGGCACTGGGGCGGATGTTACATCTGGAAATATAGGTGCGTTAACAACAACTCAATATGTTCGTTTGAGAGTGACTAGTGGCGACTCCTGTGGAACAGAATTTTCATCAAACCATTTTACCATTACTGTGTATCCACAATTACTAGGAGGAGCAGCAACTAATGATACTGGAGGAAGTAGTGAGGTGGTTTGTTACAACGATCTAATGGCGAGCAATCTCACCTTTAATCCAAGTGGGGGAAATCCTGGCACAAGCGATACCTATCAATGGTATAGGAGTACTAGTTCTTCTCTAAACCCCTCCCAGCCTATTGCTACAGCTACCGATACCACTCTGACACCATCACAACTTGGCACCTTAACTTCAAACACTTATGTATTTGCTGTAGTGACTGACCCCGTTTGCAATGAT
>JAFMBM010000064.1 GCA_017858515.1 Cryomorphaceae bacterium | reverse complement strand
GTCTCTCTTTTTTTACCTTCTATTTATAGGGAACTTTTGTCCATTGCATTTCACTTTAGAGGATAAGCTTTCGCTCATAAGGTTTCCATAGAATCAGATTCTTGAATGAATTTGGGTATAAATAGGTTGTTCTTTCTGCTAGTATCCCCCGCATCAATAGCAAAGTCGCCTGGTTTCAGAACTGATTATTGCAGAGTTTCCGATAGAGAAAGTTCGCTTTGAAGTATTTCATCTACTCCTTCGAACATACCCTCCTTAAATTCTCTAGCTCATCCGCCAACAATCTCTTCCTTTAGGCTCATGCCTTCTTTCGTCTTTTCCGTTACTTCTTCAGAAGCAGAGAGACTCATCAGTATTAAAAAAAAGCAGCTATTTAAAGTAGATAGCCGCTTTAAGAGAGAGTGAGCATCTCATTTTCCTTGAATTAAAATTTTAAATGCTTTACGGTAGTTGAATTGTTTTGTAGTTTTTTCAAAGACTCAATTCCAATCTCCAAGTGAATATTCACGAAATTCTTGGTCACGGCTTTGTCGCTTTCTTCCGTTTTTACACCTTCTGGAAACATGGGAACATCCGAGACTAAAAGCAAAGCACCTGCGGGTATCTCATTTCGAAAGGCCACTACAAATAGAGTTGCCGTTTCCATATCGATCGCCATGGTTCTTAGTCGCTTTAAATATTTTTTAAACTTAAGATCGTGCTCCCAAATTCGGCGGTTGGTGGTGTAAACCGTGCCAGTCCAATAATCTTGGTCCATGTCGCGTATAGCGGCAGAGATTACTTTCTGTAAGGCAAAGGCTGGAAGTGCAGGAACTTCTGGCGGCAAATAATCGTTGCTTGTTCCTTCGCCACGTATGGCGGCAATGGGAAGAATAAGATCGCCTACTTTATTCTTGTGTTTTAATCCACCACATTTGCCCAGAAATAAGACTGCTTTGGGATGAATGGCTGAGAGCAAATCCATAATAATTGCCGCATTCGGACTTCCCATTCCAAAGTTGATGATGGTAATATTCTCTGCCGTGGCCGACTGCATCGAATTAGAAAGCCCATTTACTGGAACTCCGAATTTATCCGCAAAGAGTTCTACATAATGTTTGAAATTGGTAAGTAATACATACTTGCTAAATGAGTCTAGTGCTACGCCGGTATAACGAGGTAACCAGTTTTCTACAATTTCTTCTTTAAATTTCATATCCTGTTATAAATGAAAAATCCCTCCAAAATACACATTTTATAGACGGGGATTCAGCGTAGTTGCTCCATTTATCTAAGTCCCTTAGACTATCAATAAGAACAAATTAATTTGAGCAATGGGCCTTCAAATAAGAGTATCCTTTTTGTTCATCCGCACTTTCCGAAGGAGGTCGATTTCCTGTATAGACTTTCAAACCCAGTACATTCTCATCCAACCAATGAACTTCTTCTATGCTCCATTGAGTTAGCAAACTGAAATCAATCAACCTCAGATTTTCCAAATTTCCTTTGTCAGGTATCTGAAAAACATAAATCTCAGACCGGTAGTTGTAGAAAGAATCATAGTCTGGTCCGTCGTAACTAGAAGAAACAAAGAACAATCGCCCACTGGGTGAAAAGCTTAGACTCTGTACTCCGCCATCGTATGAACAGGGAAGGAGAAACTTTTGGTCTGTTGTGTACTCTAATAAATAGTCCGAGCAGCTCCCTTCTGCACAATGATTTATAATATGACAATTAAGCAGTCTAAGAAACCCAACGTATTGAAAAATAGAACTGTAGGCATCAGTCGTGTCATTCCAAAAATGAAAGGTTGATTTTTCTGTTCGCAACACAAATCCTTCTTTATTACCTTGATACTTATTTTCAATATTTTGTTTGAATGGAGTTGAATAACTTCTTTCTCTATTATACTCTGTCTCGGTAATTGAAATGAAATCTAAGTTGCCACTGTCTTGTTCGGGCAGAGAATCTACCAGAAAGTAGAGTGGTAGATTATTGAAATCTTGGTTAGACTGTCCCTCACTCTTAAAAAGAGAGAGGGATAACAAGAGGATGCAAAGTAGTTTAAATCCCTTTTCTTTTTTTGGTAGGATGTAAATATTCCATAGCATTGAAGCCATTTTGGATCTAGATGCGATAGCAAATGGCATTGATATTCATTCCTGCTCCCACAGAGGCGAAAAGCACAACATCGCCTTTGCTCAAGGAGAATCCCTCCATCTCACCTCTTAAGACTCTGTCAAAAAGTGTTGGAACCGTTGCAACAGAACTATTTCCCAGCTTGTGAATATTCATGGGCATAATATTCTTGCGTATTTCCTGTTGCCCGTACAATTTAAAAAGCTTGCGGATAATGGCTTCATCCATTTTCTCATTGGCCTGATGAAGGAAAACCATTTTTACGTCGTCTATGGTAAGAGAGGCTTTGTCTAGGCATTCCTTCATGGCTGCCGGCACATAATTGAGTGCGTATTCATAGATTTTTCTTCCTTTCATCTTTATGTAACGCAAACGTGGATCGGAATGTGGGAAATTCGATTCGCCTAAGAAGAGGTAGAAGGTTTCGTCTTCACAATGTGAAAGAGTGGCTGTACTTAGGATACCAGAGTTGTACTCTTCATCTATTTCTATAAACTCCACGATAGCAGCTCCTGCACCATCTGAAAAAATCATACTGTCTCTATCGTAAACATCGAGAACTCGGCTGAGTGTTTCCGCACCGATTACTAGACATTTTTCAGCCATTTCGGCTTTCATAAACGCATCGGCCTGTATTAATCCTTGTATCCAACCGGGACAACCAAATAAGATGTCATAAGCAACACAATATGGATTTTTAATTCCAAGCTTGTTCTTTACTCTAGAAGCTAATGCAGGAAGTATATCCGTTTGGTTCGAATATTTTATAACATCTCCAAAATTGTGGGCGACTATAAGTTGTCCGATTTCTTCGGCGTTTATTCCGCTGCTTTTAATCGCTTCTAATCCCGCTAGATATCCAATGTCAGATGCAGTTAGGTCTGGGTCGGCATATCGTCTTTCCTCAATACCTGTAATCTGCCTAAATTTCTCTACAACAATGCTGGGGTCGGTTTCAATTCTTTTCTTTTGTTCATCAAAGAATTCATGCACAGCAAAATCTCGGTTCTTTTTGATCGACTCGGGAATAAAGCTGCCAGTTCCTGTAATTACGGTTCTTTTCATTGGGCAGAGCTATGCTCGTATTTATTTACTTAACGCTTATGGGATATATTAATTTCAAAGAAAACAGAACTCCATTGATTCCGAATGGAATAGAATGGAATACAATACAAAAGTAAGCTTTGATTTTGGTTTTCAAATGTTTAATCCAATGAAAGGTCTTCCATCCGATCCCCTAAGAGAAGCATTTCTCCCGTATTGTACTGCCAAATGCCTGAATGCCTAAAGCTTTTAAAATTCTCAGAATCATCATACCAATCGTAAACAAAATAAATCCGTTGGTCTTTTGATGAGTAGTATAGGTTGCTTTTGGGTTCTTCTAATTCCAATAAACTAGAAGTTTCAGCACTTAGCTCCCATTTTACTGAAAGATTTTCTCCTGTAAGTTCAAGGAGCATTACTTTCTCTCCCCAAACCCCTTCAATTCCTCTAGGCCTTCCGGAGCTTTGTCCGAAAACTAAGAAAAATCGATGAGCCTACATTACTACTATACTGTCTATTTCCATTTCAAATAGATCTAGTTCCACTACTTTGTGCCAAGCATGTTCTTTATTTTTGAAGGCTACTATACTTGTATAGAACGGATTGCAATAAGCGCCGCAGCCTTCTCCAATGAAATGGAAGACTACAAAGCTTTCATCTGGCGCCTTTTTCAACTGATATGCGCTTATGCTCAATCCTGCTTCTTCTTCTATGCTAATCTGATGTTGCATGGAGTCTAAGGTCCAATGTGCTAAAATAGTATCCTGTACTTGCCCTATCTTAGATTGTATATAGCTTGCTGCTTCAAATTCTTGAGAGAAGAGTAAACTGGGATAAAACAGGACGAAGAAGAAAAAGGCTCTCATCTGCGCATCAGCTTAGGAATGGAAGGTATTGGATTGAAACTATTGCTTTTCTCTTTCAATAGGTTGGATTGAACAGGAGTAACTTTATTTCAAAAGATCAATGCGCTCTTTTATTTTATCTGTAAATTCATGAAGAAATACTGGAATATTCGCCTTTGCATTATCAATCCTCCATTTTCTTACCGCCCCATCAACAGATAAGATAACCAGTAAGCCCCCTTGGTCGGCACAATCCGGACAACCATAAACATCCTCTGTACCCTCGATCAATTCTGTTGGTAAATAATCGGTTAAATCTCGAACCAACTCAAATTTTTCATTGGAAAGACGATTGAAGTTAAATGGTTCTTCTGCGTCATACCGATCGTTTGAGTCCTCATACAATGCGGTGGGAATAAGCTTATAGGTTTCTACGCATTCTTCTCCCCAACACATTCCATAAAAATGTCCAAACACCAAATAATCGGAGGCCTGACTATTTAAATCTTTTTCCTTTGTGCATGCTATTAGGGTGAGCAGACTGAAAAAGAGTAGAGTAGAGCTTAGGGTTTTGGAAAGTTTCAAGGAATTGAAGTTTAGTGGTGATTAAATAATGGCACTATTTCCTTCGAAAATACAAAGTCTCATTGGTTCTATAATAGGATTTTATTCAGACCGTCTTCTCGATTAGTAATATCTTGCCATTCCATCGAAATACACGATGGATATTATAAAACAATAATTTCAATGTTAGACTCTATCTTCTCTGAAGTAAAAGGTGAATTGACCAAGGTCTTAGGTGGTAAATTTGATTTAAATGAGGCTAAAAAAGACCAAGTCTTGGATGAAACAAAAGAAACTGTGTAGTCGGGTTTAATGAATGAATTGACTTCCGGCAACATCAGTGGATTAAAAAGTTTGTTTAAAGGAGAATTAGATATTGCAAGCAATCCAATTGTGGGCAATATTGTAAATCAACTGGTTGAATCGTTGAGCTCAAAGGTGGGATTAAGCCCAAACCTAGCTTCTTCTATCGGAACTTTTGTAATTCCTTTTGTGATGAATAAGATTTCTGGCAAACAACCTGCGGGTGGGTTTGATCTCTCAAGTTTAACTTCCATGCTTTCTAGCGAAGGCTCGGGCCTGGGGGAGACGCTTAAGTCAGGTTTGGGCGGAGCTTTAGGTGGTTCTCTTGGTAAACTATTCGGTTGATAAAAGATGCCTATAGGCTCTTTTTAAAAGTAGATACAGTTCCTATCGCAAGCTGCGCTCTCTTTTATTTCGATTCTGTATTAGAATAAGTATGCCTAAAACAAAGAAAAGGCTGGTGATGATTATAGAGAAGGAAGAAATAGTCTCAGAATTTAAGATGAGCAGTCCTATGATTATAAATAGAACGCCGATTTGGTATATTGGTCGATTGGGTTTGTACATTTCCTTTCGAAATAAATGGTATTTCAAGTGTTAAGAAGAGTTCCAAATCTATTGCATCTATTGTAAACGAGGTATTACGCTTAAGTGAAATTTTATTTTATCTATCCATTCTTTTGGCCATTCCTATGAAAGAAGGTAAGCAGGTGAAAGCAGTATGTAAAAGGCCAAAGCGACTAAGACAGAATGAAATAATTAGATAAGTAAATATGTCCACAGATAAAACACAGGAGAAAACAAGACTACATCCCCGAAATAGAAACCGTGACCGCTATGATCTAGATGCTTTAAAGGCTTCTAATCCTGAGTTGGTCCCATTTATTGAACACAATAAACACGGTGGAGAATCCGTCAATTTTGCAAATCCTCTTGCTGTAAAGGCGCTGAATAAGGCCTTATTGAATTACTACTACGGAATTGAGAATTGGGATTTCCCTAATGAAAATCTTTGCCCGCCTATTCCCGGTAGGGCAGATTATCTGCATTATATGGCCGATCTACTTTCCGAAAGTAATTCGGGTGTTATTCCTCGAGGGCATTCTATTCAATGCTTGGATATTGGGGTTGGAGCGAGTTGTATCTATCCAATACTTGGTGCAACAGAGTATGCTTGGAAGTTTGTTGGATCAGACATAGATTTTAAATCCATAGAAACAGCTAAGAGTATAGTTGCTGCCAATGCGTCACTAATAGGTAAGATTGACTGCCGATTGCAGCAGAGTCGAAAGGATGTCTTTTTTGGAATAATAGATCAAGAAGAAAAGTTCGATTTCAGTCTTTGCAATCCTCCTTTCCATTCCTCTTTAGAAGAAGCTCAAAAAGGGACACGAAGAAAGATCAAGAACCTAACTGGAAAAACAGAAGATCAACCCGTTCTTAATTTTTCGGGACTTAGCGAAGAACTTATCTGTGAAGGTGGAGAATATAAGTTCATACACAATATAGTCTTGGAGAGTAAAAAGTTCTCGAAGAATTGCTTTTGGTTTTCTACTTTAGTATCGAAGCATTCCAACTTAAAAGGAACTTATAAATCCTTAGAAAGAATGGAGGCCAAAGAAATCAAAACCATTCCTATGGGTAGCGGGAATAAATCCAGTAGAATAGTCGCTTGGACTTTCCTATCACCCAATGAGCAAAAAGAGTGGGCTGAGAGTCGTTGGGGGAAATAAGCAAGAGTTGTTTCAACGGCAATGCCTAAAGTATAAGGTATTGTTTATTATTCCCTTAACGAAAAAGGTGCTTTTTTCAATTCCTCGGAAAAGCATTTCCTTCAACAAAAAGCGAACTCCATGAGAGACCTGCTCTTTATGCGGTTAATGCAGTTTTCTCCAATTAGACCGAGGAAATCAGTCTAAGGCTTGGTTCTATCTTCAATCTTTAATACATCGAACAGAAAATCCATTTGCGCGTTGGGTCCAACCCACAAATGCATTTTGATTTTCAAATAGTAGATATCGAGATTGGGTATGTATTGTAGTGCTACTCCAATAGCCAGAGCTATAGTGAGAGAGCTCACCTTTTAGATAAGTTCTCATTCCAGCATCAGGGAATTTAAGGGGGGAATTCATAGCGCCTAACTGATCATAAGAGCTCCAAGTTGCTCTTTCTGAGATGAACTCATTTTCTGTTGGCAGGCGATAGCCCATTGGGCAAGGATTGTTTATTCCGTTCACACCTTGCCATAAATTTGTTTCCTGTGGAGAACGCCAATCATTAAAAGGTGACCCTGATACTGTTATGAACATTCCATGGGGGGGCTGGTCTTTGCTGCTTTGTTTCTTTAAAGCTTTAGAATTTCTGCACTGATGTCCATCTGCTCTTCTTCCCCATTGGTATAAATCGCCGTATGAATTTGTGTCATTTATGCTCGTTGCGGCTTGGCTTGCTCCTAAGTTTCTATCCATCCATGTTTTGCCAGTAATCGGATTAATAACGTCAACAACGGTGGTAGGTATGTTATGGCAATGTACTTCGTCTGGAGCGAGAGCCGTGGTAAAACTAATAGCATCTCCATAGGCAGTATCTTGACTGCTAAAGGCATAGGCTTTCACATAATAGGTTTTGTCGAAGAAAAGCCCCTTCATTTCTCGATTAAAATTACCTGAACCATGTCCATCTTCAGATTTCCCATAGTTTTTACGCAGAGTTGGATTAACTAGAGTGTCCCAAACAAGTCCGCGCAGTTCCACAAAAGAAGTACTTATTCCACTAACTGAACCACCGGAAGTAGCCGAAGCACTGTTTACATTGGTAGCTGCATCGGTAGTTATTGAAAGAATTGTACTTTGAGTCTTTGAAGTTGTGAAGCTTATCTCATTGCCATAGGTTATTCCGGCTGAATTGGCGGCAAAAGCCCGAACATAATAGGTAGTATAAGGTTGCAACTGGCGCATTATTACTTCAAAAGTACCTACTGTATTTCCTTCGTTTTGTTGTCCATCATTCTGCTCAATGGTAGGATTTGGAGATCTGCCCCACACAAGTCCTCTGTAAGTAAGATCCATTCCACCTACACTCATAATATTGCCTCCCCCTTTAGCAGCTGTAAGGGTTATATCGGACACTTCTAAAGTTGAGAGGCTTGGTGCTTGAATCCAACTTGGTCTCTCTTCAATATCACATGCAGTAAATACCAACGCTAAACAAATCAAAAGGGAAATGGAAGTAAAAAGGTTTTTCATTTGTCATTCTTCATTTGATTTAATTAATACAAGGCATTCTGTTTAAACAAACCAATGGAATAGCACTTTTTGCGCATACCTCAGTTATAAGTCGTCTAAAATAGTGATTTTCTTACCTGAGAAGTGTTAAACTATTTGGCGATTCTAACTTTCTTTTTGACTCCAAATTTCCTCAAAAAGGAGGCAAAGAGAACACAAACACTGCAAATGATTTGGTGCTACTGGAAAAGAAGTAGGATCAAAGTAGTTCCGTAAAGTCGCAATACAGTGCGACTCTATTTCCTTTGAATCACAATGCATAACGACATTATTCCCGCAGAGTCGAAATGTATTGAGACGTTAACCTCCTTAGCGTAGTCGGATAGACTGTATTGCATCTGCCCATGCTGTTTCATTTAGGTTTAAGAGGATTTTCTCTAGCGTTTCTTTTGAGTATGCTGATGTTTGAAAATCAAAAAGAATACAGAGCTCTTCTCTTTCTTGATGTGGCTTGGATATATAGATTCCGAGTTCAGTTGAAAGTGCTTCAAAAAAATCAGCCGCTGCTTGTATAAAATGCTCATTCATTTTTTCATGGCAGCTTATCTCTAGGCATAAGTCTGGAAAGTAAGTCGGATCAATGAAGTAATTGAATTTTGTACCTAGAGTATTTGCATTCCATTGCTCTCTCTTTTCTTGATAGAAAGAAGGAGAGTCAAAATAAATTGCTTCTACATCCCATATACTTCCAGGAATTAAACCAACCATTATACTTTCATCGTGTAAAACAAACTCAACCCTGC
>JAFMBM010000034.1 GCA_017858515.1 Cryomorphaceae bacterium | reverse complement strand
CCATTTGTAAAAGTAAATTGGTGAAAGTATGTCTCGAAATATGGCTACTTAAATTAGTCTCTATTCGGCAAGCTTCTTGAACTTTTTTCAAATTCCGATTATAGACAATAGTGGCGTGTTTAAGCTTTCGATATTGCATTTCTGAAATTTCATTGGATTTGAACGCGCCAAAATTTGTTCCTCTTAATATGGGAAAAAGAAACTCCTTCGCAGATTTTCTACTCACTTTACTTAGAGCTTGACTTGTTGCCTTCAAATAGGCCACATCTACTTTTTTTTGAAGTGTTTCTTCCAAGTCTATTAACTCCCGTAATTTTGAATTGTCAATGTCAATCCTATGACCCTTATAGTCTGTGAGCTTGCCCATATTCGCATCAATCCTCTCATTCATTTCTTTCAAGTAGGCATTGACAACAGGACTTGAAGTATAGACAGTTGTTTTAAGTTTTGTAATGAGTTTCCTCAATTTATGAAGGTTGATCGAATGAATTTTATTATTCTCATCTCTTAACTCAACCTCCTCTTTCTTCAAGAATTCTCCATACTGAGGCATAAAATCAGCCAATTCAGATAAAATGAACGCCATATTCAGATTGATTGGCATACTAATTGGAGTGCCAGTTTTGAACATTGTATATTCAAGCCTACCATTTGTGAAATTCCCAATTCGTGTAAGCAGTAAATCTGATACCCTCATACCATTTGAAAATATCTGGAATAGAAACATATTTCTATGTAAATTCAAATGAGCATCTGTCATTTGAGTATTCAATAATCTATCTACCTCATCGAGTGTAAGTATAGGTTTCCGAACTGGTTTAGACTTTAATTCAAGCGAATTGAATGGGCTCTTTATGAAAGAGTAATAATCGTCTTTACTTGCCTTAGAAATAACTGACTTGATTATTTTCAAATAATGAGTTGCTGAATTATCGCTCAGCCTTTTAGGATCCTTCGCAGTTCTTAAATAGTGTTGTAAGTCGTCTAAAAAGTTTGGCGTTATTTCAAAAAACAACAAGTCTTGTTTCTCTCGTTCTTGAAGAAACTTAATAAGTTTTGACAGAACTACTACGTGCTTACTTCTAGTCCCATGGTTTGTAGTGTTATGTATCTTCTTTCGCCAATAGTCAATGAAGGACTTCTTTTTATTGGGCATTAAGTCAAGGTTGTCTTCATAGATGGATATTTCTTCAAGTCGCTCAGCTATTAAATCATTGTAGGCGTCGGCTTGATTGAAGCGAGCATCACTTCTAAATCTCTGTTTGTCTTCGAGAAAATATCGTCGATAAGACTTTTCATCGAGCTTTATCCCAAGTGATTTTTTTCTTGATTTTCTATTTTCGATTGTCCTGATAAACAAAGTTCCCTCAGCAGCTTCTTTGGATTGCTTGATGAAGACAACTTTAACTGACTTTGACATATAATTCGTAATTTCGCCCACCTCAAAGGTAAGGAACACAGGACAACAAAAGGACAACAATTTGTTGTTAGGACAACAAAAGACAACATTTCCTAAAACATAAACTACTGATGATTAGATAAATAAGAGGCCCTGTAGTTCAACGGATAGAATAGAAGTTTCCTAAACTTTAGATATGGGTTCGATTCCCCTCGGGGCTACTAGGGTGATTTTTTTTTGGCTCCGTAGTTTAATGGATAGAATAAGAGATTCCGGTTCTCTAGGTGGGGGTTCGATTCCCTTCGGGGCTACAATAAAAGAGCGGGGTCAACTATATGACTCCGTTTCTGTTTTAAAATTATGAGTACAGTTAAACCGTATAAGAACGACGCTTCGGCGAAGAAAGAACAGGTAGCTAAAATGTTCGACAATATTAGCGCCCGTTATGATTTTTTAAATCACCTTCTTTCTTTTGGCATCGATAAAGGATGGCGAAAGAAAGTAGTTCGCTTTGCATCTGCCTCCCATCCGCAGCGTATTTTGGATATTGCCACTGGAACAGGGGATTTAGCATTGGCTCTTTCTGCCACCGGGGCAAAGGAGATTATAGGTTTGGATATTTCCAAAGGAATGTTAGCGGTTGGAAGGGAAAAAGTACTTAAAGCTAAACTTGCCCAACGGATAGACCTGCAATATGGTGATTCTGAAAACATTCCCTTTGATTCTAATTCCTTCGACTTGGTAACCGCCTCTTTTGGAGTGCGCAACTTTGAGAACTTGGAAAAAGGTCTTTCTGAAATGTACAGAGTATTAAAACCCGGGGGTAAATTGATTGTCCTTGAGTTCTCTCAGCCAGAAAAAACGCCCTTTAAACAAGCCTATGGTTTTTACAGCAAGCACATATTGCCTGGAATTGGAAAGCTAATTTCTAAAGACCAGAGCGCCTATAGTTATCTTCCTGAAAGTGTAGATGCCTTCCCTTACGGCTCCGCATTTTTATCTCGACTTTCGGATTGTGGATTTAAGAATTCTCAGTCGAAACCACTTACTTTTGGCGTGGCAAGTATGTACACCGCTGAAAAATAAGTTCTGTTCTTATACGTTCACCTTAAGCATGAGACGCAAAACCCTTTATTTGATCCTTTATTGCTTGGGTTTCTCGCAAACGGTATACTCTCAGAATCGTCTAAAGAATCAACCGAAATACGATACTCAAGGATTGCACTTCGGTTTTTGCCTTGGAATGAATTATAGTAACTTCAATATTAATACTTACGATCTAGTTTTAATCCCGGGGTTTTATGGTGTACGTTCAGAAGTAAATCCGGGTTACGCTATCAACATAGTCTCAGACCTACGTCTTAACGACAACTTTTCTCTCCGCTTTTTACCGGGATATGCCACCACCACTCGCTTTCTTTATTTCGACGTTGATGACCCTTTTACAGGCGAACGAACTGAGTTACTAAGGGAAATTGAATCGTCTTATATGGAAGCCCCATTTGAAGTTAAATTCAGAGGCGACCGAATAGACAACTACCGTTGGTATCTTTTAGGTGGATTCAAATACACCTTCGATTTAGCATCCAAACAAGATGTTCAAGACGATGAATTCTTTAAAATTACCAAAGGTGATTATGGCTATGAATTGGGGATAGGAATTGATTTCTACTTTGAATACTTCAAATTCAGTCCTCAATTGCGTGCAACTTTCGGACTGAAAGATCTTCTCGTTCAGGATGGAACCTTATTAGTAGATGGAATTCGCAGTTTGCGAACGCGTGCAATAATGATCAATTTCACTTTCGAATAACCTCCCTTTTAAGAAAGGGCCGCTCTCACCGCATTAGCAATGTCTTTCCCATCGGCTTTTCCAGCCAGTTCTGAACTCGCTTTACCCATCACTCTGCCCATATCTCCCATGCCCGTAGCTCCAAGCTCCTTCACTATAGCTGCAATCTGATCGGCCAAAGCCTCAGCAGACATGCGTTCTGGCAAATAACGCTCAATAATAGCGGTTTGACTTTCTTCAACCTCAGCGAGATCAGCTCGATTCTGTTTGCGGAAAATTTCGGCCGCATCTACCCTCTGTTTGCGTAACTTTTGCAAAAGAGTCAAGCTGTCTTCATCTTTAAAACCTTCAGAACCTGCATCGGTTTTAGCCAATAGAATTGCCGCACGAATAGCTCTCAATGCCTCTAAAGCTTGCTTGTCCTTGGCCTTCATGGCCAATTTCATATCTTCTGTAATTCGCTCTTCAAATGTCATATTAATCTACGTTATCGTGTAAAAATCGGTTGTTATTCCGCACTGCAGCTCCCTTTCCATCTCCTTCAATGGTCATTTGGCCTACGGTCTGTTTGTTGGAATACTTATCCTCCTCTCCTAGGTCAATTCCTTGGCGCTTATAGGCTGGAATATTTTCTGCGTCGGAGACATTTCGAAGCGTATTCTTAAAGCTGTAGTTAAACGACTCCAATCTAGCCTTTCTATCTTCGGCCATCGTTCTTTCTACCTCCTTAATTGGTTGATCAAATGGATTTCCTTGAGGCGATTTAGTGGGCTGCGCTTCTATTGTGGTATGACTCTCTTTTGTTCTAAGTTCTATAGCCGGCTCTCTATTCTGTGTTTCTTTCTTTTCTGCTTTTGAACTCGTTCCAAGCAAATGCTCTTCATGCTTTAGATAATCGCCTAAATCAAATATTTTTTTTACCGGTTCTACCGGTACATTCGGTTCTATTTTTTGAGACTTTGGCTCTAAAATCTCTTCCTCTACTTTAGGCATAAAAGTCTGAGTAGGCTCCGCTTGAACTTGTTGTTTGCGTATTTCCTCAAATTCTTTCTCCTCCTCGAGATCCATATCTAGAAAGTCAAAAGTAAAGGCCGCCGCCTCTAAGCTTTCTTCTTCCTTTATTTCATCGGTAATATTTACAGACCTGCTTTCTTCTTTTGAATCAGTGCAAAGAGAAATATCTTGGGTTGGAGTAACCTTCGTTGTGGAAGTTTCTACAACCTCCTCAAATAACAAATGCTGCACTTTTGGAGCTACATTCTGCTGCATCTTTCCTCCCACAGAATCCTCTAATTTACTTGGCTCAGGCTTTATCTCTTTGGGTGTAGAAGGAGTTTGAAAAGACCGCAGAGGAGCATCCATGCTTATTGGTTTGCTATGCACCTCCACCGTAATGGGTTGATCGTCGTTAAGCGGATGAATTACTTTATCTACTGGACGTTGGTTCACAATTCTCTGTTGATCTGGAGAGAAGCCAGTAGCAATAATGGTTACGCGAATCGCACTCTTGAGTTCAACATCTTCCCCAATACCCAGAATAATATTTGCTGTACCACCCGCTTCTTGTTGAACAAATTCATTGATCTCAGCAATCTCATCAATGGTAATTTCCTCTTCTCCTGAAACAATAAGAAGAAGTACATTTTTAGAACCTTTAATATTGTTGTCGTTGAGCAATGGAGAATTAAGCGCCTGCTTAATACCTTTTAGGGCTCTCCCTTCGCCATCAGATATACCCGATCCCATAATGGCAGTGCCACTGTCCGCCAGAACGGTTTTAGCATCGCGTAAATCTATATTGGTAGTGTAGTGATGTGTAATTACCTCTGCAATGCCTCTTGCCGCTGTCGCAAGCACCTCATCTGCCTTTTCATAGCCCGCTTTAAAGCCTAGATTGCCATAGACCTCTCTCAACTTATTATTATTAATAACAATAAGAGAGTCTACCGCCTGACGCAATTTCTCAATCCCTTCTTCGGCCTGTTTAAGTCGCACATTCCCTTCAAACTGGAAAGGACTTGTAACAATTCCAACCACCAAAATCCCCATCTCTTTTGCTGCTTTAGCAATAACTGGGGCAGCTCCTGTTCCAGTGCCACCACCCATGCCAGCCGTGATAAAAAGCATCTTGGTTTTATTCTCCAACATGCTCATAAGTTCGCCTAGGCTCTCCTCTGCAGCCGACTGCCCGATTTCAGGATTTGCTCCAGCTCCTAGACCTTCTGTTATGGTAAGTCCTAATTGAAGTTTATTCGGAATAGCGCTATAATTAAGCGCTTGAGCATCTGTATTGCAGACAATAAAATCTAACCCTTTAATGCCCTGACGGAACATATGGTTGGCAGCATTACTGCCTCCACCTCCCACTCCTAAAACCTTAATTGCCGAAGATTGATTTTTGGGTAAATCGAATTCTAAGTTTGAATTTTCCTCTCTCATTGTGTCATTGTCTAATGTGTCGTTATTCGTCGCTGTCTAAGAATCTTTTAAACTTATCTGCCCAAGAATCGAAGAAGTTCTGTCTCTTTTTGGGTTGAATTTGTTTTGCTTCTACCTCTTCCTTTACAGGTTCTTCTATCACCGGTTCAGGTTCTTTTGGCAGCAAGGCTTCAATTTTTTCTGCTTTGGGATCACTAACTGCTGGGGTTCGCAGCTCTGCCTTTTCCATTCCTTTTAATACCAATCCCACCGCCGTAGCAAACTGAGGACTACTCAATTCTTCTTCAAATCCAACATTGGCTAAATGTTCATTTGGAAACCCTATTCGAGTGTCCATTCCCGTAACATATTCTACAAGTTGCTTAATATGCTTGAGTTGCGAACCTCCACCTGTAAGAACTAGACCGGCAATGAGCTTTTTACTCTGAACTTCATGTCCATAGTTTTTAATCTCTTCATACACCTGTTCTATAATTTCAATCATTCTGGCATTAATGATCTTCGAAAGATTCCTAAGTGTAATTTCCTTTGGCTCTCTTCCCCTTAAACCGGGAATTGAAACTATTTCGTTATCGTTGTTCTCCCCAGGCCAAGCTGAACCGAATTTAATTTTCAGTAATTCTGCCTGTTTCTCAATGATGGAAAGACCCTCCTTAATATCATCTGTTATCACATTCCCCCCAAAAGGAATAACTGCAGTATGACGAATAATTCCATCTTTAAAAATGGCTACATCCGAAGTTCCACCTCCTATATCCACCAAGACCACACCCGCTTCTTTTTCCTCTTGGCTCAAAACAGCATCTGCGCTTGCCAATGGTTCAAGGGTAATATCAGCCACCTCTAAACCCGCATCTTTAACACATCGGCCAATGTTTTTGATAGAAGCCACTTGGCCTACTACAATGTGAAAATTGGTTTCTAATCTTCCGCCATACATCCCTCTAGGCTCGTGAATATCAGTTTGCCCATCTATTCTAAACTCTTGGGGTAGAACATGAATAATCTCCTCACCAGGTAACATAACCAGCTTGTGCACATTGGCTACAAGTGCGTCTATATCGCGATCATTAATTACATCGTCTGCGTTGGTACGAGTAATGTAATCACTGTGTTGCAAGCTGCGGATGTGCTGTCCCGCAATACCCACCGTTACACTATTAATTTTCAAGTCTGCCTGGCGCTCAGCATCTTCAATCGCAGCTTTGATAGAATCTATGGTTTGTACAATATTGGTTACCACACCTCTGTGCACGCCCAAAGAGCGCGCCTTACCCATCGCAATAACTTCCAACTTACCGTTCTCATTCTTCTTGCCAATCATAGCTACAATCTTCGTTGTACCTATGTCTAAGCCTACAGATATATCCTTCTTTTGCATAATTCTTCTAGTTGATCAGTATCACTTGCGACTTGAATCTTAGATCTAAGCGTTTAAAATCCTCCCTCTTTTTGGTTAGAACTACATGAGAATAAAAGGCTTTAAATGCCTCTAGCTTCTCTTGCCACTGACTTATATCGCCTAAAAGAACTTCATGTCCCTTTAAGTTTGAGTAAAGAATCCATTGCGCTTTTGCATCTACTTCTGCTGCATCAATTAGCTTTGAGAGCAAAGAATCAGAACGTATGTACATGAAAAGTTCATGTATTTGTTTTTCATTCTCGCCATTTAAGCTACCCGAAACCAGAGGAACCCTTGCCGAATAGTATGGCGATAAAGCCATCTGTTCTCCAAATTCATTCAAGTAATAACTGCGCCCACTATCAAAGAGCCGGATAATGGGAGTACCCTGTTGCAGTACAATCGTTAACTCCTTACCCAAGTTTGAAAATACTTCAGCCTCAATGACCCCATTCATTACCGAAAGTCTTTCTTCCAACAGTCGAATGTTAATTGATTGAGTGCTATCTTTCAGAGTCTCAATTGTTTTAACAACATCTTCTTCTATAACAAATGCCACATCCCCTTTGAGCTCTATCTTGTAATTATCTGCCTTAACCACTTGGTTTCCATTGGAAAAGGAAAGAACAATAAAGGGCAGAACCACTGCAAGCAACCATTGTGTGAAATGACCTATTCTTTTCAGCAACATAATTCAATCGCTTGTTTGATGGGTTCTATACTGCGATCAATATCTCCCGCCCCCGCACTGACCAACAATTCGGGCCTTTCTTTTTGGATTAAGAAAGGGATTTCTGAAGCAGAAACCATTCTTTTCTCCTTGCAAATAATCCGTTCCAACAAAGCCTCTGAGTTAATTCCTTCTATGGGCTCTTCTCTAGCCGGATAAATTGGCATCAACCACAGCGAATCACATAGAGATAGCACCGAGGCAAAACCGTCTATAAAATCACGAGTACGACTGAAGAGATGGGGTTGAAAAACAAGAGTTAGTTTCCGATTGGGGTAAAGCGAGCGAATGGACTCTATTAAAACCTTCAGTTCTCCAGGATGATGAGCATAGTCATCAATATACACTGCCTTCTCTGATCGGATGTGGTACTCGAACCTTCTTTTAACTCCCTTAAAGGTGGAAATAGCCGATGCAATAGACTTTGGATCGAATCCTTTTGAAAAGCAAAGGGCCGCAGCTGCTATGGCATTCTCTATGTTGTGAAGTCCTGGATAAGTCATAAAAACAGCTTGTCTAAACCCAGGACCGATCCAATCGAAGAAATAGTTTGAATCTTCTATCCGTAGATTCTCAATGTGATGATCCCCTTCTTTCAAACCATAACTAATGCCCTTCAAAGGCAAACCAAAATTATAGATAAGAGTATGACTCACTTGGCGACTGAATTGATGAAACGCCTCTTCAAACTCCTCGGCAGTGCCATAGATATCTAAATGATCGGGCTCCATTGAGGTAATGATGGCCGAATGCGGATAAAGCCTGTGAAAACTTCGATCGAACTCATCGGCTTCTACAATACAAACATTGCTCTCACCTTGAATATAATTGGTGGCGTAGTTGATTGGAATTCCGCCCAAAAAGGCAGATGGCTGCACCTTGAGCTCTACTGCCAAATGACTTAAGATGGAAGAAGTGGTAGTCTTACCATGGGTTCCAGCAACGGCCCAAGTTTCTGAATTCTGGGTTATATGCTCCAGAAGTTCTGAGCGCTTTATCAAAGGGAAACTCGATTCCTCAAAAAAGGAATAAAGGCTTTGGGTTTTTGAAATGGCAGGAGTATACACAACGGTTACAGAGCCTCTCTTTTTAAATTCTAGGGGAATTTGATCTACAGAAGAGTCTATACTTATTTGCGCACCCAATGCCACTAAACTATCTGTAATAGGACTAAACACACGGTCGTAGCCTGCCACTTTATACCCTCTACTCAGCAGGTATTTTGCCAGAGCGCTCATGCCAATTCCGCCAATGCCCAGCATATATATGTGGCTATTCAGCTTCATACTCAAATCCATTTTTCAATTTCATCTACAATGGCCTTGGTAGCATTCGGCATTGCCATTTCGGAAATGGCCTTACTCAACTCTTTTCTTTTCTCTTCATTACGAAGTAAATCGAGTAAGCAACTTTCTAAATCCGTTTCTAAATCTCGTTCGGCGATCATCAGAGCGGCGCCCTTTTGAACCAATGCTTCTGCGTTCTTTGTTTGATGGTCTTCTGCTACATTGGGTGAAGGAACTAAAATGGCGGCCTTTTCTACCACCGCTAATTCACTAAGAGTTCCTGCCCCTGCTCTAGACAACACCAAATCTGCTGCTGAATAGGCCGAAGACATATCTTGAAGAAATGCTTCCATAAATAGCCCCTTTCTTGCGGGAACCTCTTTTTTCAAATCTTCTATATAGAGCTTTCCCGTTTGCCAAATCAGATTAAACCCGGCCTCAATTATAATTGGGTAAATCTGCTTTACCGCTTTATTTAGATTTCGTGCTCCCAAACTTCCTCCTAAAACCAGAAGTGTGGGCCTATCTATTAGACCAAAAGATTGCAAAGCACTCGAGCGCAAGGGCAGTGGATTGATAAGCTCTTTCCGGATGGGATTTCCAGTAAGTTGAATTTTCGACTTAGGAAAAAATTTCTCCAAACCCTCAAAAGCAACGCAGATAGAATTGACCTTAGGAGCCAACCATTTATTGGTAATACCCGGAAAAGAATTCTGCTCTTGAATGAGTGTTTTATGGCCTAACCAATGAGCAGAGTACAACAAGGCTCCACTGGCAAAGCCACCCGTTCCAATAACAACAGCTGGCTTGTACTTTGTTAAAATTCGAATCGATTTTAACAAACTGCTCGATAGTTTTAGAGGGAAGGAAATATTCTTCCATCCATCAGAACGATTAATACCGCTGATCCACAAACCCGTAATAGAATAGCCTGCTGCTGGAACTTTTTCCATTTCCATTCGGTCGCTGGCGCCAACGAAGTGAATAATGGCATTGGGATAACGCCGCTTCAATTCATCGGCAATGCTAAGAGCTGGGAAAATATGCCCGCCCGTTCCTCCACCACTAAGTAAAAAGCTAAGGGTTTTCTCAGGCATTGCTCAATTCGGTTTCAAAAGGGTTTTCGGGTAAATCTTCGTCTGTCATTCTTATAGCAGCTTCTTCACCCATATAACTTCTGCTTACACTCAAAATCATTCCCAATGCAAGGCAAGTCATCCAAATAGATGATCCACCTGCAGAAATGAGTGGAAGCGTTTGTCCGGTTACCGGAAATACATTCACCGCTACTCCCATATTTACAAAAGCTTGAATCAACAATCCAGATCCTGCAGCAACGGTTAGAAGCGAGCCAAAAAAAGACGTTGCTTTGGTTGCCACTTTTAGAATTCGAATAAACAGCCACAGATATAACGAGAGCACGGATAGGCCGCCAATCATTCCATATTCCTCTACAATAACCGCATAAATAAAATCAGAGTTCGATTGTGGTAGGAAGTTCTTCTGTACGCTTTTACCCGATCCCACTCCGAAAATGCCGCCCTCGGCTATAGCCATTTTTGCCTTGTGTACCTGATAATTCACTTCGGCCTCACCCGAAAGAAAAGAGTCTATGCGCTGCTCCCAGGTTTTAACTCTATTTGAAACTTGTGGATAGGCTTTCACAAATAGAATAAACAAGGCAAGCATTACCACCCCAGATCCCAATAAAATCACTATGTTTTTAATCGGATAGGAGCCTACAAACATGAGCATTACCGCAATGATAAAAATAATAGCTGCTGTAGAAAAGTTGGCAGGAAGCACTAATCCACAAACGATAAAAAGAGGCAATAAGAGCGGAAGAAACGACTCCCTTAAACTCAGATTTCGCCCAGCATTCTTGCTCAGATAACGAGCCATATAAGTAAGTAGAACAAGACTTGCGAAGGAAGATGTTTGAAAGCTAAAACCAAACGGAAGTCGCAGCCATCGAGCAGCATTAGCCCCCTCTATTGTAGTGCCTTGTGCAAGTGTTACTCCAAGAAGAATAATAGCTATTGGAAGTAATATTTTCGATAGTGCACCATAATATTTATAGGGAATATTGTGTGCTAGATACATCAAACTAAATCCTGTTACTAGGTACATGAGATGCTTTAGCATAATGGAAGTCATATGGCTTACTCCATTGCTAAAAGCTATGTTACTGCTGGCACTATACACAGACAGAAACGACATAAGCGACATGATTACCGCTACTGTCCAAATGACCCTATCGCCACGAATGTATTTAGCTATTCTGATCAAAGCTTACGCACGCATTCTTTAAATTGATTGCCTCTATCTTCATAGTTTTCAAATAGATCAAAACTTGCACAAGCAGGAGAAAGCAAAACCAAATCGCCCTTTTTTGCAAGACTATGCGCAGTGCGTACAGCGGCCTCCATACTTTGAGCCTCTGTGAGAATCTCAACATCATTCTTAAACTCGTTGATGATCTTTTGGTTGTCTAAACCGAGACAGACAATGGCCTTTACCTTGTCTTTAACCAAGGGCAGCAGCTGACTGTAGTCGTTCCCCTTATCTACTCCACCCACAATCCAAATGACCTTGCGTGTTATACTTTCCAAAGCATACCACGTGCTATTTACATTGGTTGCTTTAGAATCGTTGATGTATTCTACTCCCGCTATCTGAGTTACAGTTTCTAATCTGTGTTCTATATGTTCAAAGTCTGCCAAGGCATCGCGTATGGCTTCGCTGTGAATGCCTGCTGCCCGGGCTGCCAAGGCGGAAGCCATTGAGTTGTAAGTATTGTGCTTGCCTTGTAAAGCCAGTTCGTAAATGCTCATAGATTCCCCTTTATTAAATTCGATTTGTATGTGACCTTGCTGATAAAATGCCCCAACCTCTCCTGCTAAACTTGAGTTTAGTGTGAAAGGAATTAATTGCGCTTTTGGGGCCTGTGACTTCAATCCCTTGAGGGTCCATTCGTCGTCTGCACAATAGATGAATTTGCTCTCTTCTGATTGAAAAAGTGTAATTCTAAATTTGGAGGACATATAGTTCTCCATTTTGTACTCATAGCGATCGAGGTGATCGGGAGTGATATTGGTTAGAATCGCAATATCAGGTTGGAAATGAATGGTGTCATCGAGCTGGAAACTACTAATTTCAAGTATCCACCAATCATGATCTCCTTCTGCAAGCAATCGCGCAAAACTTGTCCCAACATTTCCAGCCAGTCCAACATCCCAACCGGCCTTCTTGAAAATGTGATGAGTAAGCAAAGTAGTGGTGGTCTTTCCGTTGCTTCCGGTTATACCCACTATCTTTCCTTTCGTATACCTTGATGCAAATTCTATCTCTGAAATAACTTCCGCACCCTGTTCTTTTAGCCTCCCAATTAATGGAATATGAGAAGGTATTCCAGGACTCTTCACCACGCATTCTACTCCAAAAAATAAATCCTCAGTATGCTGACCTTCTTCGAATGGAATGCCTGCTTGCTGCAATTCTTTGGCATAGACAGGTTTTAAGGCCTTGCTATCGCTTACGAATACCTGCTTATTTAGCTTTTTTGCTAACAAGGCCGCACCTACGCCGCTTTCACCTCCGCCCAAAACGAGTATTTCAACCTTGTTCATCTCAGCTTAAGAGTTACAATGGTTAGTACAGCTAGCATAATTCCCACAATCCAAAAGCGGGTAACAATCTTAGATTCGTGTAAGCCTAGTTTCTGGTAGTGATGATGTAGAGGAGACATTTTGAAAATACGCCTACCCTCACCAAATTTCTTGCGGGTGTATTTGAAATAACTCACCTGCAATACCACGCTTAAGTTTTCGATCAAGAAAATTCCACAAAGAATAGGTATGAGTAACTCTTTTCGGATGGCTATTGCGAAAACAGCGATAATTCCACCTAGACTTAGACTACCTGTATCTCCCATAAAAACTTGAGCCGGATAGGCATTGTACCAGAGAAACCCAATACAGGCCCCTACAAAAGCAGCCATAAAGATTACCATCTCTCCTGAGTAGGGTATATACATGATATTCAAGTAGTCAGCAAAGACGATACTACCCGATACATAGGCCAGAATACCCAGGGTTACTCCAATTATAGCCGAAACACCTGTAGCCAATCCATCGATGCCATCGGTTAAATTGGCTCCGTTGGATACGGCTGTTACAATGAAAATAACGATGGGAATAAAGAGTAACCAAGACCATTTTACAGCACCTTCTCCTAACCAACTTACGGCCTCCGAATAATCGAGCTCGTTATTTTTTAAAAATGGAATGCTTGTTTTGGTCGACTTATGCGCTGCATCGAAAAGAGGGGCATCGGCTGTGAGCCTTTGGGTTGTTTTCTCTTTAATTACCACATCGGGGTGGAAGTACAACACCCCTCCTACTATAATTCCTAATCCTATTTGCCCTAAAACCTTAAATACTCCGCGTAAACCCTGCTTATTCTTCTTAAATACCTTTATATAATCATCTAGGAAGCCAATAAATCCCATCCACAGAGTGCTGATAATGAGTAAGAGGATATAGATATTATCCAATCGTGCAAAGAGAAGAGTTGGAATAAGAATAGCCGATAGAATTAACAATCCGCCCATGGTTGGCGTTCCGCTCTTTTGCTTTTGACCTTCCAAACCCAAATCGCGAATGCTTTCGCCTACTTGTTTCCGCAGCAGGTATTGAATTACCCTTTTCCCCAACAACAGTGAAACTAGAAGCGATGCAATAATTGACATTGCCGCTCTAAAAGTGATGTACTGAAATACACCTGTTCCAGGTATATCGTAGTATTTATCTAGATATTCGAATAGGTAATACAGCATTAGGCCTCTAGGGTTTTAAAGATTTCCGTGAGTACTTCTAAATCGTCGAAAGCATGTTTTACTCCTTGAATCTCCTGATAGTTCTCATGACCCTTGCCAGCAACTAAGACTACATCGCCTGGCTCAGCCATCATGACGGCTGCCTTTATGGCCTGTTTCCGATCGCTAATTCGAAGAACTCTGCTTCTCTCTGCCATATCTAATCCCGCTTCCATATCGTCGAGAATAGCCTCAGGATCTTCGTTTCTAGGATTGTCTGAAGTGAAGATGCTCCTGTTGGCAAACTCCACACTTACTTTAGCCATTTCAGGACGCTTCCCCTTGTCGCGATTTCCACCGCAGCCAATCACTACGATCAATCTCTGTCCTTTTTCTATTAGTTGTTTAAGCGTGTAAGCCACATTTTTAAGTGCATCCGGCGTATGTGCGTAGTCAACTATTCCTGTAATTTCCTTAGGACCTTTTAAATACTGAAAGCGGCCATTTACGGGCTTAAGCAAGCTCATAGCCGAAAGCAATTCGTGTCCGTTTGCCATTTTTAGTTGGATGGCAGCCCCATAAATAGCCAAAAGGTTATAGGCATTGAAATCGCCAATGAGGCCCGACCAGAACTCTTCGCCATCGAAATCGAGGAGGGAGCCATTAAAGTGCATTTCGAGAATTTTTCCCTTGTAGTCGGTAGGCGTTTTAATTCCGTAGCCAAACTGCTTCGCCTTAGTGTGCAGCAGCATGGTTTTTCCATGACGATCATCTGCATTGGTGAGTGCAAATGCGGAAGAAGGTAAATCGTTAAAGAGTTTCTTTTTGGCGTTGATATAGTTCTCGAAAGTCTGATGGTAGTCGAGATGATCTCTTGTAATATTGGTGAAGAGTGCTCCAGCGAGCTTGATGCCTGCCATTCTTTCTTGGTCGATGCCGTGCGAGCTGGCCTCCATAAAAACATATCTACATCCCGCGGCCTGCATTCTCGAAAGCAGTTGTTGCATTTGCAAGGCATCCGGTGTTGTATGGGTTGCCTCTACTTCTTGTCTATGAATTTTATTTACCACGGTAGAAAGCAATCCCGCCTTGTATCCGAGATGGATAGCTAAACTGTGCAGCAAACTAGCCACCGTAGTCTTGCCATTGGTGCCAGTTACAGCCACTACTTCCATTGTTTCGGAGGGATTTCCATAAAAATTAGAAGCAATGATTCCGAGCGATCGAGCTGTGTTTTTCACCTGAATCTGTGTTATAGATTCAGGAACACCTTCTTGCCACTCTTCCACCACAATGCCAATAGCCCCTTGTGCAATGGCTTGATTTATAAATTGATGCCCATCTACAGAAGTTCCCTTCACCGCTATAAACAAGCAGTCTTTTGTTACTTTTCTAGAATCAAAAGCAAGGGTATTCACAGCCAATTGAAGCGAACCTTCCAGCCGCTCCATTCCTGCCTTATAGAGTATGTCTTTTAGTAGCTTCATCCGGCGTAAATTATTACCGTAGGTATGGCATTTAGAGACTCTCCGCTTGCGGGCCATTGGCGCAAAACCTTTCCAGAGAAGCCTTCCAACTTTACTTTTAATCCATTGTTCTCCATCAATTCGATGGCGTCCATTAGGCGCATGCCTCTGAGATTGGGCATTTTTTTAATCTCCAAACTCTTCTCTACACTCTCTCTTCTTGATGAGTCGTAGGCATAATGTGTGTTCTGTGGCTCAGTCCATTCAAGCGGACTAAGTCTGTGTACGGCCATAGCTACTTCCTTAAAAACAGGACCTGCTACTTTGGCTCCGTAATACCCAATGGTCTTATCGGGCTTTTGAACCACTACAATGCAAGAATATTTAGGATTGTCTGCGGGAAAATAGCCAACAAATGAAGATTGGTACGATTGCCCTTCTGTTCCCAACCAATACTGACTTTGACTTGTCCCCGTTTTTCCAGCCATTTGAAATAAGTCGTGTTTGAGACTCTTTCCTGTACCTTTTTCTAATGCATTTTTTAAAAGACTTTGCAATTGAACCAGAGTTCCTTTCGAGCAGATGGATGGATTGAGTATCTCAGGTTGGATATCCTTTACAGTGCTCCCCATTTTCTCAAAGCGCTCTACAAACTGTGGCTTCACTAATACCCCGTTGTTGGCTATGGCATTGTAATAGGCAAGGATCTGAAGCGGAGTAAAACTCACTTCGTAGCCGAACATCATCCAGGGCAGACTAATTCCAGACCAAGCCTTTCTATCGTTTGGATGTGGAATCTTAGGCATTCCCTCTCCTTTTATATCTATTCCCAAAGGCTTGTTCATGCCCAAAGCATACAGTCGGTCTACGAACTGCTCTGGGTTATTCTTGTATAAGGGATATAAGGCCTTTACAATTCCAGTATTGGAACTCTCTTGGAAGGCTTTTCCCAAGCTGATAATTCCATATCCCCCCTTTCCATTGCGATAATTACTGTCTTCTACCCTTTCGCCATAGATAGTATACAGTCCGTTCTCGGTATTCACTTGGGTTGAAGTATCCACAACTCCATCTTCTAGCGCCAACATGAGGGCAATAGTTTTAAATGTCGAGCCCGGTTCTGTGCTTTCCCAAACAGCGTAATTTCTTTTCTCGTAATAGCCCGATCCGTTCGAATTTCTTCCTAGATTAGCTATAGCACGCACCTTCCCAGTAGATACTTCCATTAATACAACACAACCATGATCTGCTTTGTAGTATTCGAGCGAACTGAGCAAAGCATCGTTGGCAATATCTTGTAAACGACTATCTATAGTACTCACCAAGTCTAGTCCATCTTCAGGTTCTTGGCTGTAGTAATCTGTTAAGGGCTTCCAATACGACTTTGATATTCTTTGAGCCAATCTAGAACCATTGGTTCCTTTAAGTTCATCGCTGTAGGCCTCTTCCAAACCTGTGCGTCTGTAGGTCTCATCAAAACCAATGGTTCTTTCTGCAATAGCACCAAGAGGAAGTTTTCTGTGATTCTTTTGATTATATAAAAATCCGCCCTTGTATCTTCCTTCTCTTAAAATAGGTAGCGCCTTTAATTGCTTTAAGGTTCCGTGATCTACCGATGCAGATAAGGTTACAAAACGGTCTCCTTGATTGCGAGAAGACCTCAATAAAGCCTTCCACTGAGCACTTGATTTCTGTCCTAGAATCTTTGCCAATCCCAGAGAAAGCGAGTCTATCCCTTTATCGAAGATTTCAGAGGTGGCGGTAGTAGGATCGAAATGAATGCTGTAAGCCGCCATATTGGTAGCCAAAAGTTTTCCGTCGGAAGAGAAAATACTTCCCCTTCTAGCCTCTATAGAAATGTTCTTGATTACATCTTTCTCAGACTGAGCACGCAGTTCAGGCCCTTCCAACCATTGAATCTGAACCAACTTTACAATAATAGCAATCGCCAAAATGATGAGAGGTACCGAAAGCCAATAGAGTCTGTGAAGTATTTGCTTTTGTTCGTTACTCATCCGTCAAAACGATTTTGATGGGTGGATTTTCTTTTCGAATGAGACCTAACTGCTTAGCCCGATTTAAAACCTTGGTTTCAGAGCTCACTTCCATGAGTTTGCTTCGGGTTTCTATATAATCAGAATTGAGTTCTTTCATTTCGTTTCGCAGCTTAGACATGGTGTACACCTTGCTGTCTGCGCTGTGAGAACTATAGATAGAGATCACCGCCAATCCGCCTAAAAAAAGGACGAATGGATAGATGGCTCTTGCGCTATCGTTTACCAGAAACGTGCCTTGAACCAAATCGGCTAGAGCCTTTGACCATTTTTCTCTTCTCTTCATTTCCACAGCTCTACTCTTTCAGCAACCCTTAATCGCGCAGAGCGAGCTCTTGGGTTACTTGCAATTTCTTCTTCCGAGGGATCTATGGTTTTCTTGTGGACGGGTTGAAAGCGAAAATGCCTTCGACCGAATGCATCTCTTTGGGCCTCATCATCCATCCAACCCTCTTTTACAAAACGTTTTACCATTCTATCTTCCAAGGAATGGTAAGAGATAATGGAGAGTCTACCTCCTTCATCCAACAAGCTTAAACTGGATTCTAACAAAGCCCGTAAGGCCTCTAATTCTTCATTTACTGCAATGCGTAACGCCTGAAAAACCTGTGCTTGATAACTATGTCTTTTTTGAACTGGCGAAAAACCATTGAGGAGGTCAACTAACTCAAAAGTGCTTTTTATTGGCTGAGAACCTCGTCTTTCAATCAAGGCAGTGGCCAATCTTTTGGCATTGGGTATTTCGCCATAGGTGCGAAGGATATGAATGAGTTCGGGCTCATCTACCTGCATAAGAAGTTCCGCTGCCGAAAGTTTAGACGCCGTATTCATACGCATGTCTAGAGGCCCATCAAAACGCAAGGAGAAGCCACGCGCCGCTGTATCGAACTGATGGGAAGACACCCCCAAATCGGCCAAAATACCATCTACTTTTCGGAGGTTGTGAATCCGAAGGCCTCTCTCGATAAAGCGAAAATTCATAGGTAAAAGCGAAAAGCGCAAATCGTCTATAGCATTGTTTGCGGCATCTGCATCTTGATCGAAAGCGTATAGCCTTCCCTCTTCATTCAACCGACTCAATATTTCTTTAGAATGACCTCCTCCTCCGAAGGTGCAGTCGACATAGACGCCATTGGGTTTTATCGCAAGGCCATCGACCGACTCATTCAGTAAAACGGGTTCATGATACATCGGGCTCATCGTATTTGAGTTCGCCCATCACCTCCTCCGCCAAGGCACCAAAATCAGCAGAATCATTGCTTACAGATTGCTCGTAGGCCGATTTATCCCAAATCTCAATTATATCTACCGCCGAAGCCAAAACCAAATCAGACTCTATACCGCCAAATTGAAGCAGATCTTTGGGAATGAGAATTCTTCCATTATTATCTAATTCGATGATTTTTACCCCCGCTGAAAAGCGCCGAATAAAATCATTGTTCTTTTTTACAAAGCGATTTAAGCGATTCACTTTGGTCATAACTTGATTCCAAGCTTGCATTGGATAGAGCTCCAAACAGGGCTGAAAAACCGATCGCTTCAGAACAAATCCCTCGGAAATAATATCATTTAACTGCTTTCGCAATGGAGCAGGCAGAGCCACACGCCCTTTGGCGTCGGCCTTGCACTCATGTACCCCGTTGATAGTCAGCATTTATTCTCCCCTTTTGGAATTCACATCAAATCTATGGCAAATCTCACCACTTTTTCCCACTTCTTACCACATTGTTGAAAAAAGGGGAAAAAAATTCATTCTATAAGGAATCCGAAAGGCTTTGAAAATCTTAATTGAAGCATTCTTATATTTGACAACTTAACCTATTATAGAAATGTTAGCGGAAAGGAAAGAGGAAGGCGGATTCAGTTACGTAGAAGGAGGCACGGGTCATCCCATTGTTCTCTTGCACGGATTGATGGGTGGCCTAAGCAATTTCGATAGCGTTTATGAATTTTTTACGGAGAAAGGATATAGGGTCATTTTACCAGAAATGCCCATGTATACTCTTCCCCTTATTAAGACGCACATAAATAGCCTTTCAAAATATTTGGAAAGTTTTTTTAAGTACAAGAACTTAACAAACATTACCCTTTTAGGAAATTCCTTAGGAGGTCATGTTGGTTTGGTATACTCCAAAAATCATCCAGAACGTGTAAATTCTTTGGTTCTCACCGGAAGTTCTGGGCTTTATGAAAACGCCTTTGGAGATAGTTTTCCGAGAAGAGGCGATTATGAATATATAAAAAGGAAGACGGAAGACGTCTTCTACAACAAAGCGGTGGCTACCAAAGAATTGGTAGATGAAGTTTTTGCTAGTGTAAACGATCGCAATCGGGTTATCCGAACTCTTGCCTTTTCTAAATCGGCCATTCGCCATAATATGGCTCCCGATTTACCGCATTTAAAAATGCCAATTTGCCTGATTTGGGGGCGGCAGGATGCCGTTACTCCTCCAGATGTTGCGGTTAAGTTTCACGAATTACTCCCTGATTCTGAGCTCAATTGGGTAGAAGAGTGTGGGCATGCAGCCATGATGGAAAGACCCGATAAATTCAACGAAATTTTATACGATTTCCTCAAGCGTAGAGTAGGGTGATACAGAGCATTCAAGCAGAGTTTCTAAAAAGTAGCTCAGATTATACTCAGTGCCCTCCCAACGATAAGCCAGAGTATGCCTTCATTGGTAGGTCTAATGTGGGTAAATCCTCGTTGATCAATATGCTTACGGGTAGAAAAAATCTAGCGAAAATTTCTGGAAAACCCGGCAAAACACAGCTGATCAATCACTTTGCAATCAACAAAGAATGGTATTTGGTCGATTTGCCTGGATACGGCTATGCTGGCGTTTCTAAGGAGCAAAGAAGCTCTTTCCAAAAATTAATTAAAGATTATTGCGAAAATCGCGATAACCTTGTTAGCCTATTTGTACTCATAGACAGTAGGCACGATCTTCAAAAGAACGATCAAGAGTTTATGGAATACTTAGCCGAAACAGGTTTATCATTCTGCATCGTCTTTACCAAAATAGATAAACTTTCTTCCTCTGCTCTTCAAAAGAATAGGGCAACTTTTGACAAAAGCATGTTGAAACACTGGGAAGAATTGCCCACCATGTTTATAAGTTCGTCTACTTCCAACCTAGGTAAAGAAGATATTATCGGCTACATAAAACATTGGAACGAAGCCTTGAAAGATCGTTTCTAAGCTTTCTTTTTAATCAGATCTAATTTTTCGGCATAGTACTTGGCGAAATCGCGCATATCTATGGCCATTTCCTCTTGGTTTGTAGCGCGCTCTAGGGTATCAGCCATACTCAGGAGTGTCTGATGCAAAAAGCGCTTCATATCGTCTACCGGCATTTCTTTAGTCCATAGATCTATTCGCAAGGTATCCTTGGCCTTTGGATCCCAGATGGAAAGAAAAACAGCTGAGGCCTCCTCATTTTTCACACCTCCATCCGGTGCATCCCAAAAGATGGTTTCAGGCACTTTGTTCTCATCTAAATCGATCCTAAGGGCAATATCTGTTCTTTTTGTCATGGCTTGTATCGGGCATTTTTTAATATCCATCGAGCATCTTTCAGCTGCATCATCTCCTGAAGACTCATATCTTCATTCTCCATCAATGAACATATAATCCTATATCCAACCCATCGCCCAATTTCTCCAGGGCTCTCGGCATCGATGGGTAAATAGAACTTAGAAAAAGGCGCTGGTAAGATCAACCTTCTCTTTACATCCTCATCGCTGCTAAACAATAAATTCTGTTCAATTAGATAAGACCATATGTCTGCCTCATTGGCCATGCAAAATTCCCAATCCTCTTTTGAATACCGCAAATAATCATTCTCCGATCTGTAGGGCTCCAAAGCTCGAGACATATACACTAGCTTTCCTTCGTAAATCATATCAGAAAGTAAGTCGCGGGTATCTTGGTTTCTAAGATTGTGCATTCTGGCCAATTCTTCGGCTAGATCGAGAGAAATAAATTTGCTGTCTTTCCTGAAAGACTGATAAGAAGGACGGGAAGCATAGAAAGTGCTTGTAGAAGATAAATACTGGTCTAAAGCAATAAATACGAGTGAATCCGCTATAAAGAGAGGAAATTCAAAGTCGAGCGGTGACAAATAGGTATATACTGTGTGGTTTGGCGCCTTAGGGTAATAGTACTTATAGCGCTTCAAGACATCTACTGCCAATTCCAAGGCATCTTCGAACTGATCTTCAATCGTCTTGGCTTTTCTTGATAAGGAGTTTAAAAGCGAATCATTTCGTTGTAGCCGCCAAAATCTTCGATCACCTTGTTGAAAGAAGGGACTGAACTCGCTTTTCAAGGTAAAAATGCAGGTATCCGGGTTCTTTCGATCGCAATCGAAGAAAGCCTGATCAAACCTTTTAACTTCCACCTTGCTGTCTACCGAATCAAGAGAAACCTCAAATGGATCGTTTTTACAAGCTTGTAAAAGAAATAAAAAACAAATTCCCAATAAAAGTCGGAAGGATGCTGCCGACATATCTCTACTTTTGGTCAAAATTAACTTCATTATGATTAAAACTAAACTTTCTATCTTATTAATTCTAACCCTTGCATTGTTCACAAGCCCAAAGAACCTTCGAGCGCAAGAGTTTAAACTTGGTCTTCAGGTCATTCCAGCCAGCAACTGGTTTACTACCAACTCAGATAACGCCACTACAGGTGGTAAATTTCTGTTTGGATTTGGAATGGTTGCCGACTATTTCTTTTCCGAGCGTTACGCTTTTTCGTCTGGAATTAACTACGCCACTCGGGGAGGAAGTATTAATCTAAGCGATACCCTTGGAGAGTATAAAATCAGCATGATTGAGATACCAGCCTATTTCAAACTCAAAACGGCCCAATTTGATCGAATGAGTTACTACGCCAAATTCGGAGGCACCTTTACCTTCCGTACAAAAGAAACCGTTAATCTAAACCCAGAACCCCTTGATGCGGATCTCCCAGATCATTTCTTCACCCCAGCACAAGTGAACTTTCTCGTTGGTGCAGGCGCAGAGTATGCCATAGACGGTGGATCTGCTGTCTTCTTTGGAATTGACTATATGATAGGCTTATCCGATGCCTTGCAAGAAAGCCAGTGGGTGGGAAAAAGAGACAATTTCCGACTTCAAAGTATAGTATTTAACCTCGGTTTTATGTTCTAATGAACTCTAGCTTTCGACATAGGTCTTCTATTTTCACCTTCATCATTGCCATTTTTTGCCTCCAAGCAACAGTTCTCGGGCAAACTAAAGAAGGAGTAGATTACAACTGGCATTCTATTGTAGTAAGCAAATCATACAATACCGTTTACAAAAAAATGTATCGGTGGATGGCACCACTGCATTATTCTGAGAATCAAAAATCTCAAGCCAGTTCAGGAGGCAAAGAGAGCAAACACAAAATCAGCCGGAAGAGAGAAGAAGAAATGGCCTCTCAAGCCGGAAAATTGCAGTTCCGAATTGTACCTGCAACCGATTATCACACGAAAATTGACGTAAAACATAGACAGGGCGAATTCAAACCCATGAGTAAACTTGAGTTAGCTGCTTTCATAAAAGATCTCGAAATCTGGTTATTACAAGAAGAATGAATGCAAAGAAGAACGGCCTGAAGCCAGATCAAACCATCGATTATATTGTGGATTGGCTTAAATCCTATGCTTTTAATGCCGGTATGAATGGTTTTGTAGTGGGAATTAGTGGGGGTGTAGACTCTGCTTTAACTTCCAGCTTGTGCGCTCGTACGGGGCTTCCAACCCTTTGTGTGTCTATGCCTATCCATCAGGCAGCATCTCAGGTAGGTCGTGCAAATGAGCATATTGAAAATCTCAAGAAGGCATATCCAGACACTTTATCGTATCATGAGATAGACCTTAGTCCAAGCTTTGAGCTCTTACTGACCAAATTTCCAAAAGGTTTAAATCACGAACTAACAGAAATGGCAAAAGTCAATACTCGGGCAAGACTTCGAATGACCTGCCTTTATTTCTTAGCAGGAGCAGACAAACGCCTAGTAGCTGGCACGGGTAACAAGGTGGAAGACTTTGGCGTAGGTTTCTACACGAAGTACGGTGATGGCGGAGTAGATCTTAGTCCGATTGCCGACTTAACCAAGACAGAAGTTTTTCAATTAGCGGCTGAAATTGGGGTTCCAAAAAGCATATTGGTAGCGCCTCCAACCGATGGCTTATGGGGAGATGACCGAACAGACGAAGACCAAATTGGAGCCAGTTATCCCGAGCTGGAATGGGCAATGGAAAGACATGAAAACGAGCTGGGTACCGAGGGTTTAGAAGGAAGAGAATTGGAAGTGATGGAGATCTTTACTCGACTCAATAAAGCCAATCAGCACAAAATGCAACCCATCCCTGTCTGTCAGCTTCCTACTCATCTTCGAGTTTAACTCGCAAGTAAAAAAAACTACCATTGCTATCTGTTTCCAACTCAATCGCTAATCCGTGACTTTCAGCAAGGTCTTGGGCCAATAAAAGACCCATACCCGATCCAATCTCATTTTCTGTACCCTTGGCTGGAAGATGGTTGGACTTGGAAAATATCTTTTTAGCAATCTCGGGCTCTACACCTCCCGCCTCATCTTTTACACCCACCTTTAAATAAGACTCATCCAGTAGTGCCAATAATTGCAGTTTACTTCCCTTTTTTGAAAACTTAATCGCATTGGAAAGCAAATTCTGAAAGACTAAATGAAAGACCATTGAATCGGTCTTTATCACCCAAGAAGGATTGCATTCAATGGAAATTTCTAAGGACTTCCAATTCGCCTGTGGACGAATAAATTCAAGTTCATTTTCAAATAGATCTATCAAAGGATGATCTTCTATGCTACCCCTTTTGTGGCCGTGTTGCGCTTTGGCCCAATCCATTAATTGACTCAGTGTGTACTGCATTTCGCCCAGACTTTGGGCAATCAAGTTCAAATGAACTTGACCTTCTTCTGGATTAATTTTATCAGGTCTTTCTACCATTAGCTCAATCATCTTATGATTGTAATTAAGAGGACCCATAATGTGATGGGTTAAGAGCGCCAGGAGTTTCGATTGTCTGAATGACTTTTCAGCCATATTATCTCTTTCCAATTCCACCTTCAATCGCTCGGCTCTTACGATGTCTAGCTTCCTTTTTAGTCGGATAGAATAAATTACTACCACAAGTATGACGGTAAAAGACGACAGTAATAAAATAGTTAGAAACATATATTAAGGTTTGAAAATAAAAACCATCATAACAAAAACAGTCTGCGATAGGCTGCTGTTTGAGCTGAGATTTAGCATACTTATTCAGAAAGCAATATAATAAGATGCTTTGTTGCTTTGGTTCTTTTCGATGGCTCCGTTCAATATTTTTTGTTGCTCTTGCATATATTCTATTACAAAACGTACATTAGCGCAAGGAGTGGAACTAATTATACTACGTAAATTATGATAAACATCGTAATCGCAGATGACCATGCGATCATTCGCAGAGGTTTAGATCTTTTTTTAAAATTCGATGATGAGGTAAAACTAGTAGGAGAGGCAGTCGATGGAGATGAGCTGCCAGCCTTATTAGATGCGGTTAATCCCGATATTCTTTTACTTGACATCGATATGCCAAAGATGAACGGAATTACTGTTCTTCGAAGTTTGGCAGATGATTTTCCTGATTTGAAAATCATTATTCTTTCAATGCATCCTGAAAACTTATATGGACCTACCGTTCGAAAAATGGGCGCATTGGGTTATATAAATAAGGAAGCGGATCCAAGGGAGGTGATTAAAGCCATTAAATCGGTTTACCAAGGAGAATTACACTTTGATGAGTCGATTCACAAGATCATAATCGAAGAAAAAATTCGTGCTAGAAAAATCAAACTTTCTACACGTGAAAGCGAAGTGTTGCAGCTTTTGTCTATTGGTAAATCCAATAAAGACATTTCGGAGGAATTAGGAATCAGCGACAAAACCGTAAGCACCTACAAACAGCGCTTACTGAATAAACTGCAAGCGCGAAACTTGGTTGATCTGATCAACTACGCCAAAAATTATCTATTCTCTTAACCCCCATAAGCTTGTTGGCAGAGAAAGAAACCATAGCAAACCCGCCTTCAACTAAATTGAAGAAGAAACCCTATTCCAGCGATCAGTTGGAAAATGTTTTTTTCAACATTTTGAAGCTTCATGCTACTGACTTAATCTGCCTTCATAGACAAGAAGATCGATCGATTGTTTTTGCATCGAATTCTTCATTGGACATGCTTGGGTACAAGCCAGAAGAGCTTCTTGGAAACGAACTCTTCGACTATATCGCTGAAGAATTTCACTCAGATATGGCCGAAGAGCTCTTTCGAAAAATGCTCTATCGACCGAACACAGAAATTCGATTGATGCTCAAAAGCAAGAACGACCAAGTGGTTTGGGTTAGCAGTAAATGGATTGAAAATATTGAGTTTCCTGAATCTGACGAAAAATTTGCAGTATCGGTTAACTCAAATGTAACCGAAAGCGTCCTTCTCATGGAAGACCTCATTCGTGCATGGTCCAAGGAGAAAGAAGTGAACGAACTGCGGTCTAGTCTCTTTGCAATTGCCTCTCATGAGATTAAAACGCCGCTGGCCGTTATACAAATGCAAACAGATATCTTAAAGAAATGGGCAAAGCAAGATAAGCTAGACAAAAAATACTTGGATGTATTTGCCAAATTTCAAAATCAGGTTAATAGACTCAATGAGATCATTGGAGATATAGTTCGCTTTAGGCAGATTAACAATGGCCAAGAACCCTTTAATCCCGTTCAGCTCAACATTGTTGGGCTTTCAAAAGATGTAATTGAAGGTTTGGGTGAAGCCTATGGAAAAAATAGAATTAAATTAGAGATACAAGGCGAAGAAAGGAGTTTTGTGGGCGATCGCAAAATGATTCAATACATTCTCTCTAGCCTTTTAGACAATGCAGGAAAATATTCTTCAAAAAAAGATCCAGTGGCATTGCACATTGAGTATCTGGACGATGAATTGCAAATAAAGGTTTCTGACTTGGGCATGGGAATTCCTTCTCACGAACTAAAGAGAATCTTTGAGCCTTTTTATAGATCAGAAAATGCAATAATGAACGCCGAAGGAACAGGCGTTGCTCTTGCCGTAATTCAAGAATTTGTGCTGCTTCACAAGGGAAAAATTTATGCTACCAGCGAGTTGGAAAAAGGAACTACTTTTCATGTTAACTTACCCTACTCTATCGATAAGCCCTCAACCCATTTATGATGAAAAAGAAAGTAATGATAGTAGAAGACAACAAAGACTTGCTAGAAAGCATGGATATGTTGCTATCTGAATACTTTGAGGTAACTCCAGCGGTCGACGGGGAAGATGCCGTTGAAAAACTTCAGGATGTTAAACCAGACATTGTAGTCTCCGATATTATGATGCCTCGTATGGATGGATATCAGCTGCTTAAAGCCATAAGGGAAAATCCAGAATGGAAGAGAATTCCAATTATTCTCCTCACCGCTTTGGGTCAAGATGACAATCTTATCCAAGGCTATGAACTGGGAGCCGATGATTACTTAGTAAAGCCCATTCGCGCTCAAGTTCTGATAAGTAGAATAAACAATATTCTCCGAAAGCAAGAATTCCTATCGAAGATCTACAGTATAGATCTTGATCAGAAAACGGCTCTTCCTGTAAAAGATCCCGCCCTCGCTATGATCGACTCATTGGTGGTGCGCAAATACAAATTCAAGAATTTTAGCATACCCGATTTGGCCGCTGATATGGGTATGAGCTATACTAAACTCGAAGCTATTGTAAAAGATAAAGCAGGACTAACCCCCGTAAAATACATAAACGAGATAAAATTGGTTAAAGCCAATGAATTACTTAAAAATGAGGATACCCCAATTAAAGAAATTGCCTTTTATTTGGGATTCAAGAGTTTGTCGTACTTCGGGAAATGCTATAAGAATAAATATGGCTCAACTCCATCTTTGAAAAAATTAGATAAGTGATTGAGATTTTAATTATCGATGACGATCAGGTTAATAACTTCGTACTCAAGAATATAATTCAACGTGCTTATCCTGATTCTCTTGTGCATATCGAAAGAGATGGCAGAAGTGCCTTGCGATTGCTTAATGAATTAGACCAAAATCGGAAGGCTTTTCCAGGTATTCTGCTGCTAGACATCAATATGCCGATCATGAGCGGATTTGAATTCCTAGACGAATACCATAAGCGATTCTTGAATAAGGAAGTTTCTATCTATATGGTTAGCTCGTCTATTTCTAAATACGACCAGCAGAAAGCCAATAGTTACTCCAATGTGCATGGCTATATTACCAAGCCTTTGGTTAATCAGAATATCATTTTTATTGTAGACGAATACCTTTATTCCAACAAGTCAAAGCCGGGCTCATAAAGAGCCCTAACTTCTATTAGAGATAACGCTGAACGGCTTCTATTATAGCCGCCTCCACTTCGGGCGAATCCCACATCTCTTCTATATCCGAGCGATTCATCACTTCCTTCATTATTTTGTCTTGAATCTTGCCTATCTGCAAGGCGCGCTCGTAGGGAATATGACTAAAGGTTACCATAGAATACAGAGGCAACCAAGTTTGCGGATGTTTCTCTGCCACCTTGGCTTCAATTCTTTTGCGTAGGAGAAACTCCTTATCTGCAGTCAAATCGCGCATTTCAATAAAATTCCGCATAGCCAATTCAGCTATGGCATCTCCATTTCCCTTTCTTTCTCTTTGATAGCGCTCCATGGCCCTTTCCCAAGTATCCTCTTCATCCAGAATCATATCCAGAATACGGCAATCTTCAAAGCCAGAGTTCATTCCTTGTCCGTAAAAAGGCACAATCGCGTGGGCGGCATCACCAATGAGCGCCATTTTTCCTTTCACCCATGGATAGCATCGGATAATACAAAGAGAACTGTTGGGATTATGTGTCCACTCTTCATCAAAATCAGGCATGAGCGCCAATGCATCTGGGAATACCTCTTCAAAGAATGTACGGGCTTCAGCCAAGGTCTTTAAGCTAGAAAAAGAGGGATTTCCTTCATAGGGGAAAAACAAAGTGCAAGTAAAGGTGCCATCTGGATTGGGAAGGGCAATGAGCATATAATCGCCTCTTGGCCAAATGTGTAAAGCCTCTTTTTCCATTAAGAAACTTCCATCGGGACCAGCGGGAATACTCAATTCCTTGTAGCCATGCTCAATATATTCTTGCTGATAATTAAAGCGATCGGTTCGTTCCATAGCACTGCGAACGGCCGAAAAGGCCCCGTCCGATCCAAATACAAAATCGGCTTGCACCTCTGTTCTTAGTCCGTTTGGATCTTCCAATTCTAACTTGGCAGCCTCCAAATCTACGCCAACACATTTTCTTTCAAACTGCAGAGAAACCTTGGGCATTTCTTCCGCTATATCTAGTAACTTTTGGTTCAATAGAGCTCTTGAAACCGAATAGATGGCCTCTCCGTCTTTGCCATACGGCTGGTAAGACAAATTTCCCTTTGTATCGTGCATAACCCGGCGGTACATAGGAATGGAAATTCTCTTGATGTCTTCCGCTACACCCACTCCCTCGAGAGCGCGCCAACCTCTGTTCGACAAGGCCAAATTGATGGATCTACCTTGATATATACTTGCCTTTCTAGAATCTGCACGCCTTTCGAAAACTCGAACGCTATGCCCCTTCTTCGCTAGGTAAATACTCAGAAGTGAGCCAACCAAACCAGCTCCAGCAATTACAATGTCTTTAGTGGGTTTCATAAAATTCGATTATTATTTTCTTGAGACGATTTAGATCGCCCAATGAGTTATACATAGGAACCGGAGCCATGCGAATTACATCGGGCTCTCGCCAATCTGCCGTTACGCCATTGGATTGTAGGTAGTCGAAAAGTGCTCTTCCTTTCTTTGGCAAGAGTAAAGACAACTGACAACCTCTTTGCTCTGGTTCAGAAGGCGTTAAAATCGTCCAATCTGTTTGATACTTCTTTCCAATCTCATTCAATATTTCCTCCAGATAGGCCGTCAATTTGAGGGATTTGGAGCGCAGCTCTTGCATGGATGTTTTATCGAATAAATCCAAAGAGGCTCTATGAGCCGCCATGCTCAAAACAGGAGCATTGCTCAATTGCCATGCCTCTGCGGTTGGCATGGGTTGGAAGTGATCGGGCATTTTAAACCTGCTTTCGCTATCGTGTCCCCACCAACCTTCAAAGCGCGGAATGTCTTTTAATCCGTGGTGTTTTTCGTGGATGAAAATTCCGCTTACGCTACCCGGTCCGCTATTTAAATACTTATAACTACACCAAGCCGCACAGTCTACATCCCAATTATGCAACTGTAAGGGAAGATTGCCGGCGGCATGTGCCAGATCCCATCCTGCAAAAGCCCCAACAGCCTTTATCGCCTGGGTGATTTTCTGAATCTCAAAAAACTGTCCTGTATAAAAATTTACTGCGCCAAGCATCGAAAGGGCAAGTGTATCACCCAATTCATGAATCTTCGCCAGTATATCTTCCGTGCGCAAACTGTGCTCCCCTTCTCTAGGATGGAGTAAAACAAGGTTGGAATCGTCTAATCCATGAAACCGCAGCTGTGAACGCAATGCATATAAATCTGATGGAAAGGCCTTTCCTTCACAAAGCAATTTGGTTCTCTTTCCTTTTGGCCTAAAAAAACTAACCATTGAAAGGTGCAAATTGGTAGTGAGCCCGTTCATGGCCACCACTTCTTCTTGCTTTGCACCCATGATGCGTGCCAGCGATTCTGAGAAAAAAGAATGGTATTCTACCCAAGGCCTCCGTGCATGCACATGGCCTTCCACTCCATATTTGGCCCAATCTTCTAGTTCTTCTAACAAATAGGTTTTAGCCTCTTTAGGCTGTAATCCCAAGGAGTTTCCGGTGAGATAAACCACATCATTTCCTTTTTCATCTTTCGGAATAAGGAAAGCATTGCGGAAAGATTTAAGCGGATCTTTCTCGTCTTGAATTCGAATTTCTGAATCTATTTCCATCTTGCTCAAAGGTACTATCCTTAATTAGTTGACAAAGAATTTTGATGAGAAGAATAAGAGGGCAAATGCGAAGATGGGCAAGGCTTCAATCCAAAAGGAAATAAACAAAGGATCTGCTTTTTTCTTGATCCGCCATAAAAAGAGCGAACTTAATTCTAAGGGTATCCAACGTGCAAGCAAGACTTGCCAGCTCAATTGGTCTTGCATAAACTGAATGAAAAGAGAAACCTCCACAGCCGCAATGGCAATCCAAGCCCAACGCAAGGCAGCTGAAATCCCTTTTTGTTGTGGAAGCGTTTGCAATTCTCCTCCATCAAAAGCAATATCGCGCACATCAAAGGCAATGGCTAGGGCAAAAACCCAAAAGAATACCTGAAAGAAGGAAGTCATTAAAATCTGAGTAGGCAATTCTCCATACAACCAAAGCGGAACGAAAGTGCTTGTATAGGCCCAGGTAAAAGCGATAAACAAAAGCTTCCATCCAGGTTTGGATCGAATGCCTTTAAACCAAGGATTGTTGGGGTAGGCCAAGGAAATCAGAAGGGCTGGAAGCAAGACTAGGCTGGTTTGCATTCCTTCCAACCAAATAAAATAGAGTGCCACCAAAGCAGAGAGCAGACTCAAACCAAGAACAAAGCCTTTGTTCTTTTTAGTAAAAATGCGCACCGGATGGCCCATAGAGGGCTTCTTGCTTTCCGCTAAATGCATATATCCGTAGGCCGATACACTCAGAAAAAAAAGCAAATAACCATATTGGCTCAGCGGAAGTTGATATTGAATTTGCCATATCCCAACAAAACTTCCAGATGCTAGAGCAACAATGATGTTGCTGTATGCCAAGAATTCCAATACCTTAGGAATTGAATTCGAATTTGTTTTGCTGACAAATGTCATAGAGTGCTTTGGCTGAGGTGATACCTTTGTTAACTCGTGAATTTATAAAGAAAGCTATGCCCATTTATCATACTCTAGGAAAGATTCCTCACAAAAGACATACGGTTTTTAACAAGCCAGACGGTGGTTTGTATTATGAACAATTATTTGGTACCGAAGGATTTAGCGGAATGTCTTCGCTACTGTATCATGTACATAGGCCCACTATGGTACAATCTTTAAAAGATCCTGTAGATCAAACTCCAAAGGCGGCGGTGCAACACAACCTCGCTAGCCGAATGTTAAAAGGATGGCATCTTGCGCCTTCTGAAGATTTTCTAGAAGGCCGAAAAGTGGTTCTGTTCAACAACGATTTGAACATTGCCCTTGCTTCTCCTAAAAACTCTATGCGCTCTTATTTCTATAAGAATGCCGATGCCGATGAAATGATTTTTGTTCATTCTGGAAGTGGTACTTTGAGAACCCTCGTTGGAAATTTGAAGTTTGGTCCGCACGACTATCTCATCATTCCTAGAGGAATCATTTATCAGATTGAATTCGATTCACAAGATAATCGACTCTTTATAGTTGAATCTTTCAGTCCAATTTTAACGCCCAAGCGCTACCGCAACCACTTCGGTCAGTTGTTGGAGCATTCTCCTTTTTGCGAGCGCGACCTCAGGCTTCCAACTGAATTGGAGACCCACGATGAAAAGGGTTCGTTCAAGATTTTTATCCGCAAAGAGAACCAGATGCATGAGGTGGAATACGCTTCGCATCCTTTTGACGTGGTGGGATGGGACGGATACAATTTCCCCTATGCCTTTAATGCGGCCGATTTTGAACCAATTACCGGAAGAGTGCATCAACCGCCTCCAGTACATCAAACCTTCGAGGCACACAACTTTGTGGTATGCACCTTCGCGCCTCGCTTATACGATTACCATCCGCAATCTATTCCTGCGCCTTACAATCACAGCAATATAGATTCAGACGAAGTGCTCTATTATGTAGATGGAGATTTTATGAGTCGCAATCATGTGGAAAAAGGATTCATTAGCCTGCATCCTGCGGGCATTCCCCATGGCCCACATCCGGGCGCTTATGAGCGTTCGATCGGACAAAAAGAAACGCATGAATTGGCAGTGATGGTAGATACCTTCCGCCCATTGCGATTAACCCAAACCGCCCTCGATTTGCAAGAAGCTGATTATTGGAAGAGCTGGCTCGACTAAAATGTAACTTTGCACAACCAAAAGACCCCTACAATGCAACATACAGAAACAGAAGAAATAAAGAAGATTTTTCCCAATGCACAAGACTTCCTTCCTTTAAATGGAACGGATTTTATTGAGCTTTATGTGGGCAATGCAAAGCAATCTGCACACTATTATCAGACCGCTTGGGGCTTTCAGCCTTTGGCCTACCGCGGGTTGGAGACAGGAGCTAAAGACCATGTGTCTTATGTGCTTCGCCAAGATAAAATTACCATCATGCTCACCAGTCCGCTAAAACCAGACGGACCTATTAACGACCACATCAACAAACATGGAGATGGAGTGAAGGTGGTGGCCCTTTGGGTAGACGATGCCGCTAAATCTTGGAAAGAAACGACTTCTCGTGGTGCCGATTCTTTCTTGGAGCCAACGCTCAGCGAAGACAAAGACGGACAAGTTGTTGTTTCTGGTATACACACCTATGGAGAAACCGTTCACCTTTTTGTAGAGCGCAGCCGCTACAATGGCGTTTTTCTTCCCGGATTTATTGAGTGGAACCCCGATTATCGTCCGGCTTCGGTTGGATTGAAATACGTTGACCATATGGTTGGAAATGTGGGTTGGAATGAAATGAATAAGTGGGTTGAATTCTATTCTAAAGTGATGGGGTTTGCTCAATTGGTTTCTTTCGACGACAAAGACATTTCTACAGATTATACCGCCTTAATGTCTAAGGTAATGACCAATGGAAATGGAAGAATTAAGTTTCCAATCAACGAACCTGCCGAAGGCAAGAAGAAAAGCCAGATTGAAGAATACATTGATTTCTATAATGGTGCAGGCGTGCAACACATTGCTTTAGCCACAGACAATATTATGGAAACGGTAACGGCACTGAAAAAGAATGGAGTAGAATTCCTCTACGTTCCCGATACCTATTATGATGATCTTTTGGATCGTGTGGGTGAAATTGACGAAGACTTGGCGCCATTGAGAGAACTGGGAATATTGGTAGATCGCGACGATGAAGGCTATTTGCTTCAGCTGTTTACTAAACCCGTACTCGATAGGCCTACCATGTTCTTTGAAATCATTCAGAGAAAAGGAGCTCAATCCTTCGGAAAAGGAAACTTTAAGGCCCTATTCGAATCTATAGAAAGAGAACAAGAGCGACGCGGTACGTTATAGGCTGTACGCATTAAATTAAAAAGGCTGCCGGATGGGCGGCCTTTTTTATGCAGAATAAAGCGCTATTTTCAAATGCCTTTTGGTAGATTCTATCTCCCTTTCATGGCTTCTTGAATTCTCTCTATCTGCCGCATATGCCGCTCATTGTGATTAATAGTGAATTGAAAAACATCACCCAATTTTAACTTTAGCACGGGATGTGGATGTTTAAACTCTAGCAGAAATCTACTTTTAGTGCACTTCTACGCTACTTTCGCCTTACTCTTTGCCTCTCCGATTTTTTTGGAAGTTAAAATAGGCCGAGGCATCGAGCCATACCCTTTCTGTAGAACTAAACAACCGCTTTTCTTTCTCCCCATGCTAGCATTGGGTTATTTGCAGCATGATTATCATTGGTTTCGCTAGAGTCCCTCTATTTCATTACAAACAAAACCCTTAAAAGAACCGATGACTTAGAGGGATATAAGTCTGTGCGTGCGTGATGCGTCGCGACTCTACCAATTCCTCCGTAAAGAATACGCCTACAACAATAGAAAACAGCTGCAAACAATCCAAAAAAAAGCTGTGCGTATTTTCTGTAGTCCGCTGAAAGCTAGTCTAGGCGCGGGATTCCTACAAGTGTTAAAGTGTAAACTTAACAATTTGGAAATACAAAGAAGAACTACATTGGACGCATTCATTGGCCATGGATTAAAACAACAATTAAACTCTTTAAAGTATGAAAACTTTCATTAAATGCCTCTCCACGCGAACACGCGAACACGCGAACACGCGAACACGCGAACAC
>JAFMBM010000005.1 GCA_017858515.1 Cryomorphaceae bacterium | reverse complement strand
AAACAATGAAAGTATTTTATAATTTAGATCTGTACTAAAAATGGGGAGCTTACACATAAATATGGGCGTCCGCTTTTAGGATTGCTTCCAATAAACAGAAACTATGAACAAAGGAATTCACCCTTTTCTTGGGGCAAAGGAAGTGGTATGTTAAGCCGCTATATAAGAACCTCAATTAAGGAGTCTGTCTTACCGAGCGGTTTCCAAAAGGCAGATAGTTATATGTGCAGATGGCGGGTTCTTGGCATTTAAATACACTCTTTGCTTGAATCCTAGATTGAGTTTATACGTTCGTGAAATTGGACAAAGGGATAAAGGATAAATAGAGTGACGCACAAGCAAACGCTCTAATCCATTGTCGTTTAAGTGCCCACTTCAAGGTCTTCGCTATGGTTAAATCCAATGTCTTATGATTCGAAAGCGCCTCAAAATCGGCTACTGCCAAAGTATTGTGTCGTTGGCAAGGAAAACAAAAATATTATTGAATTGTTATTGACGACACTGAAGATGCAATCAGTTAAAAAAACATGGCGCAACCGAAAAGCCCAATGAGTAGGGAAAATAGAAAATGAGGAAATGGAGCATTTAAAAATTGCAAGCGACAACTACGTTGCCTTTACGTTCTTTATTGGAACGATGGCTATGATGGCTGCATCTGTTTTCTTCTTCTTTGAATTAAGCATCACTTCGCCGAAATGGAGAACATCCGTTCTTGTTTCCGGACTGATTACATTTATTGCGGCGGTGCATTACTATTATATGCGCGGCTACAACTTGGAAACGGGTGACTCTCCCACATTCTTCCGCTATGTGGATTGGATTCTTACCGTACCGCTCATGTGTGTGGAGTTCTATCTCATCACTAAAAAAGCGGGTGCAAAAATTGGTTTATTGTGGAAACTGATTGCGGCATCTCTAGTAATGCTGATAACAGGTTATTTTGGGGAAACTATGGATCGTGACAATAGCGTTTTATGGGGCATTTTGTCTGGAGTGGCATATTTCTACATTGTTTATCTAATTTGGTTTGGTGAGGTTGCAAAACTTGCAAAATCCGCAGGACCTCAGGTTACAAAAGCTACCCGTATTCTTGGATGGTTTGTATTAGTAGGTTGGGCGATTTATCCGCTTGGATATATTTTAGGAACACCTGGGGGTTTATTCGGAATACAACTTGTATCTGACCCAGCTGCGGCTGCTCATGCTATGGATATTGTATACAACATCGCAGACGCGATTAACAAAATTGGTTTTGGTCTTGTGATTTACAGCTTATCCCGTAAAACTGAAGACTGAAAATCACAGAACCGTTTAAATTAAAATGGAGAAAGGGAAGGATTCGCTTATCTGCGATTCCTTCCTTTTTCTATTCAAGTTTTCCTAATTGAATCAAGTACAAAATCTACTATCCGCTTGAACCCCATCATTCCATCGGGATCCTATGATTACATCTTCTGCGGTATAGGGGCATCTGCCTCCTTATTGCTCTTGGAGATGCATCGGGCCGGCCTGCTTCAGAATGCTCAGGTTCTACTGATTGATCGCGTGAAGAAAGACACGCGCGATAAAACCTTTTGTTTTTGGTCGGACGACCAAGAACCGATTGGCCATGCGCTCAAGCCTATCATATCTCATTCTTGGGAGACGGTTATCCTCCCTAATAAAGACGAGACACCCCTATTTCCGTATACGTACAATCATATTTCCAGCATCGATCTGTACAAACAAATAGATCAACTCCGCGAGAGCTTTCAATGGACCCATATCCTAGCTGAAATAGAGGTCATTTCTGAAGATGCTGACGGGCCTTTCGTTCAAGTACAGGAGCAGAAGATTCGCGGAACTACTATTTTCGATTCCCGCACGCCCAACCACGCCCTTTCCCAAGGCGGCCAAACGCATATTCATCAAAGCTTTGTGGGGTGGATGATTGAAACCCAAATTGCAATGGATTCCCCCCTTGCTTTCCGCTTCATGGATTTCAACATAGAGCAATTAGGGCACACACAATTTGTTTATGTATTGCCTTTCTCTCCAACTACAGCACTAGTAGAGGTTACTCGTTTCGGGTCCGAGATCCTTCAGTTGCCCGAAGCGGAGGAACTATTAAAGAAATACACGTCGCAGCACTTTAATAGCTACACTACGTTGGCCATTGAACAAGGGTGTATTCCAATGAGTAACACTCCGATGGAGAGCCTAAATGTTTCAGGTGTAGTCTACTTAGGCGCAAGAAACTATAACATTAAACCAAGCACAGGTTATGCTTTCAAAAACATGTATTACCATGCTCGTGAGTTAACCAAAACTATGGTAAATGGAGGGAATGTTTGTGAGCACAACGTCAAGCACTCCGATGCCTTTAGAGGGCGATTCGCTTTTTATGATGCTTTACTGCTCGACATATTGAAGCGACAACCAGCAGAGGGTAAGCGCATTTTTCTTTCCCTATTCGAATCTACTGGCATTCAAAAAGTAATGCGATTCCTCGATGAGAAAACCAATTTCCAAGAAGATGCTTCCATTTTCATCCAGCTGCCTTGGAAACCGTTTTTATCATCACTCGCTCGTAAATTATTTCACAGCGAACTTTCCCGCCCTATAATATTGACCCTTTTGACGCTCTTGCTCCTCGTTTTGGGATACAATACCGACACACAACGTATTGTATCATACAGTCTATTGGCTCTCGGATTGATAACCGTCGGTATTCCACATGGAGCGGTTGATCATTTGCTCTCAACGGGTCGTTGGAATCTAAAAAAAGCCTCTGGTTTCATCTTTAAGTACCTCGCATTAATGTTATCGATGGCATTGGTCTGGTTGTATAATTCAAGCTTGGGGCTCGGTGTTTTTCTACTATACTCCTCTTGGCACTTTGGACAAGCCGATGGCGCTTTGTGGCATTTCAAAAAGCCCGCTTCTTTTTTCTGGGGAGCATCTGTTTTGGTTTACGTTCTAGGCACTCATTTCCAAGAGACCAATGCCATTTTACGCTCCATGGGAGACCTGCGCTTACCAGCGGCCTGTCCAGTCTGGGCCCTACTCCCTTGGTTGGGGTGGGCCATTTGGCGAAAGCAAAGCTCTTTTGCCATTACAGTAATCTGGTTGTTGTTAGGTTCCCAGCTTCCACTCGTAATTGCATTTGGACTCTATTTTATAGGACAACACAGTTTTACAGGCTGGCAGCACATTCAGCGTCATTTAAATATAAGTCATCAATCCATATGGGTGCATTCCTTGCCATTTAATATGGGTGCGTGGCTCTTATTTGCACTCTTTTATTTTCTCTGGCCAGCACAAGCAAGCCTTAACGAACCGCTTCCTTGGGGTGTTTTCTTCATTTTTATTGCGTGCCTTAGTTTTCCTCATGTTCTTGCTATGCAGACTGTTTATCGAGCGAAGTAGGAGGCTTAGCGTGTTCCGTGAAAGAAGTATTTCGTTCGGTTAGTGGTGTTTTCTATAAGTCATTTTAAACAGTGTTTCTAGTAGGTTTTGATTTATTGTGGTAGTATTATTTAGGGTAGGATACTCGAATATTTTGTTGATTTCCAACTCTCATAAAAGGTTCTGCACGCAAAGTTCAGAATATAGCTTAGAGTTTCAGTTGCATTTAAAAAGCAACCATTAACAAGGCTGTATAGTGCTATTCACAACGAATCGATTTAATATCAGCACTGTGCTGAAGGAGATACATTTTATTTGAAAGGATTTTACAATAAGCACAAGCTTGAACCGCAGCTTCCAGAAATTGGCCGATCATTTATTGTATCGCGTTTAGCTGAGGCCGACTCGCTTTCTACCCTATATCACCAACTTCTTAGCACTGAAAACTTTATCACAATCAAAACAAAAATAGAATTGCATTGTTAATACCAAATCTGAAGATGTAATCAGCTAAAAAACATGGCGCAACCGAAAAGCCTAACGAGTAGGAGAAAATAAAATAGTGGAAAAATGGAACATTTAAAAATTGCAAGCGACAATTACGTTGCATTCACGTTCTTCATCGGAACAATGGCCATGATGGCAGCCTCAGTATTTTTCTTTTTTGAAGTAAACAATACTTCGCCCAAATGGCGTACATCCGTATTAGTTTCAGGACTGATTACGTTTATTGCAGCGGTGCATTACTATTACATGCGTGGCTACAATTTGGAAACGGGTGACTCTCCCACATTCTTTCGCTATGTGGACTGGATTCTAACAGTACCCTTAATGTGTGTTGAATTCTATTTAATTACGAAAAAGGCTGGTTCAAAGATTAGCCTGTTATGGAAATTAATTGCTGCATCTCTAGTAATGCTAATTACAGGTTACATTGGTGAAGTGCTAGATCGTGATGGAAGTGTATTGTGGGGTATAATTTCAGGTATTGCTTACTTCTATATCGTTTATTTAATTTGGTTTGGAGAAGTTGCGAAATTGGCACAATCCGCTGGAGTACAGGTTGCAAAGGCAACAAGAATTCTTGCCTGGTTTGTATTAGTAGGTTGGGCAATTTATCCACTTGGTTACATTTTAGGTACTCCAGGAGGCCTATTTGGTTTACAATTAGTGTCTGATCCTGCAGCTGCATCTCACGCCATGGATATAGTTTACAACATTGCCGATGCTATTAACAAGATAGGATTTGGTTTAGTAATCTATACTCTAAGCAGAAATTCAAACGATTAACTAATCACACCTTAAAGAGGCCATCTTTGTATTTTTTACTCAGATGGTCTCTTTTTTTCAAACTAAATTGGTTAGAAAAAGCTCAACCAAATCAGTCTATTTTCTTTTGTCGGTATGGATGCTGCAAACAGCCTCTAACTTATGAAAATGCATGAAAAGGGTTTATTGCAGAATAAAAAGCTAGCCATTATTGAGCCAGATAACAAAAATGCAAATGATCGTAATTTTTGTTTTTGGTCCACCGATGAGGAGGTAATCAATCTTAATCTCAGTGATTTAATTAACACCAAATTGCAACATATAAAGGTTGCTGACAGAGAAAAATAAAAGATTCTACCCATCTTTATCACCACATTAAAGGGATAGACTTATACCAAAAAACCAAAGAAATTCTCCAAGAATACACCCTTATGTATTACTGAGAAAAATTCACTGGTAAGCCACTTTGGAAATCAAATTCATATTCTGTGCACTTGAATGATACAGAAATATGTGCCAATAAGGTATTTGAAAGTAGAACCCCTGCTTATGAAATTCCAGAAACGAATCAAAGCCATTTAGCTCAATATCTTTCTATAGTTGGGAACATAAATTTGATGATTACCGCTTTGATACATCAACTTTGGTAATGATGGATTTCAATATCCCTCAGAATAACTATTGTCAGTTTAAGTATGTATTGCCATTTACCGAAAATAGCGCATTACTTGAAGAAACAGTTACTAAATGCATTTTTCAGGCCGATTGAAAGTAGCTACCTTTTAACTTTAGGGCATATAAAAGTGCACATTTTCAGAGAAGCACATTTTTAACATTCTCAGGGAGCAGGTATTTGGCAAAACCGTAGCTGAGATAAGCCGTTCACACAACATTACCCCAACGACCTTCCACAACTAGAAGAACAAGTATGCGGGTATCAGCAAACAAACACTGGGTCGCCTTCGTGAGTTGGAAAACGAAAATAACAGACTCAATCGGATCATTGCCGGTCAAAGTCTGGATATCCAAATCATGAAAAATGTGATCTCAAAAAAGGGATAACGTCTGTCCAAAAAGAGCAGTATGTTCGATACATCCGAGAAAACCTTTAAGAAGACACAATGGGCACGAGCGTGAAGACTCACAATTTCTTTTCAAGCGATTTAAGGCTGCATTACAAACGAAATCTATTCCACTTCTTTTTTCAAAACTCTGAGTTTAGCAGGCCTAGAAAGCCTATTTTTAACTAGAAAACGCCTGAATGGGCGTGTTTGGGTGGGTTAGTATAAGGACTTCTGTTCCATGCTATGTAAACTCAATAGATTGCAATAAGTAAATCGGATTTAACATGAATAAGGCTGATACATTCCAAAAAATTGCGAACGACCGAAACTTTATTATTGACTGTTACAATGAAATGCTTTCTCGAATTAATGAGGTTGAAGTAATTGAACTTCTTAGAAACAATCGTCTTCCAGATACGGGCAATGAAAAACTGCCCAGCGATAAAATTATTCAATCTCTCAGTATTTATTTTCAATTAATGACCCTGGTTGAGGAGAATGCGACTACCCAATATCGCAGAAAAATGGAAAACCACGAAGAAATTCATTCCATTAGAGGTAGTTGGGCAGAGGCCTTTAAAGGAAGAAACAATTTGGGGGTAGTTTCTGGAATTAGCTATCTCCATTATGATCATAGAGATATACGTGAAATTAGCGAGTACCTGGAAAATGGTTTTATAAAGGGCCTAAAGTTCTATCCAGGTTACGAGCCCTTTTATCCAAATAACATTCGTCTTAAGCTCTTGTACGAAATGGCAATTGAATACGATGTGCCAGTCATGTTTCATTCTGGAGATACCTATGCCCCAACAGGGAAAATCAAATATTCGCACCCCTTGCACATTGATGATTTAGCCGTTGATTATCCTGATTTAAAAATTGTGATATGTCATGTGGGAAACCCTTGGATTAAAGACTGCATGGAGGTTGTCTATAAGAATAAAAACGTGTACGCAGATATTTCAGGCTTAGTTCTCGGCAATTTTTCGGAAAAGTTCGAGCGGTTCATGAAAAAAGAAATTGAAGAAATGATTACCTACGCTGGAGACCCCAATTATCTGTTGTACGGCACAGATTGGCCCATTTCGAATATGGAATCATACTTGAAGTTCGTTGGACAACTTGATTTGGAAGAGGAAAAAAAGGAGTTGATACTCTGGAAAAATGCTGCTAAACTGTTTAATATTGATGTTACTAGCTTGTGAGTTTATCAAGCCTGACAAAACATATTGGACTCTAATTTTAGCCAGATCTATAAAAGTAAATCCTACCTTAAAGGTAGGTGTGTGATTCGATGATTCAATACCGAGCCCTGCCAAAAAATAAGACGTTCGAAAAAATAAGTGTCAAAACATAGCCTTAATCAGCTCAAATGAGGTTTGTTCTCTTTTTACTCTATTTGATTCTTTCGGTTTGAATCAACAGGCTGTTGTTCAACAATCTTAAATCCAGCGAGTCTAAAAAAGAGTAGGTCTTTTCAGCCCTTCAAAAATTGGTTTCTTCTCTGAACCATTGGGGCTTGAAAAGAGTCATTCAAGAAAGAGTCCTCTTTAATTCTCTATTGGAAGGCTTCTGCTCTTCCCTTTCTTCAATCTATTTCTTGTGCAGCACAATTTTAGTAACCTCTGGCCAAATGCCTACTCTGCCTGGAAAGGCGAGATAGCCAAAGCCGCGGTTTACGTACAAATACCTTCCCAAGTCCTCGTAAAGGCCGGCCCATTTGGCATAACGCCACTTTACAGGACTCCACTTTATCCAGCCCGGTATTTCTATTCCGAACTGCATTCCATGGGTATGTCCGCTTAGGGTGAGATGCACTTTCTTGCTATGCTGTTTTACCTCCAAATCAAAATGGCTAGGATCATGACTCATCAATACCGTAAAGCCGTCTTCGGGAATACCCATCAGCGCTTTCTTTAGATCACCATGCTGAGGAAAGGGCGGCTTACCCCAATTCTCTACCCCGGCAATGTAGATTTTCTGTCCATTGCGCTCGATTTCAATATGATCGTTGTTGAGCATTTGAAAGCCCATTTGCTTTTCTCTGTGTTTTAGGCTTTCTAGGTTCTGAATCTTTGCTTCTGCCGAAGGCCAAGTCATATAATCTCCATAATCATGGTTTCCAAGCACCGCTAATTTGGGCCCTTTTGCTTGAAGACTTCCAACCAAATCTTGCCAAGCATCCAGCTCATCGGCGCTATTGTTTACCATATCGCCCGTAAACAAGAGGCAGTCGCCATTTTGAGCGCTGACCAGATCGATGCCGTATTTCAATTTCTCGGCATTGTCGAAGCTTCCCACATGAAAATCGGAGATCTGTACTATACTAAATCCATCGAAAGCCTCGGGAAGATCGTCGAAAGCCATTTCGAGATCAATGACCCGAAAGCGGTATCTGCCCTTCCAAACTCCATAGAGAATGCCTGCAAAAGGAAGGGCTGCTAGACCTAAAGCCAGCATGCTCACAAAGCGTCGTCGCGCCGGAAAGCTACTTCCCTCATCGGAAGAGACGAAGAAGGAAAAAATCCATCCAATAATGCGCAGAAAATCTTCAATGAGCAGCGGAATGGCGGTTACCATTTTGGGGATGTATAGCAAGAGCATTAAAGCAAGTGCCCACATTAGGGTAGAGTTTGCCTTCAGCCTACCGTGATTATTCATGGCAATCATCATCCAAACAAAAGCCACCAAAACCAAGGCGGTAGATCCCCACCAAAGCGCCTTCCACACCCATTGTTCTCTAGCTAATTGCTTCACCGCTTGGTAAGCATAGAGGTCTATGAAAAAGAAAAAACCCAGCGTAATTAATATGCGGACTATAATGCTCATAAATTCATTTAGAAATAGGAGTGCAAGTAAGCAAATGTTATTGGTATGATTACCTTAGTCCACAAAGCTTAACTTCATGTCGCAGCCGACCAAAAATCTATATTTATTAGATGCCTTTGCTCTTATTTTCAGAGCGTATTTTGCCTTTATTAAAAACCCCAGGCGCACCTCAGAAGGACTAGACACCTCAGCGGTGTTTGGATTTACCTTGAGTCTGATGGAGTTATTGGAAAAAGAAAAACCTTCGCATATTGCCGTTGTTTTTGATACCTCAGCCCCTACCCAAAGGCATATAGAATTTCCGCAATACAAGGCCAATCGCGATGAAACCCCAGAGGCCATTCGCCTAGCTGTTCCCTTGATACACCGCATTTTAAAAGCGTATGGTATACCTATTATAGCCATGGATGGCTTTGAGGCCGACGACGTTATTGGAACCTTGGCCAAAAAGGCCGAACAAAAGGGCTATACAACCTATATGGTGACGCCAGATAAGGATTTCGGACAACTTGTGTCAAACAACATTCTAATCTATAAGCCCAGCCGAGGAGGAAATCCGGTGGAAATCATGGGCGAGAAAGAGGTCTGTGAAAAGTTTGGGATTGAACGCGTAGAGCAGGTCATTGATATGCTCGGAATGATGGGCGATGCCGTTGATAATATTCCTGGACTGCCCGGTGTGGGGGAAAAAACTGCTCAAAAACTATTGGCAGAATACGGAAGCTTGGAGAATGTATTGGCCAATGCTGAAAATATAAAAGGCAAGCTGGGCGAGAAGATTAGGGACAATGCCGAGCTGGGTCTACTCTCTAAAAAACTAGCCACCATTATTCTTGATGTGCCCGTTGAATTAGATGAGGAAAACTTGATTCTTTCCCCCATAGATGAAAAGGCCATTGAAGAAATATTTCAAGAGCTGGAATTTAGAACGCTGCTGAGAAAGGTGCTGCAAAAGCCCGAAGACACGCCCATCGCCAAAGCTGCCTCTGCCACTGCAAATAGCGGACAAGCCTCTCTTTTTGGGGAGGAGGAAATGGCTATTGTAGAAAGTAGTTTCCGCACTTTAGAGAACTATGAGCATTTGTATCAATGCATAGAAACAGAGGAAGAAATAAAGCATTTTGTTGGATTACTGCTGAAGCAAGAGAGCGTTTGCTGGGATACCGAAACCGACAACCTAGATGAGCGCCAAGCGCAATTGGTAGGCATTGCTTTTAGTTGGAAGGCTGGAAGAGCCTTTTATATTCCCTTTCCTGAAAAGTACGAAGAGCAAAAAGAGCGGTTACAACTATTGTTGCCCTTCTTTGAGAATGAATCTATTTTGAAGGTGGGTCAGAATCTGAAGTACGATATTGGGGTTTTGCTGAATTACGGTGTGGAAGTGAAAGGACCCATGTTCGATACCATGTTGGCGCATTATCTCTTACAGCCCGATATGCGTCATAATTTCGATGCGCTTTCCGAAACCTACCTCCACCACAAAACCGTTCACATAGACGAATTGATAGGCAAAAAGGGTAGCAAGCAAGGCAGTATGCGCAATGTGGCCATAGAAAAAGTAGTGGAATACGCAGGCGAAGATGCCGATCTTACCCAACAACTGCAGGTCTTATTTAATGCCGAACTAGACCAATACGAGCTTCGCTCGGTTTTCGAGGAAATCGAAATTCCATTGGTGCCAGTTCTTTCTAGAATGGAAAGAGAAGGCATTGCTCTTGATACTCAGAGCTTGGCCAAGCTTTCACTCCAAATGCAAGCAGAACTGATTGATTTAGAAGAAAATATAACCGAAGCCGCAGGGGTTGCCTTTAATATTGCATCGCCCAAACAGTTGGGAGAGATTCTATTCGATCACCTTAAGATTGGCGGCAACAAGGTGAAGAAGACCAAAACGGGTCAGTATGCCACTTCTGAAGACATCCTTCAAACCTTGGTAGAGCTGCATCCTATTGTTCCCATGATTTTGGAATTTAGGCAGCTACAGAAATTGAAAAACACTTATGTAGACTCGCTGCCCACCCTGGTGGACGAAAAAACAGGGCGCATTCATACTTCCTACAACCAAGCTGTGGCCGCTACAGGACGATTGAGTTCAAACAATCCAAATCTGCAGAATATACCCATTCGGAATGAAAGAGGAAGGGCCATTCGCGCCGCCTTTATTCCGCGTGATGAAGAGCACACCCTGTTCTCCGCCGACTATTCGCAAATTGAGCTTCGCCTTATTGCCGAATTGAGTGGAGATGAAGCCATGACGGCCGCTTTTCTGGCCGATCAGGATATTCATGCCGCCACGGCTGCTAATTTATTCGGCATTCCCTTGGAGGAAGTAACACGAGAGCAAAGGGGAAATGCCAAAACGGTAAACTTTGGAATCATTTACGGCGTCTCTGCCTTTGGCTTGAGTCAACAAACCAATCTTTCGCGCTCTGAAGCGGCCGATATGATCAATCAATATTTCATTACCTATCCCGGCATTAAAAAATACATGGACAATCAAGTGGCTTTTGCACGCGAACATGGCTATGTGAAGACCTTGTTTGGAAGAAGACGCATATTGCGAGACATTCTTTCAAAGAATCAGACCGTGCGAGGACATGCCGAGCGCAATGCGGTAAACGCCCCCATTCAGGGTACGGCTGCCGACGTAATTAAAAAGGCTATGATTGCCATTGATGCAAAATTGAGGCAGGAGAACTACCGCTCAAAAATGCTGCTTCAAGTGCACGACGAATTGGTTTTCGATTGCCATATCAGTGAGAAAGAAAAGCTACAGCAAATGGTTACCCACGAAATGTCGAAGGCAGTAAAAACCAAAATTCCATTGATCGTAGACTCTGGATTTGGTGCCAATTGGTTGGAAGCGCATTAAACATATCCACTGGCGGACTTTAGAGGGAAGTAATTGGCGTTTGAGACCTACAAAGGCTTAGGCCTTCTTCACAAATTCAGACTTCAACGCCATAGATCCAAATCCATCTATTTTGCAGTCGATATTGTGGTCGCCTTCTACCAAGCGAATGTTCTTCACCTTGGTGCCGGCCTTCACAGGTTGAGGTGAGCCTTTCACGGGAAGGTTTTTAATCACCACTACGGTATCGCCATTTTCCAAAGGATTGCCATTGGAGTCTAGGACCTTCAGTCTGGCCTCTTCCGCCGCAACTTCGGTAGGGTTCCATTCATGTCCGCATTCCGGACAAACAAGTAAGCTATCAGAAGGATAGGCATAAGGCGACTGGCATTCGGGGCAGGGAGGAAATTCACTCATGCTGCGAAGTTTAGATAATTTTTCGAGTTGGCCACTCCAGAGTATGTTTCTCATGAACGGCTTGTGGAGGTTGAGAACGAGGTCCTTTTGGCTTTAACTTGAAATAATGAAGGCAATCTGAAATAAGCCTGACTTCAATTAAATACCTTTGGGCTGTGGCTAAAACCTATTTCATTTCGGATCTTCATTTGGGGGCTCCCAATGCCCAAAGCAGCTTGGCTCGCGAAAGGCTTTTTTGCGATTGGCTGGAGCAAATAAGAGAAGATGCCGATCGGCTCTATATAGTAGGCGACCTATTCGACTTTTGGTTCGAATACAAAAAGGCCGTTCCCAGAGGCTTTACTCGCAGTTTGGGCAAGCTGGCTGAGTTGGCCGATCAAGGCTTAGAAATTCACCTCTTCACAGGCAATCACGATCTATGGATACGCGATTACCTTCCAAGCGAAATAGGGCTACAACTGCATCGTGAACCGGTATATCATAACTTGCAAGGAAAAGAACTTTGTATTGGTCATGGCGATGGCTTAGGTCCGGGAGATTATGGATATAAGTTTTTGAAGAAAGTATTCACCAATCCGCTTCTTCAATGGATGTTTGCGCGCTTGCACCCCAACTTTGGCATTGGCTTGGCCGATGGGCTCAGCAAGTGGAGTAGGTCGCATACCGGCGGTGACGACGCTATTTTTAAGGGAAAAGAAGAAGAGTGGCTGTACATCTACTGCCAAGAGGTTCTTCAGAAAAAAGCCATAGACTACTTCATCTTCGGACATAGACATCTGCCGCTTGAACTGGAGTTAAGCAAAGAATCTACCTATATAAATCTCGGCGATTGGATTAAATATTATACCTATGCCGTTCTTGAAGAAGGACAGCTTCAGTTAAAAGTGTTCAAAGGAAAGCTTGCAAAAGATCCTTTAGCTGGCTCACCCATCGCCCCTCACTCCAAAAAAGACTAAATGCCAAACAATACAATCATTGAGCTTCGAGACATTCGCAGAGATTTTCCACTTGGCGCCGAGGTGGTAAAAGTGCTGAAGGGCATTAGTTTAACCATAGAAAAAAACGAATATGTAGCCTTGATGGGTCCTTCGGGTAGCGGAAAAAGTACGCTTATGAACCTCATCGGCTGTTTAGACACACCTACTTCAGGTGAGTATACCCTCAACGGTAAATCGGTTGGAAGCATGGTAGACAACGAGCTGGCCGAAATTCGGAATCAAGAGATTGGTTTTGTCTTTCAAACCTTCAACCTACTGCCCCGCTCTACCGCATTAGACAATGTTGCCCTGCCTTTAATTTATGCGGGCTGGAATAAAAAAGACCGCATAGAAAGAGCGGAAGAAGTATTAGGTATGGTTGGATTAGCAGACCGAATGACCCACAGGCCCAATCAGCTTTCGGGAGGACAAAGACAAAGGGTGGCCGTAGCACGGGCCTTGGTGAACAATCCCTCGTTGATACTTGCCGACGAACCCACGGGAAATCTAGACTCCAAAACTTCGGAAGAAATTATGGAGTTGATCGCCAATATTCACGCGAATGGAAACACCATTGTGTTGGTAACCCACGAAGAAGAAATTGCCGAGAGGGCCAAGCGTTTGGTGCGATTAAGAGACGGATTAGTAGAAAGCGATTTCAGCAAATAATAGCATAGACATGAAACAGAGTTTAAACTACATACAAGGAAAATGGGTGGCCGGAGAGGGTGTTGACTTTCAACACCAGCATTCTATTAGCGGAGAACTCCTCTCCACCTGCTCCTCTGCAGGCATTGATTTCGAGGCCGTATTGAAGTACGGAAGAGAAATAGGAAGTCCAAAACTTCGGAAAATGACCTTCCACGAAAGAGGTCAGATGCTCAAAAATATGGCGCTGCACCTAATATCTAAAAAGGAACAATTCTACGCCATCAGCGCCGCTACGGGTGCAACGCGAGTAGATAGTTGGATTGATATAGAAGGCGGAATTGGGAATCTGTTTGCCAATGCATCCTTGAGGAAAAAATTTCCGAACCTTCCGTATCACGTAGACGGAGAGCCCGTGGGATTGTCTAAGAATGGCAGCTTTATAGGGCACCATATAATGGTTCCAAAAAGAGGGGTTGCCGTTCATATTAACGCATTTAACTTCCCTATTTGGGGGATGTTAGAGAAAATTGCAGTGAACCTTATGGCGGGAGTTCCTGCCGTAGTTAAGCCTTCTGAAATAACCAGCTTTGTAACCGAAGCCATGGTAAAAGAGATTGTAGATGCAGAACTTCTTCCTGAAGGGGCCCTTCAGCTCATAAACGGATTTGGAAGAGGAATTATAGACTTTGTAGAGAATCAAGATGTAGTGAGCTTTACCGGTTCTGCCCATACCGGCAGGAAGCTAAAAGCACACCCTCGTCTGCTTGCCGAGTCGGTTCCATTTACCATGGAAGCCGATTCATTAAACGCTTCCGTTCTCGGATTAGATGCCCGATCCGGCACAGCCGAATTCGATTTGTTTATAAAAGAAGTTCATAGAGAAATGACGGTAAAAGCAGGACAAAAATGTACTGCTATTCGTCGTATTCTCGTTCCAGAAGATCAGTTAGAAGCAGTGCGAACGGCCTTGTCTTCTAGGCTGCAAAAGACCGTTTTAGGCGATCCCTCCATAGAAGGCGTTCGCATGGGCGCCCTTGCGAGCCGCGGTCAGGTAGATCGATTGAAAGAGAATGTGGGCCTTTTGGCACAGAGCCAAGAAATGGTTTTTGGCAACCTCAACGAGTTCGACATTGTAGGCGGAAGCATGGAAAAGGGAGCCTTCTTTGCCCCAGTCTTGTTTCAAAATCTATCGCCCTTCCAGCATACCACCGTACATGAAGTAGAGGCCTTTGGTCCGGTTTCTACCTTAATGCCCTATAAAACCATTGAAGAAGCGGCTGAGATTTGTGCCTTAGGAAAAGGCTCATTGGTAAGTTCTATTGCCACCGCAGACCCACAAATTGCCCATGATTTTGTTCTAGAAGTGGCCCCAACCCACGGAAGGGTTTTGGTTCTTAACGAAGCCTGCGCCAAAGAAAGTACAGGTCATGGTTCTCCCATGCCCATGTTAACCCATGGGGGGCCAGGGCGAGCAGGAGGAGGAGAAGAAATGGGCGGAATGCGCGGAATTATGCACTATTTACAGCGCACCGCCATCCAAGGTCATCCTGATATGATTCAAGCGATAACCAAAAGTTACCAGCCCGGAGGATCGCGTCCTGAGGCAGAGCCACACCTTTTCCGACAGCATTTTGAAGACCTAAGAATTGGCGATACGGTTACCACACACAAGCATACGGTTACCGAAGCAGACATAGTGAACTTCGCGAATGTTAGTGGCGATAATTTTTACGCTCATATGGATGCTACTTCTTTGGAGGGCACCCTGTTTGAGGGAAGAGTGGCACATGGATATTTTGTGCTGAGCAAGGCAGCGGGCCTCTTTGTAGACCCTAAAAAAGGACCCGTTCTTCTTAACTATGGATTGGAAGAAGCGCGCTTCACAAAGCCCGTTTATCCGGGTGCTACTCTCGGCGTTCGTCTTTCCGTAAAAGAAAAGATTGCCCAGGAAAAACGTTCAGAAGATGACATCCGCAAAGGCATTGTGAAATTTTTAGTGGATGTGTACGATGAAACAGGTGAGACCGTAGCCCTAGCTACCATCCTTACCATGGTAAAAATGAAAGAACAATGATGTTGCCCACCTTTCCCGAATTAAAGCAACTACCCGAACCACCGTATTTCTGCGCCATCTTTATCTCAGAACTGAGTGAAAGCATTGAGGGCTACGACGAAATGGATGCTATGACCATAGCAACAGCATCGCAGATAGATGGCTTTGTTGGTTTTGTAAGCTCAAGAAACAAAGATGGCGCCGGTATATTCATCTCCTATTGGACCTCCTTGGAAGCCATTGATGCGTGGAGAAAAAACAGCGTACATCGCATGGCGAAGGAAATGGGAAGAAAAGAGTGGTACACGCGGTATGTTAGTCAAATTTGCGAAATCAAATCACACGGAATAAAGAGCTAAGAATGGAAGATCAATCGTTTGTTAAGTTGGAAGTAGAAAAAGGAATCGGGCGTTTAACCTTCTATCACGAAAAGAAGAACAGCATGCCTGCGCTGCAACTGAAGCGCTTGGCGGAAGCCGTTGCGGAAGCCTCCGAACGAAGCGATATAAAAGTAATTGTTCTGCAATCGGCTGGAGATTCTAGCTTCTGCGCAGGAGCCAGTTTCGACGAATTGGTTGCCATTTCGAACAAAGAAGAGGGCCTGGCTTTTTTTAGCGGCTTTGCGAATGTGATCAATGCCATGCGCAAATGCAAGAAGTTCATTATTGGAAGAATACAAGGAAAAGCAGTAGGTGGCGGAGTTGGCCTAGCCAGCGCAGTGGATTACTGCTTTGCACACGAATCGGCCTCCGTGAAACTAAGTGAATTAGCCGTGGGAATTGGTCCTTTTGTTGTGGGTCCAGCCGTAGAGCGCAAAATGGGTCTCAGCGCCTTTAGCGATTTGGCCATTGATGCCGCCTCTTGGAAAAGCGCCCATTGGGCCAGAGAAAAAGGATTGTACAACGGAGTGTACGCTACCCACCAAGAAATGGATGAGGCCGTAGAAAAGCTAGCCAAATCTTTGGCAAACTCAAGTCCCGAAGCCATGCAACACCTAAAAGAAGTGGCCTGGGAAAGCGCCGCACATTGGGACGATCTACTAATTGAGCGGGCTGCCATTAGCGGAAAATTGGTTTTATCAGACTATACCCGAAACGCCATTCAGGCTTTTAAGCAACGCTAGCAAAAAAAGGCAGATTGAATTGCGATATTTGCCCATATGGTGCAAAAGCGCAAAGAGACGGTCTTCCAGAGACTGCGGTACAAATACCGCCTCGTAATTTTCAACGACGATACCTTTGAAGAGAAGCTCTCTTTTAAGTTAAGTCGTTTGAACGTTTTTGTTATAACCGGATTAGCCATAATACTCTTGATCTCAGGCACCACCCTTCTTATAGCCTATACTCCACTAAGGGAGTATATACCGGGATATTCCTCCACGCGCTTGCGCAGGCAGGCCTTAGAGTTGGTGCAGGCAACGGATTCTATAGAAATCCAGCTGCTTCATCAGAAACAATATATCGACATCCTTCAGAAAATCATAGCAGGAGAAGAGATAGAATCTAGCCAGCCCGACTCTGTACCCATTGCCTCATTGCCCAATGAGGAAGCGCTTAAGCCCAGTGAAAGAGAGGTAAATATGCGAAAGAGAGTTGAAGATGCCGAGAAGTTTAATATTGAGGCTGGAAGTAATTCCAATTCAGGTGGACTAAAAAATCTTGCCTTTTTTGTGCCCGTAAAAGGAGTGGTATCGCAGGAGTTTAGTCCAGATAAAAACCATCCAGCCGTAGACATCTTAGCGCCTGAAAACACTGCTATTAAAGCCTGTTTAAACGGATATGTGCTCTTTGCCGAATGGACAGCCGAAACGGGACACGTACTGATCATTCAGCACTCCGACGATCTTATTTCGATCTACAAACACAACTCAGCCTTACTTAAAAAGCAGGGCAACCTGGTTCGAGCGGGCGAAGCCATTGCCATTATCGGAAATTCAGGCGAGTTTACAACCGGAACTCATCTTCATTTCGAACTCTGGCACGAAGGCATTGCCATTGATCCACAAAAATTCATGCGTTTTTAATGGGATTTATCAAAGAATTAGCCGCAAAGGCCTACGCCAACTATACTCACAGTCAGAGTAAGTTATGGAAATTCAGAGCCGTAGAAGTTCAAGAAAAGTGGTTGCTCGACCATTGTATGCGGGCGGCCAACACCGCCTTTGGGAAAGACCATGGTTTGGGTAAAGTTCAATCCATTAAAGACTATCAGAAGGCCGTTCCTGTTCGTGGATATGAAGAATTACGTCCTTATGTAGACCGTATGGTGGGGGGCGAAAGCGATGTGCTTTGGCCGGGCAGACCTCTCTACTACGCGAAAACCAGCGGCACAACCTCTGGCACTAAATACATTCCTATTAGCAAGGAATCGATGCCCTTTCATATTCAAAGTGCAAAAGAAGCTTTGCTACTCTACATCTATTATACAGGTAAAGCAGATTATGTTTCGGGCAAAATGATCTTCTTGCAAGGGAGTCCTAGTATGACCGAAACCAAAGGGGTAAAGACTGGAAGATTGTCGGGAATTGTAGCCCATTACGTTCCTTCCTACCTACAAAAGAACCGTTTGCCAAGCTGGGAGACCAATTGCATAGAAGATTGGGAAACTAAGTTGACTCAAATTGTAGAGGAGACGAAGGGGCAAGATATGCGACTGATTGGAGGTATTCCACCTTGGGTTCAGATGTATTATGAGTATTTGCTTAAGGCCACAGGAAAGAAAAGCATTCAAGAGCTTTTTCCAAAGCTGCGCTTATTTGTTACAGGAGGAGTGAATTACGAGCCCTATAGAGGAGCCATAGATTCGCTTATAGGAAAGTCGATTGATATCATTGAAACCTATCCCGCAAGCGAAGGCTTTATTGCCTACAATGATTCCAGCGGAGAAGATGGATTGTTGCTTTTGGCCAACCACGGTATCTTCTATGAATTTATCCCTTTGAGCGAGTATGGCAAAGAGAATGCCCCCAGACTCCCCCTATCGGAAGTTAAAATTGGGGTGAATTACGCCATTCTTATGACTACAAATGCAGGCCTTTGGTCGTACAGCATTGGAGATACGGTGGAGTTTGTTTCGCTCAACCCTTTTCGACTCAAAGTATCCGGAAGAGTGGCCCACTATATTTCTGCCTTTGGCGAACACGTGATTGGAAGTGAGGTAGAATATGCCATCGAAAAGGTTTGCAAGTACACCCAAACCTCGGTTGTAGAATTTACAGTAGCCCCACAGGTAAATCCAAAATCAGGACTTCCTTACCACGAATGGTTTATTGCCTTCGACCAACCGAGTATTGACCTTGATTTGTTCGCCACCTTATTGGATGAGGCATTATGCGAAAAGAACAGCTATTACAAGGACCTTATTGTGGGCAAGATATTGCGTCCTGCTGTGGTTCGTGAGATGGAAAGAGATAGCTTTCAGGATTATATGCGATCGATTGGCAAGTTGGGAGGACAAAACAAGCTACCTCGTTTGAGCAACGATCGGAAGATCGCTGATGCACTTTTTGCTTCAATTGAGAAAAAGTAGAGAAGAAAATAAGCTCTCCGACTTATTTGTTTAGTGCTTCGTAACCCGAATCGATTCGAAGGGGACCCTCTGTAGCCGCCTTAACGGCCAGCTGATCGCATATTTCATTCTCGGTATGGCCATTGTGCCCTTTAACCCATTTAAAGCTCACCTGGTGCTTTCTGTAGACTTTTAAGAAGCGTTGCCACAAATCGGGATTGGCTTTGTCTTTGAAGGACTTTCTTTCCCATCCAAAAACCCATTTTTTCTCCACCGCATCTACAACATACTTTGAATCTGTAGTAACCACGGCCATGGTTCCCGGCTTTTTAAGCGCTTCCAGAGAGACAATTACAGCCAAGAGCTCCATTCGATTGTTGGTAGTAAGCCGAAATCCTTCGGACAATTCTTTGCGGTGAGGGCCAGAAATTAATACCGCCCCATATCCGCCTGGGCCAGGATTTCCACGCGAAGAACCATCCGTAAAAATCGAAATCATTCTTCCATTTCGGTAATTACCCACTCAATAACAGCGGGATAATGCCTGTGTTCTAACTCTTGCACCTTATAGGCAACGTCTTTAGGCGAGTCTTCAAGGTCTATTTCAACCGCTTCTTGGAAGATGATTTCACCCTCATCGTATTCTTCCGAAACATAATGGATGGTAATACCAGATTCTTCCTCTTCATTCTCAACCACCGCTTGATGCACTTTCATACCATACATACCCTCTCCCCCATAATCAGGAAGTAGAGAAGGATGAATGTTTACAATTCTATCCGGAAAAGCCTCGATAAGATTGCCCGGAATACGCTTTAAAAATCCGGCGAGAACGACTAAATCGATCTTTAACGCCCTTAATTTTTCTAAAACATAGCCGTTATTTAGCTGTTCAGAGGTAAAGATTAAGACCGGAACGGCATAATTTCTTGCTCTTTTAATGATTCCTGCGTCCTTGCTATTGGTAAGGACTAAGTGCACTCTTGCAAGGTCACTTTCTTCGAAATGTTTCAGGATTTGCTCAGCATTCGTGCCGGATCCCGATCCAAAAATGGCTATTCGCTTCATTGATTAAAAGGCTGATTCTGCTTTGGTAAAATTAAGTTAGGGCTCAAAAATAGTCCTTTGTATGATTGGTTTTGTTGTTCAAGTAGCTACAATTGATTTTCTTTGCATCTTGTAACAAAATAAATCAGCCATCCATGTCTGACATTGCATCTAGAGTAAAGGCCATCATCGTTGACAAGCTCGGCGTTGATGAAAACGAAGTAACTATGGAAGCCAGTTTCACCAACGACCTTGGTGCAGACTCGCTAGACACTGTAGAACTTATTATGGAATTTGAAAAAGAATTCGACATCCAAATCCCTGATGATCAGGCGGAAAACATTGCAACAGTAGGCCAAGCGGTTTCCTACATTGAAGAAGCTACTAAGTAGTAAAAAATGGAATTCAAGCGTGTCGTAGTTACAGGTCTTGGCGTGGTAAGCCCTGTGGGTAACAATGCCCAAGATTATTGGAATAATATAATAGCCGGAGTAAGCGGAGCTGCTCCCATAACGCTATTCGACGCCGCTGATTTCAAGACAAATTTTGCTTGTGAGGTGAAGGGTTTCGACCCTTCACTTTATCTTGATCGCAAAGAAGCGCGTAAATTAGATCGTTTTTCACAGTTTGCAATTGCTTGCTCAGACGAAGCGATTCACGATTCGGGCATTTTAAACAGCAACGTAGACCGAGACGCCGTTGGCGTAATCTGGGGTGCTGGAATTGGTGGAATGGAAACATTCACTTCCGAATGTGTAAACTTTGCTGAAGGCGGAAGGAAACCTCGTTTCAGTCCTTTCTTCATTCCTAAAGTAATCTCAGACATCGCCCCCGGACACATCAGTATCCGTCATGGCTTTAGAGGGATGAACTTTACGACCGTAGCAGCTTGTGCATCTTCTACCAACGCACTTATTGATGCACTTATGTACATTCGTATTGGCAAAGCCAAAGTGATTGTTGCTGGTGGATCTGAGGCTACCGTTGGAGAAAGCGGAATTGGTGGATTCAATGCCATGCATGCTTTATCTACTCGAAATGACGATCCTTCTACTGCCTCAAGACCCTTTGATAAAGACAGAGATGGCTTTGTAATGGGTGAAGGCGGTGCCTGTTTGGTTCTGGAAGAATTAGAACACGCGCTAGCTAGAGGTGCTAAAATTTATGGTGAGCTTGCTGGTGGAGGAATGTCTGCCGATGCATACCATTTAACCGCTCCACATCCAGAAGGACTTGGCGCAAGCCTAGTAATGGAAAGAAGCTTAGAAGATGCTGGCCTTCAGCCCACAGACATTGACTATATCAATGTGCATGGCACCAGTACTCCTCTTGGTGATATTGCCGAGGCCAAAGCCATTCAAAAAATATTTGGCGATCACGCTTATCAATTAAATATTAGCAGTACCAAGTCTATGACAGGTCATCTGCTAGGCGCTGCGGGCGCTATGGAAGCCGTAGCTGCTTTATTGGCTGTTAAAAATGATATCGTTCCCCCGACGATCAATCATTTTACCGACGATCCAAATTTGGATAGCCAATTGAATTTCACCTTTAACCATGCTCAAAAAAGAGAGGTTCGTGCTGCTTTGAGCAATACATTTGGTTTTGGTGGACACAATGCTTCCGTGTTGTTTAAGAAATTTAAGGGGTAATGAACTGGGCTCTACGCCTGATTACAAACAGATTCCGTCTTTCCAAATCCAAATCTAGCCATTACGATGCCTTGCTTGGATTCAATCCTGGAAAACCAGATCTATACGAAATTGCTTTTCGTCACAGCTCGGCCTCAATAAAAGGTCCTTTGGGTAGAATAAACAATCAGCGACTAGAGTTTCTTGGTGACGCCATTCTTGGTGCCGTTGTTTCTGACCATATTTATAGAGCCATGCCCTCGAAAAACGAAGGCTATTTGACACAGATGCGTTCTAAAATTGTGAGTCGTAAAAGCCTAAATGACTTGGGCCATAAATTAGACCTAAGCCGCTATATAGAAACCAATTCCAAAAAACCAAGACCAGGAGAGGCCATTTTTGGTGATGCCTTAGAGGCGCTTATTGGCGCCATTTATATAGACAAGGGATATGAATATGCCCAGCAATTTATCATGGAAAAATTGATTAAAAATTATATCGATCTCGATGAACTCGATCAATTAACCATAAGCTACAAGAGCAAATTGCTAGAATGGTCACAGAAAAACAAGAAAGAAATTCGACTAGATACTCAGTTAAGCCTAAACGAAGGCAATAGCCGCAAAAAGCCAAATTTCATATGCAGTATCTTCATAGACGCAATAAAAGTGGCCGATGGTGCGGGAAAATCTAAAAAAACAGCAGAAGAGAAGGCATCTCATATCGCTTGTACGTACTTAAATCTCCTAAATGCCTAAATTACAGCTACAGTTTTTAGACTACTTGAATAGCAACCCGAAGATTGGAATCAAAACCAATCTAGATGGCTATACCTTAGCCTTCCGAATAAACACTGAATTGAGATTTGGTCTACACCGAGTAAAAGAAGATCATTCGATACTTTTTGGAGGTAGAAATTTTTTGTTTTCTAAATATCAAGGAATGGATATGAGCAATCAGGCAAGCCTATATCTTCTAGAAAACAGAGGTTGGTCTGAACAGCAGGGGGAAACTGATAATGGTTTGTTTCCTTCTTTAGAAACCTCCATATCTCTCACCAAGAACCGATTAAAACCCGACTTTATACTTATGTCTACCGAAAACTTCAATGCTTCAGAAGACATGAGCAGCCTTATTCAGAGAATAATGGAAATTAAAGGCATTCAAACCGCTTTTGAGCTCCAGCTCCAGAACCTAAAAGAAGAAGAAAACTTTATACTTGACTAAATGAATTTCAACAAAGCCAAAATTGTAGCAACCCTCGGCCCTGCCAGCGAATCGATCGAAAAGATTCGAGATATGGCCAATGCGGGCGTGAATGTATTCCGAATCAATTTCTCTCATGGATCTCATGACTATGCGCGCACCTTGGTGAGCAGAATTCGTCAGGTAGACAATGAAACCGATCGATATAACCTAGCAATTCTTGCAGACTTGCAAGGCCCTAAATTGCGCATAGGATCCGTTGAGGAGGGCGCTCTAATTGAACCTGGAGACTTACTCACCTTTACCAACGAACCCTGCATGGGCAGTGCAAAAAAGGTGTTCATGACCTATCAGCAATTTGCTCGCGACGTAAAAGTGGGTGAAAACATACTGCTTGACGATGGTAAACTGCTTCTTAAAGTAAAATCTACAGACGGCGTAAGCGATGTGGTTGGGGAAGTAATTCAAGGTGGACCATTAAAGTCCAAAAAAGGGGTTAACCTTCCAAACACTCGTATTTCTTTGCCCTGTCTTACCGAAAAAGATCTTGCAGATCTAGAGGTAGTTATGCAAGAGAAAATAGAATGGGTTGGACTTTCCTTTGTTCGCTCGGCCCAAGATGTTTACGCGCTTAGAAGAATCCTAGATGATTTTGGCTCAAACACAAAGATTGTAGCTAAGATTGAAAAACCTGAGGCGGTAGTAGACATCGACAACATCATTGAAGCTACAGACGGCGTAATGGTTGCTCGCGGCGATTTAGGCGTTGAGGTGCCGATGCAGGGGGTACCCCTGATTCAAAAGATGATTGTGAATAAGAGTCATAGGGCTGCTAAGCCTGTGATTATTGCTACCCAAATGATGGAGACAATGATTACTAGTATGACTCCAACTAGGGCAGAAGTGAGTGATGTGGCCAACTCCGTGTTGGATGGAGCGGATGCTTTGATGCTAAGTGGTGAGACTTCCGTTGGAAAATATCCGGTAGAAGTTATTCAAACAATGAACAAGATTATTGCTCACGTTGAGGAAACCAGCGAAATCCGTGTAAAGACAGAAAATCCACCTAGGTACAGAAACGAACGATTTGTAACAGATTCTATTTGTTATAATGCCAGTAAAATTGCCGATCAGATCGGTGCCTCGGGCATACTCACCATGACTCATTCAGGTTATACTGCTTTTAAAATATCCTCACATAGACCTAGAACGAATATCTTAGTGTTTACAGCCAACCGAACCATCTTAAACACCTTAAGCTTGCTTTGGGGCGTTCGAGGCTTCTTTTACGATGATGTAAGCAGCACAGACGAAAGCTTTGCGAACATTATGAAAATTGTTGCCGAAAAGGGTGTTGTTCGGAAGGGTGATTTAGTTGTAAAAATTGCCAGTATGCCGATTCAAGAAATGGGTATGACAAACACCCTTAAAATCAGTCACGTAGAATAGTGCGTTGGGAAGAAGAAGAGGGCGCGCTGAGGGCGCGCCTATCTTTTAAAAGCTATTTAGATGCCTTTGCTTTTGTCCAAAAGATGGCTCAGCATGCCGAAGAGGTAAATCATCATCCTACCCTTTGTTGGGACTATGACGAGCTTAATATTCTGCTAACCACCAAAGACAAGGGAAATACCGTCACCCCTTTGGATCGTGAATTTGCCCTTTGGATCGATAGTGTTTATCCTATTTAAACTGCCTTAAGAATCGCATATCATTCTCAAAGAACCACCTCAAATCAGACACTCCGAAAAGGTTCATAGCGATTCTTTCAATTCCAATTCCAAAAGCATAGCCAGAATATTCTTTGGAATCAATTCCGTTGTTTTCTAATACCTGCGGATCTACCATTCCACATCCCAATATTTCCAACCAACCGGTTCCTTTGGTAATACGATAGTCCGATTCCGATTCCAATCCCCACCAAACATCCATTTCAGCGCTAGGTTCGGTAAAGGGAAAATAAGACGGTCTCAGGCGGATTTTTACTTCGGCCCCGAACAATTCTTGAGCGAAATACAATAGGGTTTGCTTCATGTCAGCAAACGAAACCCCCTTGTCAATATAAAGTCCTTCTACCTGATGAAAAATACAGTGAGAACGAGAGGAAATGGCCTCATTTCGGAAAACTCTACCCGGAGACAGCGTTCGAATGGGCAGTCCTTGGGTTTCCATAGCACGCACCTGAACGGAAGAGGTGTGGGTTCTTAATGCTTTGGCAGGATCCATCGACACAAAAAAAGTGTCTTGCATATCCCTAGCGGGGTGCTCTTCCGGAAAATTTAAGGCCGAGAAGTTGTGCCAATCGTCTTCAATTTCAGGTCCCACAGAAAGAGAAAAGCCCACTCTTCTAAAAATATCGGTAATTCTTCCGATAACCTGGCTAACCGGGTGTCTCGTTGCTTTAAGATGTGACAAAGCAGGACGTGTTAAATCCAGCTTTTCAGATGCTGCCGAAACCGAAAGTTGGCCCGCTTGCTCCTTTAGCTCCTTGATTTTCCCTTCAGCTTGATTCTTTAACTCGTTCAGAGCCTTTCCCAAGAGACGTTTTTCTTCCGGGGAAACCTCCCTAAACTCTTCGAATAGATTGGTAATTGCCCCCTTCTTTCCTATCCAGCTAATGCGTTTAGCCTCAATCTCATCCAATAAATTAGACGAAAAGTCGTTGAGCTCTTTACTAAGTAGTTCTATACGTTCTTTCATGCAGAATATCATTCTTCTCATCCTTGAAGCACATTGGGCCTCAAAGTCTTATTTTTGCTAAGCAAATTTGGCACAAAACCATTACTCTATGCATTTCTTTTCGAAAGTATTTCTGTTTTTTTCACTTGTTTTCCTTTTTACGGGATGTGAACAGGATGTTTTAGGGCCCTATACCATTCGTGTTCGGGTGGTTAACTCTAATGGTATTCCCGTTCAGAACGTAGATGTTCGCCTTTATGCACCTATTGGGTCTGATGGAACGGTGAACTATTATAATCGAACGGATATTGCGGGTTACGCAAGCTTTGAATACAAATACACCTCTTTTCTGCGAATAGATGCCACAAAAAGTAGCTGGAAGGGTTGTGCATTCACTGAACTTTCGGACCAAAATGATATGGAAGTAGTCGTTGTTATTAAACCTTTCTCCGATACAGATAACGGATGTCCACCAGCCTAATGAAAAAACTTCTTTCCCTTTTCACCCTTAGTTTAATGGTTTTCTCTTTCTCTTCCTGCAAAAAAGAGATCGTAACAGAATACCCCTTTGAGATTCAGGTGCTATTTGAGGATGGAACGCCGGCTCAAAACGTATTTGTTGAGGCCAAAGCCGATGTTCCTAATTCCATTCCTGACTTCGAAGGAGTAACAGATGTTGAAGGCCGGGTACGCTTTGAGTACAACAACAAAGCCGTTCTAAAAGTAGAGGCCAAACGAGGCAATCCATTGAGTTGGATTGGATGCGGATTTGTTCGATTAGAGGCAGGCGTTGATGTTAAAAAAATCATCATTATTCAGCCCTACGACGCAAGTGTTGGCGGTTGTTAAAGACTTTTTAGTCGAAGTATCCACTTTCTTCAAAGTATTGTAGTATCGCTTGTTTAATTAGAATAGACTGTTCTCCTGATTTCAAATCTGGCAATTTTTCTACGAGCGAATAATGCGGCCAACCCTCTTCATCTATCCCTTCATACTTATAAAAACCATAGGGTTCTAGTACTCTGCAAAGGGCAATATGCAAAAGATCAATTTTCTGATCTTTCTTAAATTTCTGGTTGATGTCTCCTTTTTCTTGAACGCCAATCAAAAACAAAACACCGCTGACGTCTAGTTCTTCACCTTGTGAAAATCTTTCTGTTAAAGTGTGAATCAATTGCTCCCACCTTTCTTTGTAATCCATAGTTTTAATGAGCTTTTAGCTCGCTACAATGATTGATTATTTTCTATTGGCCCCTCTTCTTTTTGGTCTGTATAAAGGCTGGACGGCCGGACTTATACGTGAGCTTATTGGCTTCATTTCCATTGTGATTGCACTCATCATTTCACACAGCTTCCGTGAACCGCTTCTCAATTGGTTGGTTGAAAGAACGGGGGAGGATAGCTCAGGAATGGGCGTTCTAAGTTATTCTCTTTTGTTCATTGGAACCCTTATTGTGCTAAACCTTCTCGCTCGTCTATTAACAAAAGTGACTCACGGCGCTCAACTAGAAACCCTTAATCGCCTAGGAGGGGCCCTTTTCTCTGCGAGTAAGTGGTTAATTATATTGTGCCTTTTAACCCGCCTATTCTTTTATATCAACGATCAATTTCACTGGGTAGAGTCTGCTTTAATTGAAGACTCGTTCATGCTTCCCTTTTTAAACCAATTAGGCGCCTTTTTAGTACAAAGCGCCCAAGAGAACATTCCCAATTCAATTTCAGTCTAGTATTGCCGCTATACCAGGCAGCACCTTGCCCTCTAAGTATTCGAGCATTGCGCCTCCTCCAGTAGAAACGTAGCTAACTCTTTCATCTAGTTCAAATTGCTTCGCGGCGGCCACAGAATCGCCACCTCCTACAAGGCTAAACGCACCTCCTTCCGTTGCTAAAACAATAGCGGCACCTAAGTCCTTTGTTCCTTGTGAAAAACGAGGCATTTCGAATACACCCACTGGTCCATTCCAAAGAATCACTCTGCTTTTCAACAGAACCTCTTTGAACATTTTTGATGTTTCTGGCCCAACATCTAGACCCATCCATCCATCATTAATGGCCATAATATCGGTAATCTCTGTATTTGCATCATTCGAAAATGCATCTGCATTTAGGCTGTCGATCGGAAGATGAACCTCTACGGATTGCTTCTTCGCCTTAAGCAAAATCTCGCTGGCCTTGTCTAAAAGATCGTCTTCAACCAAGGAAGATCCGATTTTGCCCCCTTTAGCTTTCGCAAAAGTATAGGCCATACCACCGCCAATAATAAGATGATTCACTTTCGGCAACAGGTTTTCAATGATCGAAAGCTTGCTGCTCACCTTTGCTCCGCCTATAATGGCGGTAACGGGTTTTTCCTTGCTGTGCAAAACCTTGCCAACATTCTCTATTTCTTGAGCCATTACGTAACCGAAGGCTTTCTTTCCGGGGAAGAATTGTGCAATAATTGCCGTTGAGGCATGTGCCCTATGAGCGGTGCCAAATGCGTCGTTCACATACAAATCTCCGTGCTTAGCCAGCTTGGCTGCAAAGTCTAAATCACCCTTTTCTTCTTCAGGATAAAAACGAAGGTTCTCTAACAACAATACTTGTCCGGGCTGCAGGCTAGATGAGCGCTTGAATGCCTCTTCTCCAATGCAATCGTCTGCAAATTGAACCTCTCTATCTAGGCATTGGGCAAGATGCTTTACGATGTGTCTCAGGGAAAATTTATCCTCTGGTCCGTTTTTGGGCCTTCCCAGATGCGACATAAGCACAACCGATCCTCCTTCTTCTAAAATTTTGGAAATCGTGGGCAAAGTGGCCACAATACGGGTGTCATCGGTTATTTCGAGTAGATCGTTTAAAGGAACATTAAAGTCTACACGGATGAGCGCCCTCTTATTTTTTAGGTCAATTTGGTCTATCGTTATCATATGCATTATTTGTGTTCAAATTTATGGGATTTGCAAGCGGAATAGTCCAAATTTGTAGCATGTTTTATTCGGATGTAATTGGTCAGGATTTCATTAAAAAACAGATGCTCCAGTCTGCTCGCGAAGGCAGAATTGCGCATGCCGTTTTAATTCGCGAACACCTGGTAAGCGGTGCCTTTGCCTTGGCGTGGGCCTATGCGCGCTATCTTCAGTGTACCAACCGCAGCGAAGAAGACTCTTGCGGGAAGTGCTCCAGTTGTCTTCAGATTTCAAAGCTTGCTCATCCAGATGTACACCTATCCTTTCCTATCATCAACGATGAAACGAAAAAGCAAACCACCGATTATTACTTGCCAGAATGGCGATCGCTCTGTTTAAACAGGACCTACTTCGATCTAAATGATTGGCTCACTACATTGGGTGATGACAAGAAGCAGCCCCTTATCTCTACTCGCGAAGCAGAGAATATTCTGCACAAAACCCAATTGAAGACTTTTAATAGTCCTTGGAAAATTGTAATTATCTGGATGGCCGAGAGGATGAATGCTTCTGCCGCCAATAAGTTGCTTAAGATCATTGAAGAGCCAGAACCCGGCACCGTATTCATTCTAATTGTGCGATCTACCGAAACGGTTCTTCCAACCATCTTGAGTCGTTGCCAACAAATTCATTTACCTACCTTAAAGGAGGAGGAAATAAGTGAATATCTAAAAGATACACATTCTGTTAAGCCAGAAATGGCAGAACTTGCCAGTCGCTTTTGCGATGGAGATGTTGCAAAAGCTTTTCGATTAGCGCATACGGATGTTTCTCTCGAAGAATTCGCCGCAGAGTTTGTAAGCTGGAGCCGAATGTGCTACAATGCGCGCCTTTTAGAAATTGTGCCTTGGATAAATGATATGGCTCGTATGAGTCGTGAAGGACTTCAAGGATTCATTAGTTTTTCTAGTTTTCTCTTTAAGGAAAGTTTGGGCGAACGAATTCTGGAGTCGGGATTTAGTCACCCTTCTTTTCAAAAAGTTGAATTTCGCATGGAGGGATTCTCGCGCCTCTTTAATCCAAAACGATTAAAAAGAATGTTGGATGCTTTGGATCTAGCGCATTTTGAAATCGGAAGAAATCTAAATCCCAAACCCGTTTTATTCGCTTTGAGTACAGAATTGATGCGAACCTACAAAATGAAGGATTAGGCGCACAAAAAGCCTATCGCTCAGGCGGTGTTTTTTTAAACTTTCTTTTGATCCGAGACACAAGACACCAGCGAGGCACAAAAAGAGCTCTAAGGGTCTCTAATTGCCCTTTTTTAGAATATAGATCAGGCTCGAAGCTTCTTTATTTCTCTTTGCCTTAAAATTAGATAACAATCCAATCCAAGCACCCTTCAGGAACCAGCCTTTGCTTTTTTGATTTTGAGCAGAAAGCATGCTTACATAAAAAGCATCAAAAGGCATTGGAAGTGTTTCAAGGAACTGCATTTTCCACTTTTTCGCCAACCTATTTATTACCTCCTTGTTAAAATGCCATAAGTGAATGGGTACATCCCAAGCCGCCCACTTATTCCCAAAAAATTGGGCATCATACGATTTGTGATTGGGGACGGCAATCAATAATATTCCTCCTGGTTTTAGGCTTGCCTTTAATTTATCGATGACCCTCTCAAAGTCTGGCAAATGTTCTAACACATGCCAAAGGCTTATCACATCGTACTTATTCGGCTGAATTACAAACTCATCTGGACTCCAGATGCTCGAGTTGGTTCGCTTAGACGCAATCTCGGCGGCTTCTTTTGACAGTTCTACTCCCTCAACCATCCAACCATTTTGTTGCATGAAGCCTAAAAAGGAACCCGATCCACAACCATAATCCAATAAAAACCCTTTTTTAGAATAAAGTTGAATTTTATTTAGCTTATCTCTGAGATTAGCTTTTTGAACTTGAAAGTAAATTCGATCAAACACACCAGTAGGCCTCTCATTATGAGAAACATAACTGCTTTTTGGATAATACCTTCCAAGCTCTGCATCCTGTGGCCGTGGGCTTGTTAGGATAAAGCTACAGGCCGTACATCGCTTTAAATCAAAGGCTTCATCGCTCCCTCTAAAATCCAGAACTTTGAATACCTTCTCAAGATGATTGTTGCCACATACTGGGCATTGATTTTCACTTCTCATTTTTGAATACGATTATCTGCCCATGAAAACCAGCAAGACCTGTACATCGGATGGTGACACCCCGCTAATTCTCGAAGCTTGTCCGATGGTTTCTGGCCTTTGGTTATCTAGTTTGTGTCTTGCCTCTAAACTCAGTGAGTTCAACGGAAAATAGTCAAAGTCTTTGGGTATATGAATCCCTTCAAGTCGATGCAATTTCTTAGCGTTTTCGCGCTCTCGATCAATGTATCCCTCGTATTTCGTTGCAATTTCAAATTGTTCAAGACATTCTGTGTCCGTTGTGATCTCATCTGTTATACTGCGCAGCTTTTCTACCCTCAGTAACTGTTGAATTGAGAGTTGTGGGCGCGACAGGTATTTTATTGCTTTAGCCTTTTGAGTAACCTCTGCCGTTGCCGCTGCCTCCAAAACAGGATTTAGTTCCTCAGGACCAACGCTTACGTTTTCCCAAGCACGCTTAAGGGAAGCCACCTTTGATTCTTTATCTCTTAAGTTCAGGAGTCTCTCTTCTGACGCGAGTCCAATAGAATGCCCTAAAGGAGTTAGTCTTTGATCGGCATTGTCTTGTCTCAAGAGAATTCTGTATTCTGCCCTTGAAGTAAACATGCGATAGGGCTCTTCCGTTCCCTTAGTGATCAAATCATCAATCAGAACGCCTATATAGGCCTCGTCTCTATTCAGAACAATAGGCGTCTCTCCTTTTACCTTTCTCGCAGCGTTAATTCCAGCCATAATTCCTTGTCCCGCGGCTTCTTCATAGCCTGTAGTGCCATTTATTTGGCCAGCAAAATACAGTCCCTCTACTTTCTTGGTTTCTAAAGTATGACTCAATTGAGTGGGGGGGAAATAATCGTATTCAATAGCGTATCCTGGCCTAAAGAATTTTGCATTCTCAAACCCCTTTATTTTTCGCAGCGCATTTTGCTGTACCTCTTCTGGAAGACTTGTAGAAAATCCATTCAAATAGATTTCAATTGTATTCCACCCTTCTGGTTCTATGAACAGCTGATGACTGGATTTATCAGCGAAGCGATCTATTTTATCCTCAATACTTGGACAATATCGAGGTCCTAAGCCACGAATTCTTCCATTAAACATAGGAGAACGGTCGAAGCCCGTTCGAAGAAGATCATGAACCTCAGAATTAGTGTGTGCTATCCAACAGCTTCTCTGAGTCTTTGGAATAGGTGTCTTTGTAAAGCTAAATCTCTGTATAGCTAGGTCGCCCTTCTGTTCTTCGAACTGAGAGTAATCTAAGCTTCTTCCATCGATCCTCGGAGGAGTGCCTGTTTTCATTCTACCCGATTCGAAGCCCAGTTTATTAAGACATTCTGTAATTCCATGAGAGGCCTTTTCTCCCGCACGTCCGCCGCCCAACTGCCTTTCACCGATATGAATCACTCCATTTAGAAAGGTTCCGCTGGTTAGAATTACCGTTTTACTTTTAAAGATCTGACCACTTGAACCCACAACTCCTTTAAGCTTTCCGTTTTCAACACATAGGTCTACCACCATATCTTGATAGAAATCCAACAAGCGTATTCGCTCTAGACTCAAGCGCCACTCTTCTGCAAACATCCAACGGTCATTCTGTGTCCTTGGAGACCACATGGCTGGTCCCTTCGAAAGATTAAGCATTCGGAATTGAATCATTGTTTTGTCTGAAACAATGCCAGAACATCCACCTAGAGCATCAATTTCGCGAATAATCTGTCCTTTCGCCACACCACCCATAGCGGGATTACAACTCATTTGACCAATGGTTTGCATATTCATGGTAACCATAAGGGTTTTGCATCCCATATTGGCCGCAGCCGCAGCAGCCTCATTGCCCGCGTGCCCCGCACCAACTACTATTACATCGTAATCCATCATATCAATGTTCCACGTGGAACCGCTCTTTTATTCCAGTTAACTAACGCCTCATTCTCTTTCTCCCTCATTTCTTTGGATTCCATTTCTGTTTTATCCTGTTGACCACACAAATGCAACAAGCCATGTACAACTACCCTCAACAATTCCTCCTCTAGACTCAACTTAAGATTCGTGGCGTTCTCTAGCACCCTATCTATACTGATCCAAAGCTCTCCTTTTAAGCGAAACCGACTGCTATAATCAAAAGTGATAATATCTGTAAGCGTATCATGGTCTAAGAACTCCACATTCTTCTTCAAAAGATCCTGATCTAAAACGATACAAACCTTCAACTTTCCCAATGACTTATTATGCATGTTTGCAACATCGCACAGCCACTCTTCTAATTGCAACTGGGTCCAAGGCCAACGAAAAACCTCGGTGTCTTCGATTTCAAGAATTTTTTGTTTCATCGACTAGGCACCTTAATGATTCTCTCTTTATAAAAGCTTTTGTACCGTATCGGGTCTTGCTTAATTCTTTCTATTTCGTTTTGTGAGTCTGCATCCTTTGAGCCCCACTCACCAATGAACTCCATTTTTCTCTCAGACCCCTTACTCTCTCTTCGCTCCTCTTCACCCCTTTCGCGCAAAGCCTCCTCCGCCTCCAAGAGCCTGCTCTCAATCTCTCTCTGCCGCTCTAAAGAAGCTGCATTCAAAACCATTTCTGCTAACTCCTTTTCGCTTTCTTCCATTAATTCCATTAACTCTTCACCACTTCCCCCAAGGCCTAACGAACCATCCTCCTTTATCATCTCCTGCAACATTTGTCTCAAAGCCTCTTGCTTCTGCAATAAATCAGAGAATTCCTTTCCAGATAAGCCCTCGCCTTCCTTTCCTTTTTCACCCTTCTTTCCGTCCTTTCCCTTTTCACCCTTCTTCTCACCCTTTTTCCCTTTTCCCAATTTATCCCCCATTTCTTTCATCAACTTTTTCTGCTCTGCTTTCATTCCAGAAGGACTTGGTTTGGCCCCTCCAGGCTTGTTGCAACTACTCTTCCCAGCCTTCATTCCCTTTAACTGAGCCTGCATTTTTTTGCTTACCTCATCAAGTAAAAGAGCTAGTTCATTCGCTGCCATCATAGAATATCGTGTCTCAGCCTGACCTTTGGCCACCTCCCTTTCTGCTAAAGCAAGCTTCGCGGAGGAAGCGCCCATATTCATACGTGCCAATGCGCCAAAAATGGTTTTACCAATCATGGGAACCCTCATTGCCAAAGCCCGAAGACTGTCTTCTATAACTACAGCTCCTTGCTGCAGTTCCTGCTGTTCTTGCATTAAAACCGTAATAGAAGGGTCTTTTGGATCCATCTGGTTCAATTTGGTTCCTATAGCCTCCTCCCTTTGTGAATAAAGAATTAGGTTGTCTTGAATCTGCCTAAGGGTTTCCATGTTCTCTTCATGTGAATCATTGTTCATTGACTCCGACATAGCGCTCAAAGCACTCAACATCTCCTCCAACTTCTCAGCACTTTCTTTTTGCTCTTTCTGCTCCATCTCTGAATCACCGGACTTGCTTGCCGCCGCCGCCTCGGATGCTTCTTTCAACACCTCCGATCGTTCCTTCTCTAAGCTTTCTATATCAAAATCTTCCTTTAGTCCCTTATTACTTTCTAGCAATTCCTCGTACTCTTTATTCCAATTCTCTATTTCGGCATTTAGCTTCTCTTGCTCACTTTCATCTAAATCTTCTCTATTAGCAAGCTCCATCTGTTTATCCTTTAAACCCTCTAATTGCTCCAAACTTTGTTCGAACTGCAGTTCCACATCCAATCTCTTTAGTAACTCCGCCAATTGTTTTTCTGTAAAGACCGCCTCTTTCTCCTTCTTTTGACTTTCTTGTAAAAGCTTTAAAAGCTCTTCCTTCTTCTCTTTGTTTAATAGCTCCTGAAGTTTCTCCAAATCAACACCAGCACTCTTCTCCTTCGCTTCTTCAATTCGATTTAGGATTTCCTCCTTATCCTCTGCTTTAGAATCGGTCTTAAGGTCCTTCAAACTTTCTTCTAACCCTTGTAGTCTTTTCTGTCTCGCCTCCTGATTCTTCCTCAATTTCTCTACTTGCGTTTCCACCTTATTCCGCTCGCCAAAATTCATTTTCGACCCTCTTGATTCAGCTGCTAACTGCTCAAGCAGCTTTTTCTGTTCCATCAACTCCTTCTGCGAATTATTGGCTCCACTACTCATATTCGCTGTTTGATTCCGCAAAGCTTCTAACTTCTCTTCCTCACTTACTCGCTCCAATCTATATCTTTCAGAAATACTGGACTTATACCCTGCTGGCGCATCATTATCCAAAACACTGTACGCCCAAGAATCAGCAGTTGGAAAATTTCTCAATAACCAATCTTTGTTAACCTTGTGCGACATAGAAATACTTCCTGCTTGGGGGCCTGAAAGTTCTTTACGCCATAACTCCGTGCTTTTCTCAAACAGAACCCATGTTAGAGACCGTATTCCGAAATCATCTGAGGCAAGCAAATCTGCTCTAACAAGAGAATCGCCCCCTTCATAGCTCACATCAATTGTGGGTCTTTCATCCAAAACCACTTCAACATCTAATCCACCCCAAGAAACCCATTTATTGAGGCCGTTTAAAAGCTCTATATCTACCTTGCCACCTTCAATTGCAAGCAATGAAAAACCATTCTCCAATAACGCAAGACCTCGATTTCTGTAACTAGCCCTCCATTCATTCACCGCCACCTTATCCGCTTCCACCAGAATCTCGGTTCCACGTGGAACAACAACTCTGTTTGACCACTCCCTTTCTTCAGTCTCTCTCCCTAAATACTTGGGGTACCTCAGCAATAACTTCACGTTCTCAAGGCGAGAAACATCTACAACTAACACCTCTATTGGCTTACTCCTTAATCCTCCTCCTTCGAAATAAACCTTGCCAGAGCTCATAACATTCGGTAACATCAATGTCCATGATTGACCTTCTTTTCTCAACTTTTGTTGAATGCCATTAAAATCTGAATGAATCATATCGGGTTCAATTTCTCCCCTTGTCGCCAATTCTATTCGTACAGAGCCTCCCCTTTCAACCAGAAAAACTTTTTCATTCAAAACAAATTCAAAAGGGGCCCTTGGCAATATTTCCCTCTGATAGGACCATACTGCAGTCGAACCCTCTTGAACCCAGTTCCACTTGCCTAAAACAATAAAGAACAATACAAGAACAACTGGTAACATAAGCCACTTCAATGCGGGTCTTACGTCCTTCCAGGGACTAGCAATCTCCAATGGAAAGCCACTGACCTCCGCTGCTTTCTTTTCTACCCCCCATTTCCACAGACCTGGACTAATAAGACGATAATCAGATTCCTCTAGCTCAATTAGATTCACATACTTATCGTCTATACCGGGCATCCATCTCTTTAGAATACGTGCCGCCTCCTTCTCAGATAGTCGATTCCTCCATCCAACCAAAGCCAAAACACCTGGAATCCAATACTTTATAGAAAGAGCAACAAATACAACTAAGTATATGAAGAAGAGTGCCGTCCTCAACGCTCTATCGTGTAGGCCAAAGAACCCTATTACCGCAAAAACCAACCAGATACTAACGCCAAGGGTAATAAACATCACTAAGCCTGTAATTGCTTGTTGTCCATGATACCTTAAAATGAAGGCCTTTAGTTCCTTCTTTGGATCTCTCGTCATAATACAAAGTTACCTAATGCAGTTTGGTATTCCCTACCCCCTCTCAACTGTATCTTTGTCCGCTCACTTTCTACCTTATGTCTATAAAACCAAGAGTACGATTTGCACCCAGTCCTACAGGGCCCCTTCACATGGGCGGGGTACGTACAGCACTTTACAATTACCTTTTTGCTAAAAAACATGGCGGTCAATTTATTTTAAGAATAGAGGACACGGATCAAACACGCTTTGTTCAAGGGGCCGAAGAATACATACGCACAGCATTAGAATGGTGTAATCTCATTCCCGATGAATCTCCATGGAATCTTCCTGGCGACGAACCTTATAGACAAAGTGAACGCAAACCTCTCTATAAACAATATGTCGATTTATTATTGGAAAAGGGTCATGCCTATTATGCCTTTGACACCGCTGAAGAACTTGAATTCATTCGTGAGAGAGCTAAAGCAGCTGGAAGTGTTAACTGGCAATACAACCACATTTCTCGCACGCAGATGAAAAATAGCCTAACCCTTCCTCAACAGGAGGTAGAGGAACGGCTTGCTCGAGGAGATGAGTACGTTGTACGCATTAAGCTATTACGCAATGAAGAGGTTCGTCTGAACGACACCATCCGCGGCTGGGTAAGTGTAAATACCAGTAATATGGATGACAAAGTACTTTTTAAGTCTGATGGCATGCCAACCTATCACATGGCTAATGTTGTAGATGACTATCTAATGAAGATCACCCATGTTATTCGTGGCGAAGAGTGGCTTCCTTCTGCCCCCCTGCATGTTCTACTCTATAAATATTTAGGCTGGGAAGAAAATATGCCCCAGTTTGCTCATTTACCCTTATTACTTCGACCCGATGGAAATGGTAAATTAAGTAAGAGAGATGGCGATCGCCTGGGATTTCCAGTATTCCCAATTGACTGGGAAAATAAAGAAACCGCTGAAACAGCCAGTGGCTATCGCGAGAAAGGATTTTATCCTGATGCCTTCGTGAATATGCTTGCCTTCTTAGGATGGAATCCGGGAACCGATCAAGAAATATACTCTTTGGACCAACTAGTTGAAGAGTTTTCTCTTGAGCGCGTTAGTAAATCCGGTGCAAAATTCGACTTCGAAAAAGCGAAGTGGTTCAATCAGCAATACCTCAGACGTAGAACCGGAGCACATCTATCCGAAGATGTTAAAACCGAACTTGAAAAACAGAAAATTGCCGTTCCTGACCAATTGGCTTCCATTTGTCAATTAATGAAGGAAAGAGCCATTTTTCCTGCCGATATTATTGAGGAAGGAGATTTCTTCTTTAAGCCAATACAATTCGACCCCCAGTCGGTAAGCAAAAAATGGAAGCCAGACTCTGCATCTCAACTTCGTTCATTAAAAGATAGACTGTCTGAATTACCCACTTTTACGGCAGCCGCCATAGAAAAGGCCTTTGGCCTTGAATTAAGCGAGAGAAGCCTTTCCTTCGGGCAATTAGGCCCTATATTTCGCATTGCTCTAACAGGAAGATTCACCGGACCTTCTGCATTTTCAATTGCCGAAATTCTTGGAAAACCCGAGTGTCTCCTAAGAATGGATTCAGCTATTCAGACTTTAGGCTAATGGATACGATTCATTTGGCTGGTCTGCGCTGTTATTCAAATCACGGTTGCTTGGATGAAGAGTCGACTATTGGCTCGGAATACGTACTTGATTTAGCAATAAAGGCAGATATTGTGGGAGCGTCAGAAACGGACGATCTTACTCTAACGGTTGATTATGTAGACCTCTACCGAATTGCTCAACGAGAAATAAAAATTAGAAGCAAACTCATAGAACATGTCGCAAAACGTATCATTGATTCAATTTTTTTAGAATTAGAATTAGTCCAAGAGATTGATTTAGAGCTAAAAAAAATTAACCCACCCATTAATGGAGACGTATCTCATGTTTCTATACAAATGCATCGGAAAAGAACAATGAATTAGCTATTTTTGCGCCTCAATGGTCTCGTGGCCGAGTGGCTAGGCAGAGCTCTGCAAAAGCTTGTACAGCGGTTCGAATCCGCTCGAGACCTCCAAAACCCTCAATACGCTAAGTGTTGGGGGTTTTTCTTTTACATAGGTTTATGCGGACTGTACTGTGGTTTGTAAATCCACTTTTTCAAGACACCATGCCTTGGATTCACTAAAAAGGAAATAATAAACTGTATAAGAGCCACCACACACATAGTTGCCGCTATCGATGAATCCAATAAAACCGCCAAAAAGTAACCCGCCACGGCCGAAATAAAACCCATAATCAGGGTTAAAATAATCATTTCATTCAACCTTCTAGACCAAAGCCATGCACTTGCCGGTGGAATGACTAGAAAACCAACGACCAGGATAGCCCCTACCGCTTCAAAAGAAACCACTGTGGCCAAGGAGACACTGCTCATTAGTAAATAGTGCCAACTCGTTATTCCTACCCCTAAACTAGCGGCAAACTCTGAATTAAATGAAGTCAGATAGAGTCCCTTATAGGCCCACAGCAATACAAGGCCTACCACTAAGAAGCTAATTCCAATCACCCATAATTGACGAGGGCCAAAATCTACTCCTCCCCTATTAATTCTATCGAAAGGAACTAATCCTATTTCACCATGCAAAACGCAGTCTGCATCTATATCCACCCTCGAAGCCAATAGGCTCACAAGGACAATTCCAACGGAAAAGAAAAGAGTAAAGCTTGTTCCAACCGAAGCATCGGATTGCATTGAAGCCTTCTTATTCAATAATTCGATCAAGACGGTTACGGCTACTCCAAATAATGCGGCGCCAATAAAAAGCAGCGGACTACTACGATCTCCACTAATTAAATAGGCAATAACAATACCTGGTAGAACTGCGTGAGAAATAGCATCGCCAAGCATACTGAGTTTGCGTAGAACAATAAAAACACCCAGAATCCCACAAAGCCAAGCAACCAATGTTCCGGTAAGGATTATATACAAAGCATCCATACTTATGCCTTTATGTGAATCTCGTTTTGGGGACTGAAATTATCACATAGGTCAAGCTCTAATCGGATTTCCGCCTCTAATTCTGGAGTTAAAATGTGCTCAATAATTTCGGCTGAATGATGCACTTTCTCTAAAGGAGTTTGAGCCTTTCGAGCCAAATATATTTCCCATAAACGATGTAACCTATTCAATTCCTCTCCCTTTGAAAAACCACGCTGAGTTAATTTCATACCATCCACCGCCGGTACGATCCATCCTCTTGCAACGGCCCAACGCAAACTCCTAAAAAACAACCTGGGAGAATAATGAAAGTGAACAATAAATTCACTCTTTGAAATATTTGAGTTTTTATCCTTCCCCTTTTCAATGATTTGGTATACCTCTTTAACAAAATTCTCGGCTGCCACTCTTCTACTAAGTCTTTTCTTCTTAGCCCAGCGTGAAAAAAGTCCTTTTTCTGGCGCAAAAATTACACTTATGGCCGTGATGAGCGCGAGAACGATAACTATAAATGGCCCTGTTGGAAGCGAGCGCGCTTGGAAACTAATATAGGCTCCTGCTACTCCTGCAATTACACCAAAGGAAATGGCTAAAGTTAAAAGCCATCTCAAACTACCGGTCCAATATCTCGCTGCCGCCGCGGGAATAATCATTAAGGCTGCCATTAATACAATTCCAACGGCTTTTATTCCAGATGAAATAGCCAAAATGGTTAGAAATGAGATGGCAAATTCTAAAAAACGTACAGGTAATCCTAGAACGCTTAAGAATTCTCTATTAAAACACAAACCCATAAATTCTTTAAAGAGCAAAAGAACCGAGACAAATACAAAAGCTGCCAAACCGCCGAAAACACGAATATCGCTTGGTTCCATTGCAGCAGCCCTACCGAAGATATAGTGATCTAATCCACTATGATCACCAAAGGAACCTCGTTGAATGTAGGTCATAATACCAATTCCAATAGCAAAAAATCCGGTCAGCGTAATGGCTAAAGCCAGATCCACTTTTATTGGTCCTTTGCGCGTAAGCCAATTCATAAAGCCCATAGACATCCATCCCGTAATTACTGCCCCCGTTACAAGATAGATAGGATCTCTTGAGCCAGAAATAATAAAAGCAAGACCGATACCCGGCAACATGCTATGGGCAACTGTTTCGCCCACGAGAGAACGCTTTCTTAAAAATCCAAAAACCCCCACCATTGAAGCAGCGGCCCCCAAAAGAACACAAGACAAAACCACATAGCGAACACTAGGTTCGCGCAAGCTCATGAATTCGAGAAAATCGTGCATTTAATTTTTTAAAGCCTGACTAATGGTTAATGCATTGGCACGAATCATTCCTTCGTAGGTATGCGCCTTTGAATCTTCCATACCCAAAGCGTCTGTATATAATGATCCGCCTAATTGTACATCAAAACCCCTTTCAAGGCAGGCAGATTGCACCGCTTTTAAGGCTTGATCACTCACAATATTTTCAACAAAAATAGCAGGCACCTTGCGCTCAATGATAAAATCGACCAAAGCTGTAACGTCTTTTAAGCCAAAATCTGCAGCTGTAGAAAACCCTTGAAGACTGCGTACTTCGTATTGATAGGCACGTGCAAAATAATTGAGAGCATCATGAGATGTCACAATAATTCTATTCTCTTCTGGAACTTCATTCAAAATCCCTAAAATCTCTCTGTTTAATCTTCCTAGATTGGTAATGTATGCCTCTGATTTAGAATTTATAATCTGACTGTGTTCTGGAAACCATTTGATTAAATCAGTTCTTAATCTCAAAACACACAAACGCACCATCTCAACATCCATCCATATATGAGGATCATGGCCATCTGAAAAGCCGTCGCTATTAATAATTTGATCTGCGCTCATAGCTGAGGCAAATTCTCTCACCTCTTTTTCTCCTTCCATCCCTAAAATAACCTCAGCCATCTTTCCTTCCAAATGAAGACCAGATAGAATAATGTACTGGGCTTCACGTATATGAACATAATCGCTCGGACTCGCTTTATACAAATGAGGATCTGTTCCAGGGCCCATTAGATTAAATACCTCAATCTCTTCTGGAACCATATTGCGCACAATATCACCTAAAATACTCGTTGTGGTTAAAATGCTGTTACTCTTTGTTTCAACCGCATCGTTCTTGCAACCAAAAAGTACCGAGCCAAAGGCAATGAGAAGGATTATCTTTTTCATGCGGCAAAAGTAACAAAGTCAATATTATTTATAATCATTCCAAATAAGGATTATGGATAATAAGTGTCTTTTTTGTGTTCTGCCAAGCTATTTAATTCAATAAACAGCACATCCGTTCTGGCTTTAATAGTGTGAATCCAATTTGGATAAAACTCTACTCTACAGGGAGATGTAGCCTTAGATTCTACAGATATATCCGATTCCAGATGCGTTGCAACCACATCCACCTCCCCTTGGAGCAAAAGAAGTTGTTCTGGATTCTTTGCTTCCACCTGTCCCTTGTGGTAATGATTACCACTTAAACTACCTGCTTTTCGATAAGCCACTAACATTCCTTCTCCTCCACTATTCAAAACTTCATAAGTCTCACCGCTGGCGTTCGCACCTATTTCGTGCAGTTTATATATTCTAAATCCTTGTTTGTCCTCTTCTATCATAGATAAGCCTATTACCTTTGTGCCAAATCTAAGTCCACTTTTATGAAGGCATCAAGTATGGATGACGTTCTACGTAATCTAGGAATTAAGGAATTCAATAGCGGCAGTAGCAACGGAATATGGTTGAAGGAAGAAACATCCAATATCGTTTCTTCTTCTCCCGTAGACAGTCGTGTTATAGGATCTGTTTCCATCACTTCGAAGGAAGGATATGAAAAAGTTATACAATCAGCCGCCTCGGCATTTAGCGAATGGAAAAATGTACCCGCGCCCGAAAGAGGTGAAATCGTACGATTATTCGGAGAAAGCCTGAGAGCGAAGAAACATGACCTAGGAAGACTTGTCTCTTACGAAATGGGTAAATCGCTTCAAGAAGGTTTAGGCGAAGTGCAAGAAATGATAGATATCTGCGACTTTGCAGTTGGTTTATCTAGACAATTATATGGGTTAACCATGAAGTCTGAACGTCCAAACCATCATATGATGGAACAATGGCATCCGCTCGGAATAGTGGGTGTGATTAGCGCCTTTAATTTTCCTGTTGCTGTTTGGGCTTGGAATGCAGCTCTTGCTTGGGTTTGCGGAGATGTTTGTGTTTGGAAACCTTCTGAGAAGGTACCCCTGTGTGCCATTGCTTGTCAGAACATAATTCAAGAAGTATTAGCCAGTAAGGGTGTTTCTCCAGCCATAAGCGGAATCATTACTGGCGACTACAAAGTAGGAGAATGGATGACTTCAGATTCCAGAATACCTCTTATTTCTGCTACGGGATCCGTTAGAATGGGCAAAATTGTGGGTGCTGCCGTTGCTTCAAGACTAGGAAAGTCTATTCTTGAATTGGGTGGAAATAACGCCATGATTGTTGCGGCAGATGCGGATTTAAAGATGACCACTATTGCAGCAGTTTTTGGAGCAGTTGGAACGGCAGGTCAAAGATGTACAAGTACACGAAGGCTGATTGTTCACGAAAGCCTTTATGATAAAATGAAAGAGATTCTAAAGGGTGCTTACAGTCAGATCAGGATTGGCAATCCGTTAGATGAAACCAATCACGTAGGCCCATTAATTGATCGTGATGCCGTTCAGATTTATTTGAATGCTCTTGATAGAATTGAAGCACAAGGAGGTAAAATAATAGTACCTGGTGGTGTTTGTAAGGGCGATGGTTATGAGAGTGGCTGTTATGTGAAGCCTTGCATAGCGGAAGTGAATAACGAAGCAGAAGTAGTTCAAACCGAAACTTTTGCACCCATCCTTTACTTAATGAAGTACTCTACGGAAGAGGAAGCCATTGCTCTTCAAAATGGAGTACCTCAAGGATTGAGCTCAGCCCTAATGACGAGTAATATGTCTTTTGCCCATCGCTTTATTTCGGCTTCTGGATCTGATTGTGGAATTGCGAACGTAAACATTGGTACCTCTGGTGCTGAAATTGGCGGTGCATTTGGTGGAGAAAAGGAAACAGGAGGTGGAAGAGAGTCAGGCTCTGATTCTTGGAAAGCTTATATGCGAAGACAAACCAATACTCTCAATTACGGGACAAGCCTTCCCCTTGCTCAAGGTATAAAGTTCGATCTGTAGTTAAAGTAAACCTTGGTCAATCATATACTTGACCTTAAATACTGCCGCTACAGTCATACCATCACGAATTTCATCGTTCAGAACCATTGTGAACATTTCACTAAATGCAATTTTCTTGATGACCAATTGTTCGGTATCTTCAGGTAAGGCTTTATGCTCTGTTAATTCTGTTGCAACATAAATTAAAGCCTCTTCATCACATACAGAATTGGAGAGATCCATTTTCTGAATCAACTTCCAATTTTTTGCTTTTAAACCACATTCTTCTAAAAGTTCTCTTTTGGCAGATTCAATCGGATCAGCTATTAGCGCTCCACCTCCTTCTGGCATTTCCCATGAGTACTTATTGTGTGGGTATCGAAACTGCCCTACAATCCAAGTATTGTAGTTCTCATCCAATGGAATAATTCCAATAGCCAAATTTTTAAATCGAACTACTCCATAAATTCCATCGCTTCCACCTGGGGTAATTACCTCATGGTGTTCTAAACGAATCCATGGGTTTTCGTATGCAACGGTTTCACTCTTTGTTATCCAAGGATTACTCTCTAAATCTTCTGCCATATTGAATCTTAACTCCATTGTATTTAATCTCTTGCCCTTCTGAATCATATTCAATAGTTAGATATCTGGTTGAGTCTTCCTTGAAGAGCTCCCAAATACCTGTTTTTATTCCGCTATTGTAATTTCCTCTAATTTTTACGCCTCCATTTGGATAATAGACTATATGTTTTCCATTTTCTCTTCCATTATCGTATTCACCTTCAAAGCGTAAACTCTCTTCAGGCTTTAAATAATAATGCTTCCATACACCTATTCTCTCACCTTCAAAAAAAGTACCTTCTTCGCGATGATCGCCGGATATAAAGACCCACTCTCCTTCTCTAAATCCATCTATAAATTCACCCTTAGCTAATACAATACCCTCAGTATCATACTCAATAGACAATCCATCTTCTAGTCCGTTTAAATATGATTCTTCGCGCCAAATATCTCCATTCGGATAAAACCAAACCCATTCTCCGTTCGGTTCATCTTCCACATAAGATCCTTTCTGTTCTATAGATTGATCGTTGAAATAATAAATCCAAGGGCCGGTGCGTAAGCCGTCTTTATAGGCTCCTTCATGTCTAAGTGTACCATCTGCATAAAAAGCCTTCCAGCGCCCCTGTTTACGCCCCAATTCATCTACTGTACCGCCTTCCTCCATTAAGATACCAGAAGTATAAACTTTAGATGAGATAATATTCCCTTCATCTTCGTAAAACCTATGAACCCCATTTTCCTTTCCATTTACATAAGATCCTTTGAATACAAGCTGACCTGTTTCAGGACTGATTTCTTTACGAATATCAATTTTTGCGGTTTCAATACTTGGTTCCTGTAGAACACCATCTATCCAATGTTCAGTGCGAATTAAACTTCCACCCTTGGTGTAGTATTTAAAATAACCATGCTTTAAATCGTTCCTATAAGTTCCCTCTATTCGAGTATTTCTATTGTCGTAAAAATCAATCCAAGTTCCAACCTTCAATCCCAATCTATTGGTGCGATTAATAGGTTGTTTCTTTACTAAAACACCTGATTTATAAATATTTAAATTAATAATTAAGCCGAGACTATCGAAACCAAAACCTTGACCTTGTTGCAAATCTTGAACGAATGGAATTTCCTCCATTCGTCTACCCTTTTCATCATACAAGACAGTTAAACCTTCCCTTTTATCATTCGAGAACAGCTCATCCTTTTGCACTATGTTATCCAGGTAAGTCTTCCGATGGCCTTCCTTCACTCCTTCAATATAATCTATAGAAAGAGCTAAATCTCCAAACTCAGAATAGAATTTCCAGGTTCCATCTAGCTTAAATTCCTTTCTGTTCCCCTCTGTCTTAAGTAATCCATTTAAATAAAAACTTTTCCAATAGCCATCTGGCTGTCCGTCTCGCAAGAATCCCTCTGAGCTCTTAACTCCGTTCTCGTAGTAATAGGTAACAAACTTAGAAGAATCTTGGGCGTTCAATGAAAGGCAGAAGAAAAGGGAAGCTATAATTAATATAGTATTCTTTATTCTTTTAATTAAAAAAGGATATGTTCTTATTATTGTCTTGTTCACAGTGTGAATACTTTGTTTCAAAATAGCTTTGATGTTAACGGAATGTTTATATATTAACAATTTACTAACCTAGGCTGAGCTTTTAAAAGCTTCTTAAGCAAAGATATACTTGTAGAATTGACAAGTTGAAAAAGGATGTTGATAAGATCAATGTTTGAATTATTTAAAGACAACGTTATTCATTACTCGACGTAATTCTGTTGATAAGACGTTTAAACCTAATCAAAAGTTGTGTATCCATATTATTCAATTTTATTGCAAGGCGAATAATATTCCAATTCTTTTCACTCTTCTTATCACACTCTATCAACACTTCAAACGGTTTATTGTTAATAGAAGGTCTAGAAACTCCTATTTGATTATGAGTTGATTGGATAGCTTATTCACATTTATTAACAAGGTTGCATCTTTGCATTAAATGATAGGACTATGAACATTTCCATTGGAAACGACCACGCAGGGGTAGAATTGAAAAATACCATAATACTTTTACTTGAAAGTCAAGGACATAAACTTACGAATCACGGTACAAATGATTCATCTAGTGTAGATTATCCAGATTTTGGTCATCCTGTAGCAGAGGATGTGAAGAGCGGTAGGAGTGAAATAGGAATTGTTATTTGTGGAAGTGGGAATGGTATAAACATGACAGTGAACAAACATAAAGGTATACGCTCTGCTCTTTGTTGGAATGAGGAATTGGCAGAACTGGCCCGCTTACATAATAACGCCAATGTTTTGGCTCTTCCTGCTCGCTTTATTTCTGAAGAACTTGCCTTGAAATGTGTTTCTCGTTTCATTTCAACCTCTTTTGAAGGAGGAAGACATGAAAATAGAGTTAAGAAGATAGATCAGAATTTTTAAGATAGGATTGAACCGTTTGTAGATAGGTTCTACTGACAGGAATTTTTAAATCGTCTGGGCCCAAGACAAGACGTAAGCCTTGTGCGTTACCTTGTATGCCTTCTACTTTTTCGATGTTAACAATATAACTGCGATGACTTCGAATTAGTTGAGGGTAGAACTGAAGTGTATCTTCTATAGAGCTCAGCGTACTTCGAAGTAAATGAGCTCTATTGCTATTTAAAGAAGTATAGATTTCTACGTAGTTTCCTTCGGCTCGTACAAAAAGCAATTCATCTAAGCTGGTGTGCAACTCTTCATCTCTATTGCTTCCACTTAGAACTATTGTATCTGTTTGTTTTTCTCTTTTGTGTTTTGAACGTAGGTCGTCTAACTTCTGTGCATCACGTAAAGAATTACGCAATAATCGATTGTGTCTTATAATAGTCAATATTCCCACTGGAAGAGCGCCCACAGCTAAAGTTGAAAGTTGCATTAAAAGAAACAAATCCAACTTCATTTCAGACCAACCTTTGCTCCAGACAAAGATGAAATTGGCACTTCCAACCATAAAGAAGTGAATGAGGGTCATACCTATATTCTTACCTACATTCCAGTTCTCTGATTTAAAAAAGGAAGGGAAAGAGAGAATTGCGATGTAATGAGTGGCTAAAACTGTGGCAATGGTGATGCCCCCAAAGGTTACGCAAATAGCTGCTTTTAGAGCATCAGGCTGAAGGGTGTTAAGACCAAAGGGTCCAACAAAAAATAGAATGAGCGCAACTAAAATTCCAACTGTTGCTGCTTGTCTTAGTTGCTCTACACCCTTTTTAACAGAGGGATAAGGAGAGAAGAATATTTTAGGAATGTAGTTCTTAATTGAATTCAAAAGCGAAGAAGTTAAGAAGCGGGTAATTCAGCTTTAGAGAACAAAGATTTCCATTCACTTTGTAGAAAAGGTTCTAATTCTTTCCATCCGATAAGTAATTCAATTTGACCAATAGCGTAGGGAGCAATTTCATAGGAGTTATAAATAAAATGCAAGCCTTGGTCGGATATTTTGAAGTTTTCGGGGAGATAAAATCCTTCTTCAAACCAAAAATCTGCTTCAGACCAAGCGGTTTCTGGTTTGATGTTTTGACTTTTGCGAAACTGATTTTCTGAAAATTGAGTAAAAGCACTTCCATCCGAGTCCAAAATAAATTCCTTTAAACCCAATTCTTTACCTGAGATTAAATCATAGTTCAAAAATTGGATAAAGCTATTTCCATGGGCACCACCTGTATAGCTATAATCGAAAAGACTAATTCCTAAAATGCCAAACTTGTTGTAGTTAACGTCCGCAGATCTTTCCATTTCCCAACGAGTTACATAGTCTGGAAGTTCAGTAATGATCTGGCTGAACTCATCTAAAAAACCATAAATCAATTGATGAGGTGTGCGAATTTCGGCTGTATCTGTATTGGATAGGTTTAGGAACTCTTTATCAATAGACTTTTGAATGCTATCTAGTGTACCATTTGGCTTCTGTGGATTTAGTTTCAGCAGCTGCAAATACACTTCTGCACACGCATCTGTACCTTCTGTATCGCATCGTCCAACAGATTTGTCTACGGTATTGATAACAAAAGAAACAGAATCCATCTCGTTTCTTGCTTTATTTTCAATGAAAACGCTATCTTTTTGCTTACAGGAGCTAAAAGCAAGTGCAAGAATTAAAATATACGGAAGGCTTACTTTTAGCATAGTTTTAAAAACTGAAATAAAGATACAAACGTATGAAGTTGTTTAGTCTTAATACTGGATATTTTAAACTAGATGGAGGGGCAATGTTTGGAGTTGTTCCAAAAAGCCTTTGGCAGCGTACCAACCCTGCGGATGAGCGAAATTTATGTACTTGGGCAATGAGAAGTCTTCTGATTGAAGATGGAAATAAGCTCATTTTAATTGATACCGGAATAGGAAATAAGCAAGATGAGAAATTTTTGAGTCACTATTATTTACATGGCAATGATAGTTTGGATGGAAATCTCCGTGCTTTGGGTTATCACCGCTCAGATATTACCGATGTGTTTTTAACTCATTTACATTTCGATCATTGCGGAGGAGCTATTGAAAGAAAGGGAGAAGGCAAACTAAGACCAGCTTTTGAAAATGCTACTTTTTGGTCGAACGAGCGCCATTGGAAATGGGCCACTGAACCAAACGCTAGAGAAAAGGCTTCTTTTTTGGCAGAGAATATTCTTCCTATTCAGGAAAGTGGTCAATTGAAGTTTGTAGACCCATTAGTAGAAGGTAGAAATAGCACAACCCTTGGTTTTTCATTCGAATTAGTGAATGGGCATACCGATGCTCAAATGCTTCCACTTATTGAATACAACGGGAAAAAGATTCTCTTTATGGCCGATTTATTGCCTTCTTCCGGTCATATTCCGCTCCCGTTTGTAATGGGATATGATACGCGACCTCTTTTAACTCTCGATGAAAAGGCCCGTATTCTGAATCTGGCAACCGATGAAGAGTATATTCTTTTCTTAGAACACGATTCGGAAAATGAATGTATCCTTCTTCAAAAGACAGAAAAAGGACCAAGACTACTAGAAAAAGGCAGATTAATAGATTTTATTTAAAGCACAAATGAATAGTATACAAAAGACTTTGCTAGCATTCTCCTTGGTTTTTTGCTGCGCACTTTCTGCACAACATTCTTCCTATTGGCAGCAAGAAGCGCATTATACCATGGAGTTAAGTCTCGATCATACCAAGCATCAAATTACAGGTAAACAGAGTATTCGATATGTGAACAATAGTCCAGATACCTTAAGAAGAATGTATATCCACCTCTATTTCAACAGCTTTAAGCCTGGAAGTAGGATGGATCAGAGATGCGATCAATTGCCCGATCCAGATGGAAGAATCGCAAAGCGAATAAAGGATATGAGTGAGTCGGAAATAGGATTTCAGAAAATAAATGATTTACGTATTAATGGTGAATCACAATCTTTTAGCGTGGATGGATCTCTCTTGAGAATGGACCTTAACCGTGCTATACTACCTGGTGAAGAGGTTCTTTTGGAGACCCAATTTGATGCACAGGTTCCTAAACAGATTCGTAGAAGTGGAAGAAATAATTCAGAGGGCGTAGAATATACAATGACTCAGTGGTACCCTAAAATAGCAGAATACAGTCCTAGAGGTTGGCATACGCAGCAATATGTAAACAGGGAATTTTTTGGTGTTTTTGGAAGTTTTGATGTTAAAATTGAGATAGATTCTAAATTTGTCTTAGCCGGTACAGGAGAAATAGTAAATGCCTGTGAATTAGATAAAAAAGTTGCTTTTTCTTATTGCAGTGAAGCCAAAAATGGGAAGGAGAAGAGACAAACCTGGCATTTTAAGGCGGAGGATGTTCATGACTTTGCCTGGGCGGCTGATCGTGATTTTTTGGTGAAGAAGACATTAAACAATGAAGGAACACCCGTCTATTTTGTGAGAAAGAAAGACACAGACAAGGATGCCTGGGATTTATTGGAAGGCTATACCCATGGGTTTTTTACAGAGATGAAAAATAGGTTTGGACAGTATCCTTACCCTCAATTTTCTGTTATTCAGGGAGGAGATGGAGGAATGGAGTATCCAATGTGTACCATGATTTTAGGAAGATCTGAGGCAAAAGACATAAAAGGTATGGTTGGATTAGTAGTACACGAGGCCGCACATAATTGGTTTTATGGAATTATAGCTACCGACGAACAGCAATATCCTTGGATGGATGAAGGCTTTACAACTTTTGCTGAGGAAGAAGTAATGAACGCTTTATTTGAAGAAAATCAGCAGAACCCGCATTTTTCTTCTCTAAGAGCGTACAGATATTTGGTTGAAAAGGGTTGGCAAGAACCTCTTAGTACCCCAGCAGATCATTATATGAGAAATAGAGCTTACGGGGTTTCTTCTTACTCAATGGGTTCATTGTATTTAACTCAATTAGAGTATATTGTAGGAGAAGAGGTCTTCCGTAGATCTATAAAACAATATTTCAATGTATGGAAGTTTAAACATCCCAGTCCAGACGATCTCCTTTTTATTTTAGAGCGAAACTCAGGCATGCAGTTGCATTGGTTTCATGATCTGTGGATCGGTACAACGCAAAAAATTGACTATGAAATTGTGGGTGTAAATGAAACGCAAGAAGGAAAGCTGTCTATATCTTTAAAGAATGGGGGAAGTTTTCCAATGCCTCTTTCTTTAGAAGTGGTACTCAGATCTGGGAAAACAGAGCGTTATTATATTCCTGTAGACCTTACAACTAAGGCAAAACAAACGGAAGAAACAACACTTCCAACTTGGCCTTGGACACAATCAGACTACACCTTCGAGATTGAAGCTAGTTTGGGCGAAATTGAGAGTATTCGCATTGATAAAGAAGGATTTATGGCAGATATAAATGAGAAGAACAATCTTTGGCCACAGGCCAAAGATTGAGGTTCTTATTGAGCGGATTGTATTTTTTCCAATAGCGCTTCTGTTTCAGCAACATTTTCACCAGCCTCTTTGCCAACTCGAATAGCCTGTTTTGCAACTTCAGCAGCTTTTGTATTGTCGTTTGTTTTATAAAGAAGAGCAGCTTGAGTATCTAGATAGGAATAAGTTGGCTCAGAGTCAACCACCTTCTTCATCCATCTATTGGCGGTTTGAAGAAGCAATTGATCATCACTTTTTTCATATAAGTTCCAACTTACTCGATTTAAGGTACCATTACCTAAGACTGGTTCGTGCTCATTAACCCATTCAACGGCTGCGGGATAATCTTCTTTTATTAATTGGAAGTTTAGAGTAGTGTAAATTCTTGTTTGAGTATCCTCGGGATAGTATTCTTCATAAGACTGTAGTTCTGCATTGAGCTCATCCAGACTCATTCCTTTAATCTTCGAGGCGCTGAGGTTTCTTGTTAACCAATTTTTCTTCCATTCCTCCGCTAGATCCCTTCCAAAGAGTTTTGTCATCTCTTCTCCTCGACTAAGTAAATCATTGCCTGTTTTGGATGGAAGGCTACTCATAAAAGTCATGGTCATTCTGAAATATACTTCGTCTAGACTTTGATTTTCATAGAAATAAGCATCCAATTCACTGGCGCTAGGAGCCGAACGCTTTTCAATTTTGTAGCCGAAGTAGTTTGAGTATAAACTAGGCCACTTCACCTCCAGTGTATTAGATATAGCTAGGCGCTCTGGAGTTTCTTTATTCAGGGTTTCTTCTAAAGACTTCATCCACTCTTCTGGGGGAGAATATCCACCCAAAATGGCATGTAGCTCTCCTTTTTTATTGAGGATAATAAAGGAAGGAAAGCTGCGTATGCCATATTTCATTGCAAGCATTTTTCCCAACTCCTCTTTTTCCATTTCTATTTTATAGTTGACAAAATTATCATTCATCATTTCGGCAACAGTAGGCTGACTGAAGGTGTTCTTATCCATTACCTTACACCAACCACACCAATCTGTATAGGCATCTATAAAGATGAACTTACCAGTATTTGCTGCATTATTTCTTATCTCTTCCCAAGTAGATTTGGTACTAAATTCTACCTGAGCCATAGATAGAAAAGGAAGGATAAACAGGCTGAGAAATAAAAATCTTTTCATAAGAGAGCTTATTATTCAGTGAATTTAAAGAAAGTAGTGAGAGCTTATTGTTCTATTGGACTAAAATCCATTTGTTTCTTTTCTATGTCTACTCGCTTTACTCGAATTCGAATAGGATCGCCAAGGCGGTATCTTTTTTCACGAGATTCTCCCACAATAGAAAAATTAGCTTCATCGTAAACATAATAGTCGTCACGAAAATCGCGAATTCGTATCATTCCTTCGCATTTATTTTCAATGATTTCCACATAAACACCCCTTTCGGTTACTCCAGAGATAACTCCGTCAAACTCTTCGTTTAAGTGCGATTCCATAAACTTCACCTGCATATACTTTATGCTGGCTCTTTCAGCCTCAGCAGCCAATCTTTCCATTCCAGAGGAGTGTTTGCATTTTTCTTCCCATTCAAATGGAGAGGGAGATTTTCCCTTGTCTAAATAGTGTTGTAAAAGACGATGAACCATCATGTCTGGATACCTACGAATGGGGGAGGTAAAGTGCGAGTAATAAGGGAAAGATAATCCGTAATGTCCTATGTTTTGGGTGCTGTATTCAGCTTTAGACATAGAGCGTATGGCCAAAGTTTCGAGCAGGTTAGCCTCTCCCTTTCCTTTAACATCATGCAGCATAACATTCATGCTTTGCGTTAAGCTTTTTCGGCTTTGTGGCTTTATTTGATAGCCCAAAGCTTTAGCCATTGTGCTTAGGTTACGTATTTTTTCAGGATCGGGTTCATCATGTACCCTATAAATAAAAGTCTGTCCGCTCGGTTTACCGTCCTCTCCTTCTCCAATAAAACGGGCAACCTCTTTATTAGCCAAGAGCATAAACTCTTCGATCAAATGATTGGCATCTTTACTCAGTTTGAAAAAGATACCGGTAGGACTTCCTTTGTCGTCTAAGTAAAATTTAACCTCTTCTTTATCGAACAAGAGCGCACCCTTTGTAAAGCGTTCTTCGCGAAGTTTTTTAGCAATCGAGTCGAGCACGAGAATTTCTTCTTTTAACGGCCCATCACCTCCTTCAATAATCGCTTGTGCCTCTTCATAAGCGAATCGATGATCAGAGTGAATAACCGTTCTTCCAAACCATTTATGGTGTATAGTACCCTTTTCATCCAACTGAAAAACAGCAGAAAAACAGCATTTATCTTCATGAGGGCGAAGGGAGCAAAGTCCATTACTTAACGCCTCAGGCAGCATAGGTACAACCCTGTCCACTAAATAAACCGAGGTTGCCCGATTGAAGGCTTCATTTTCTAGAGCTGTATTTGGAAGAACATAATGAGTTACATCGGCAATATGAACCCCTACTTCCCAAAGACCGTTTTCAAGCTTTTGAATGGAAAGAGCATCGTCGAAATCTTTCGCGTCGGCAGGATCAATAGTGAGCGTAGTAATCGATCTAAAATCACGTCTTTTTTGAATTTCTTCTTGTGAAATATTGGTTGGAATGGCATCGGCTTCTTTGTTTACCTCTTCCTCAAAATCATAAGGCAGACCAAAATCTGCCAAAATGGAGTGAATAACCACATTGTGATCTTTAGGATCTCCCAACACCTTTATTATTTCTCCAAAAGGACTGGAAGCTCTTTCGGGCCACTCTGTCATTCGAGCAATGCATTTTTCACCATGCTTGGCCCCATTAAAACGTTCTTGAGGAATATAAATATCAACCAACATTTTTCGGTTGTCAGGAACGAGAAAACCAAAGTGTCCACTGACCTCTAAAACACCGACAAACTCAGTGCGTTTTCTTTCTAAAATCTCAATTACCTCCCCCTCTGGCTTTTGGTGTTTTTTACGAGCATAAATTCGGATACTTACCGTATCTCCATTTAATGCGTGCCTAAGTCTTTTTGGAGGGATGAATACATCCGATTCTTGGCCCTCAACAACCACATAGGCAGCGCCTGAGGAAGTCATATCTACCCGTCCAGTCAATGCATTGCCTAGAGTGTGTAGACGAAACTTCCCGGGCAACTCCATTATTACAACGCCCTCCGCCGCCAAAGAATTCAAACCTTGAAGAACGTTCTGTCTTTCGTTTGCCGACTCTAAATTTAATTTTGATGAAACTTGTTTGTAATTAAGCGCGTTTTTCCCGCTTTCTCCGAGCACGGATAAAATTTGATGTTTTAGTTTTTCAGATATTTTTTTCCCTCTAGGGATTTTTCGCTTTCCGCTCATATTTATTCTATGTGACTGCAAGGTAAGGCCTTACTGAGTATTTTAAAGGTATCATAAACATAGAGTTTGCGCTTTACCTTTTAATGCTGTGGAAAAACCACAAATTTTTATTTCTGATTATCAGTTATTTAGAAATAAATTTGAAAGCCTAGGCAGCGAAAGTGGGTCAAAAGGTGTATATAAAGATTTACAGCAGTCCGAATGAAGTTATTCAAATTATATAGCAAAGAAGAAGACATCGTAGAGCGATGCAAAAAAGGTGACCGAAAGGCGCAGCATCAGCTTTTTACCAAGTACTCGCCTTTATTGATGTCTGTTTGCATGCGCATTATAGCTAAGAGAGAGGAGGCAGAAGAAGTGTTGTCTACGGTTTTTTTGAAGGTGTTCAAGTCGATTGGAGGTTTAGAACCAGAGGTTCCTTTGGAGGCCTGGATGCGAAGAATATGTATCAACGAATCATTAAATCATCTTAGAATCAAGCGCAGTATTTTTTTAGAGTTAGATGACAACCATAGCCTATATGAGAATCACAGCTCTCATAACCAGGAAGATCCATGGGCGGTAGAGGAAATACAGAAAATGATTGAACGGCTTCCTCTAGGATATAGAACAGTATTTACAATGGTTGCAATAGAAGGCTTTAATCACCAAGAAGTCTCAGAATTATTGAGAATAGAAGAGTATACATCAAGAAGTCAGCTTGTTAAGGCAAGGCAACTTTTGCAAAAACAGATTACAGAAAGAAATTATATAGTGAAGAATGAAAGAGCAACATCTATTTGATGTGGAGCTACAAGAAAAAGTAGCCCATCATACAACCCCCGTTTCTCCTTCTCTATGGGAAAAAATAGAGGGAGAATTAGAACCAGAACATAAGATAGCGTATTATCCAATGGCGCGCCGGGCTGTTGCAGCTGTTTTTTTGATCGGAATCGGATTATTTCGGTTTTATCCCACAGGCACAAATCAATCCTTGGATTTGCCCATTGAGGAAGAGAATACAGAAGTACCTATTTCATATGAAGAACCGAATAATACCGACCTAAATCCTCGCATAGAAATAGGTCAAAAAGAGAGTAAATCGCTGGATATTCAAAATGCTGAAAGCACATTAGCCCAAGTTTCTAAGACTAAGAGGGTAGAGAAAAGGGTGCTGTCTGATTTTGAAAGAGAAGACGAAGCCGAGGATATACGTGCTTTTGCAGAAGCCACTCTTTCTAAAGAAGATTTGAATATTGAGAAATCAGGGTATTTCACCATTGAAATAGGAAAGGCCGAAGACTTAATTGCAAAACTTGAAACCCCCACTACTTATGGAGAGGAATTAAAGATTTATGCAGCTCGATCTATGAACCAGGTTTTTGAAGGCGAGAGCATGCAGGCACCCCCAGCTCCAAAAGGGAGCATAGAAGAACTAAAAGCAAAGTGGAATTCTATTACCACAGCCATACCGAAGGGTCTATTTTCGGCAAAATCAATCCAACCAAAACAGTAAAAAAAATGAAAAAAACAGTTGTTATTGCAGCAATCTCTATTGCTGCCAGTCTTTCCCTAGCCGGTCAGAAAGACACCGTAGTGGTAGACATGAATGGAACAAGAGTAGAAATGGTGCCGAATGGTGAAGACTTGGCAACCATGCTTCAAGAGATTCAAATGAAAACCCGCGAAATACAGAAGGTAATCTCTGAGCAAAACACAAAGATGAGCGCGGTAAATAAACAGTTCAAAGAAGGTAAAATTTCGCAAGATGAAGCTCAAAAACAAAGAGATAAGATTGTTGAACAAACCGAAAAAAGATTAGAAGAGCTAGAGGCAGAAATTGAAGTTGCTGGAAAAAATTACAGCGAGGCCGTAACCAATAAGAACAAAACAACCACTAATAAGTCGGGTGAAACATTCGAAGAACAGTGGTTGGCAGAAGCAAAGTCCTATGAAGAGGGAAGCGCCATGGAGTCTCCAGCAAATATTGAAGGAGACGAGGGCTCAGATTGGTTCGAATTTGACTCAGACTCAGATGAGATTGAAGATTTAGAATTCGATTGGGAGGATGAGTTTGATTGGGATAAAAAGAAGAAAAACGACAATACCACCAATTTTGTACTCGACTTTCACGGTGGATGGAATTTTCTTATCGATCAGGATGGAAACACCTTGGCAGACAATGGCGAACTAGATTATTATTCATCTAATGTGTGGGATTTGGGTTTCAACTGGAAAACTAGACTAGGCGCACCAGGGAACAAGCTTTATGTGAAATACGGATTTGGATTTTCTTGGCACGATTGGAAACTAAGGGGGAACAATTACCTGAGTAAGGTGGATAATGGTGGCGATCAACGTGTAGCATTCATTAACGATCCGAGCCTGAATATTCAAGACTCAGAATGGAGCATGTGCTATTTAAATGTTCCTCTAATGTTTCAACTTGATTTAAGTGATAAAGGAATGGACAATGGCTTCACACTGGGTGTAGGAGGTTATGGGGGAATTAGACTCGGTTCCAAAAGTGAAATAGAGTATATAGACTCCTTTAATGATGATGTTTCCCAAGAGACAAGCGGTAATTTATACACCAATTCCTTGCGCTATGGTCTAATGGGTCAGATAGGGTTTAACAGTTTTAAAATCACTGCTCAGTACGATTTGAATCCTTTGTTTAGAGATGGATATGGCCCGCTTGACGCTGCTGGAAATGAGATTTCCTCACTAAATAATATGAATGTCACTATTGGATTTTCATTCTAAAAAAGACAACAAGTAAAAATGCGCCTTTTATCAAGGGCGTTTTTTATTTTCACCAAATGAAGATTGTAGAGAAAAGGGGATATGACTTGGGAGTGGAAGAGCTCTATGCTATTCTTCGACTTCGTCAAGAGGTTTTTGTTGTAGAACAGAATTGTGTTTATCAGGACTTAGATAATCATGACGCCCACTCTATTCACATTCTTGGATTTAGCGATCAAAAGCTAATTGCCTATGCGCGAATCCTTCCACCCAAAGAATTGTATCCCCAATTATCCATTGGCCGAGTGCTGATTTCTAAAGAAAATCGAGGTAAAAATTTAGGGAGAGGTTTAATGCAGCACACTTTAAGTTCTTGTCAAACTGCATTTGGCAATGTTGAAATTAAAATAATGGCTCAGTATTATCTGGTTCCTTTTTATCAAAGTTTTGGATTCGAAATTATATCTGAAAAATTCTGGGAAGACGAGATTGCGCATTTTTATATGATGCGCCCCGCCAGGCAAAGAAATCAGGAATAACCCAGAGCAGATCTCAATCTCGATAGTACGACATTGGCCGTTTCAGCTGCTTTTTCTGCACCTTCTTTAAGTCTTTCTTCAAGTACTTCTGGGTTTTGCATAAAGAACTCGTACCGTTTACGCTCCTCCGCAAAGCGATCCAAGATTACCCCAAGCAGTGCACTTTTAGCATGTCCATAGCCGTAACCGCCACGTCTATAAAGGTTCGCCATTTCCTCAACCGCTTCAGGTGAGGCCAATAGTTTATAGAGATTGAAAACATTGCAAGACTCAGGCTCCTTTGGTTCTTCAAGTGGAATAGAATCAGTAATAATCGTCCCAATTTGTTTCTTTAGTGTCTTTTCAGTCGCGAAAACATCAATAATATTTCCGTAGCTCTTACTCATCTTTTGTCCATCTGTACCAATAACAGTCATAACATCTTCACGAATGCTGGCTTCTGGAACCACTAGTAGTTCAGATGTATGATACTTATTCACTGCATTAGCAATATCTCGGGTAATTTCTAGGTGTTGCTTCTGATCTTTTCCAACAGGAACGAATTGTGCATCGTACATAAGAATATCGGCTGCCATGAGTACAGGATAAACAAACAAGCCAGCATTAACATCCTTCAACCGATCGCTTTTATCTTTAAACGAATGCGCATTCGCGAGCATTGGATAGGGAGTGAAGCAGCTTAAATACCAAGTAAACTCAGCTACTTGTGGAAGATCGCTTTGTCTGTAAAAAGTATGTCTAGAGGTATCGAGCCCACAAGCCAGCCAAGCTGCTGCCACTGCGCGCGTGTTCTCTTTCAGAAGAGCCGCATCTTTCACCGTAGTTAGAGAGTGCAGATCTGCGATAAAATAGAAGCAGTCGTTTTCAGAATGTCTGGCCAGATCTAAAGCAGGCAGAATTGCGCCTAAAATGTTTCCCAGATGCGGTTTTCCAGAGCTTTGTATACCAGTAAGGATTCTCGACATAAATCAAATTCTATAGAGCACAAAGGTACGTTGGACCCCTTTGGTTTACCTACTTTTGCGAAGTGAAAGCGATTGCGGCCCCATTTTCACTTCTTTGGAAGGTTTGGTTTTACATAGTCGTATTCTGTGTAATTCTAGCTATTTCGTCTTTCATTCTTTACTACAGTAAAAGTGAAAAGCAATATCCGCAGTTTTTCAAGTTTGCCCGCATCTGGGCAAAAGGTGTTTTACTGCTAATTGGAACACCATTAAAGGTCAAGAAACCAGTTCCAAACTTACCAGAACAACTTATAATCGTAGCCAATCATACCAGTATGCTCGATATACCATGCACCTTGCTGTTAGTGCCGAGAACCTTTTTATTTATCGGTAAAAAGGAGCTTGCACAACTTCCCATTTTTGGTTTTTTTTATAAACGGACCAATATTCTTGTAGATAGAAGTTCCGTGCGTAGTAGGTCTCGTGCTTTTGAAATAGCGGCTCAAAAGCTAGATGAGGGCTTGAGTTTATGTATTTATCCAGAGGGAGGCGTTCCAGATCCATCGGTACGCTTGGGAAATTTTAAGGACGGGGCTTTCCGTTTGGCCTTAGAAAAGAACATTCCTATTCTTCCAATTACCTTTGGAGACAATAAAAAACATTTTCCTTACTCTTGGTTCCAGGGCGGACCGGGGCGCTTAAATGTAACCGTTCATCCGGTTATTGAAACCGCTGGAAAAACGATAAAGGAATTGAGAGAAGAAGCTAGGAATGTGATTTCAAACGAATTAGATTATTACGAAATAAAGGAATGAAGTTAACACGAGATCAAATAGAAAAATTAGCCCATTTAGCCCGATTAGAATTTTCAGATTCTGAGATGGATGAGATGATGAATGATTTAGATAAGATGCTGGGATTTGTAGATCGTATATCAGAACTAGACTTAAAAGGCGTAGAGCCTTTGATTTATATGAATCCTGAGGTAGATAAGTTGAGAGAGGACAAGGCCGAAATACGCATCACAAAAGAAGATGCGCTAAAGAATGCGCCTAATAGAGACACAGATTATTTCCGCTTTCCGCGAGTGCTTAAAGACAGTTAATTACTTAGAGTTGTAGGTGTTCATTGCATTGGATATTCCTTCCAGCGCAAAACTCTTTATACAATCAGAACACTTTTGAATATGTTGGGGAAGATCTTTAAGTTCAGTCTCATCCCACAGACCTAAGACGTAATCTACCTGTCTTCCTTTTTGGAATTCGTTAGAAATACCAAAACGTAGTCTAGGAAAGTCGCTTGTTGAAAGCTCAGCGATAAGGCTTTTGAGACCATTGTGGCCACCATCGCTTCCTTTCGATTTTAAACGCAGTTTCCCATATGGTAGGGCTAGTTCATCGGTAACGACAAGAAGCTCCTGTGGAGTAAGCTTTAATGTATTTAAATGAAACCGAACGGCCTTTCCGCTTAAGTTCATGTAGGTGTTTGGCTTTAAGAGAAAGAGCTTTCTTCCTTTGAGAGAAAGTTCAGCCAAATCGCCATATCGGGAGCTAGAAAAAGAAATGCCAGACTCTTTAGCTAAAGAGTCTAGCACTTTGAATCCTATATTATGTCTTGTTTCAGAATACTCCGAACCAGGATTGCCCAGTCCAGTAATAAGGAAACGCCTCATAGTTAAAATTAAGCCTCAGCAGCAGCCTCGTTAGCTTCAGAGCTTGCCTCGGGAGCATCCTCATCTTCTTCCTCATCTGCAACAACCTTACGAGAGGTTGCAATGCTTACGATTACAGCTCCACCAGAGTTGATGAATTCGAAATCGCCGGTTTTCTTCAGATCTTCCACTTTAATACTTTGACCAATTCTCAAGTCTGAAATATTAATCTCAATATTTGCGGGAAGGTTCATCGGAAGGGCTTTAACGGAAAGTTTGCGAAGGTTTTGCTTCATTCTTCCTCCGTTTCTAACACCCCTTGCAACACCCATAAGCGAAATAGGAATATCTACTTGTACCGCTTTACCATCTACTAACTCCATGAAATCTACGTGGAGAATAGCATCAGTAACGGGATGAAACTGAAGGTCCATCATAACCGCTTTAACAGACTTGGAGCCCAAGTTAATGGTAACCGCATATACATCTGGCGTATAAGCCAACGTACGGAATGCTGCTGTATCAGCTGAAAAATGGATGGGTGCCTCGCCTCCGTATACTACGCAAGGAACTTGTCCTTCTCTGCGTAAATGGATTGCGTGCTTTGTTCCCAGTTCAGTGCGCAATGCGCCTTTGATTTCTAACGACTTCATGGTATCGAATTTGTCCTTCTGTTCTACATTATAAAGTGCGAGCTGATGGACTCATGGTGATGAACCTTCCACATTACTCTGGCAAAATGGTCAGCCACAGAAATCACTTTGATTTTTGGGCTTTGTATTCGCAGAGGAATAGTGTCTGATACCACCAACTCATCTAGCTTCGACGCTTCAATTCTTTCATAAGCATTTCCAGAGAGTAGCGGGTGGGTACAATAAGCACTAACACTAGCAGCTCCTTGGTCTATTAACATATCTGCCGCTTTTGTTAAAGTTCCAGCAGTATCAATCATATCGTCTACAAGAATCACATTGCGTCCTTGTACATCTCCTATAACCGTCATGGAATCAATTACATTGGCACGTTTGCGCTGTTTGTAACAGATTACCATTTCCGATTGCAACATTTTAGCATAGCTATTGGCTCTTTTTGATCCACCTATATCAGGCGAACCAATCACCAAATTCTCTATATTCTTCGCCTTGATATGCGGAACAAAGAGAGAGCTAACGTATAAATGATCTACAGGCATTTCGAAAAACCCCTGAATCTGATCGGCATGTAAATCCATTGTCATCACGCGTGTTGCACCCGCAGATTTCAACAAATTGGCCACAAGCTTAGCCCCTATCGGAACTCGGCTTTTGTCTTTTCTATCTTGTCTTGCCCAACCAAAGTACGGCATTACAGCGGTTATATGCTTGGCAGAAGCACGTTTAGCCGCATCACACATCAATAACAACTCCATAAGATTCGAGTTCGGCTGATGAGTACTTCCAATGAGAAACACTCGCCCACCTCGAACCGTCTCTTCAAAAGAAGGCTGAAATTCACCATCTGCAAACTCAGTGACAATCACATTGCCAAGGTCCTGACCATAGGCCAACGCAATCTTAGAGGCGAGCTCCATCGAGCCTCTGGCAGCAAAGATCTTAGCTTTTGGTTCCAATGTGTTGTTTAATCTTTTGTTCCTCTTGACCTTGAGGCCTGAAAAAGGGCTGCAAATCTAGTGAAAATATTGTTTAAAACTAGTGTGAAAATATCTGATTTGAATAGCTTTTTATTTCAACAACTTGGTGCTACTTTTGCGCTTCGCTATTTATTAGCGCCCAGGTGGCGGAATTGGTAGACGCGCTGGTCTCAAACACCAGTAGGGCGACCTGTACCGGTTCGACCCCGGTCCTGGGTACAATTGCAGTGCTTTCATGTATATTGCTTACATGAAAGCATTTGTTTTTTTAGGCCTATTGTTTTTTAACATTGTGGGCTTTCGTTCTGAAGCTCAGATGTATATAGAGGTCACATCTATTCCTCCTACCACTCCTCCAGCATCGCAAATATATTTGGCTGGAAGCATTAACAGCTGGAACCCCATGAGTGCCACTCATGAATGCCTCTACGATTCTACCCATTTGGTTTATCGCGTAGAGATTTTGACTAGCGGTAGTTTTCAGTTCAAATTTACCCGTGGTAGCTGGCCAACGGTGGAGGGGAGTGCTTCGGGTGCCTTCATTCCCAATAGAAATGCCACGTATTCTCAAGGCGATACTTTAAGAGTGCAAATTCTCGGTTGGGAAGGCATAGGTGGAGGAGGAAGCACTGCGGCATCGAATGTTTCCATTATTCCACAATTTTCTATGCATCCACTTAATAGACAACGAGATGTGTGGATTTATCTTCCACCCGATTACAATACTTCGGTGAAAGATTACCCACTTTTTATTCTTCAAGACGGACAAAATCTTTTTGATAGTCAAACGTCCTTTTCGGGCGAATGGGAGGTAGACGAAAGTTTAAATGATTTATTTAATCAGGGAGATTATGGCGCCATAGTGGTTGGGATAGAGAATGGAGGTGGCTTGCGGATTGATGAATATTCACCTTGGGTTGGAAGTCAAGGTGGTGGAGAAGGATGGGATTATATAGACTTTGTTCACGACAGTCTTATGAACTTTATGACTACGAATTATCGAGTTCAAGAAGACCAAATTTTTATTGGAGGCAGTTCACTAGGAGCTTTAATTAGTGTTGCGGCCCTAGCGAAGTATCCGAATTCTTTTGCTGGAGCTTTACTTTTTTCACCCGCCTATTGGTATAATCAACAGATTTTCGGCTACGTTGAGAATCACACTTCCAGCACTACAGGAAATACACGCACCTATTCTATAGCGGGCTCATCGGAAGGCTCTGGGAGCGTGGCTACCAATGTATTTAGGATGGACACCATGCTCATTCGTTCTGGATTCACCGACAATAGAACGAGGGAGTATATTCATAGCGATGGACAACATTCGGAGTGGTATTGGGCCAGAGAATTTGCAGAGGCCTACATCTGGCTCACCCGAGGATGGGTAACGGCGGTAGAAAACCAGTTAAATCGAGACTATAGAATAAGCTACAATCTTAATTTAGATAGATGGCACATTCAGTGCGAACGAAACATCCGCGATTTGCGTTTATTTAATCTGGAAGGGAAGGAGTGCATGCGAATAAGTGGCCTTGGTTCGAAAGATTGGAGTGGAATACTATCCATCCAAAAAAACAAAACCTACGTTTTACAAATTCAGTTCGAGGATGGATCGCTGAGCGGAGACACCTTGCGCCTCCCTTAAGCAGACAAGTTTTATGAGTAAACAAGAGAAGTACGACAGAGCGTATTTGAGAATGGCTATTGAGTGGTCTAAGCTCTCGCATTGTGAAAGAAGAAAAGTGGGATCATTAATTGTTAAGGGTCGGATGATCATCTCGGACGGTTACAATGGAACACCCACTGGATTTGAAAATTATTGCGAAGATGAAGAGGGCTACACAAAGTGGTACGTGCTGCATGCAGAAGCCAATGCCATCTTAAAAGTGGCTTCTTCAAATCACAGTTGCGAGGGAGCAAGCCTTTACCTCACTCTTTCTCCATGTAAAGATTGTAGCAAGCTCATTCATCAAGCCGGGATAAAGAGGTTGATCTATATAGAAGAATATAAAGACAGAAGCGGATTGGATTTTCTTGAAAAGGCGGGTGTAGAGATTGTTAAGGTGGATTTATGAGGTGGATTAAGACGATTTATACTCCAATAGTTCTAAGTTTAGTGCTTGCACTAGGACTCTGGATAGGACATATGAGCGCGGATAGAGTTTCTATTCGCAGCCTTTCACTCCAATCTCCAGAGGAGGCTAAGGTTCGCCAATTGTTGAGATTAATTGAAGACCAATATGTAGATCAGGTAAACGCCGACAGCATAATGGAGTTGGCCATTACCGAAATGCTCCACAGGCTCGATCCCCATAGTTCCTATGTTTCCGCAGAAGAGGTTCTAGCAAATCAAGAAGATATGCAGGGATCTTTTCAAGGAATTGGAATAGAATTTCAAATGTATCGAGATACCATGACCGTGGTGCGCGTGATAAAAAACGGACCTGCATTTAAGAGGGGCATTTTAGCGGGAGATCGAATCTATGAGGTAAACGACAGCCTAATGTTTGGGCCCAATCTCAATAGCCTAGACTTGGTAGGAGTTATTAAGGGTCCAGAAGGTACTACTGTAAAATTAGGAATACGATCGCAACTAGACGGAGTAACCAAAACGCTAGAGGTAGAAAGAGATTTTATCCCTCTTCCTAGCGTGAATGCTAGCTTTATGATTAAAGATTCGGTAGGTTATATTAAGTTGAGTCGTTTCTCTGAGCAAAGCAGCAAAGAAGTGCACCAATCTTTGAAGACTTTAAAGAAGGAGGGAATGAAAAAACTCATTCTTGATTTAAGAGACAATCCTGGTGGATTGATGTCTGCGGCCCAAGAAATTGTAGATGAGTTTCTTGAGAAAGGAAAAATTGTTGTGATTACCAAAGACAGGGCGGGAAAAGCGATAGAATACAAAGCCAGCAAAAAGGGCCTGTTTGAAAACGGAGAAATGGTGGTTTTAATTAATGAAGGCTCTGCTTCGGCAAGTGAAATTGTAGCGGGAGCCCTCCAAGATCATCGAAGAGCAAGTATAGTGGGAAGAAGAAGCTTTGGTAAAGGATTAGTGCAAAGAGAGGTAGAATTAATCGATGGTTCTAGGGTACGTTTGACTAGCTTTAGATATTACACTCCAAATGGCAGAAGTATTCAGAAACCCTTCTCAAATGACTATGAGTCTTATATTCGAGAGGCTTATGAAAGGCCTATGGACTCTACGGAAAAGAGAACGGAAGAAGAGGCTAGAAATTTAGAGGAGGGAGGAATTGCACCTGAACACTTGGTGCGTTTAGACTCGGTGTTTTCTAATCCTTGGGTGTACCATTTACTTCCCCCCGGCTTAATGGATCAATGGGTGTTTGGTTTTGTAGATAAAAACAGAAAGCAGTTTTCTGTCTTAGACAGCCAAGAGTTTGAGCAGAATTACAGTGTAGATTCTTTGGTAGACAAGATGTCTAAGGATGTATTGGCGGAAACACCTCATCCTGCTTGGACAGATAGTTCGAGGAAAGAAATTAGCAATAGACTAAAAGCCTTATTGGCGCGCAATCTTTTTGGCGACCAAGGATTTTACCCTGTCTTTTTACAAGACGATCCCTTTGTTATTGAAGGCTTACAAATTTTGACTAAATAAAAAATCCCGCCTCGGCGGGATATTAACTTTTAAAAGTGAGCGTCTTAGTGAGCGCTGTGACCTTCAACAGCCTCGGTAACCTCTTCGGTTACTTCTTCCATAGCCTCCATTGTAGAGTCAGCTACTTCTTCAACTGTTTCAGTTACTTCTTCAACAACTTCTTCAGTCATTTCAGTTGCATCATCCATTACCTCCTCTGCAGGGGCGTTGTTACATGCTACGAATAGACCGAAAGAGGCTGCGATAAGGAAAAGATTGAACTTTTTCATTTTTTTGCTTGCTTGATTTGAAGCGGCAAATGTATACAATTTACAGAAGCTTACAATGAAACCGAGAAATAAAAAACAATTAGAGTTTTAGTAACATTGATTCCATGGAGCACTCATTTAAAAGCCTTTCTTTTATAGAGTTAAGATCTACTCTATCTTGCTTCATAGAATCTCTTTCGCGTATGGTTATCGTGCCATCTTCTAGCGATTGCGGATCTATGGTTATACAAAAAGGAGTTCCAATGGCGTCTTGTCGTCTGTATCTTCTGCCGATAGCATCCTTTTCATCGTATTGCAAATTGAAATGGATCGAGAGTTCTTTCTGAATTTTTCTCGCCAACTCCGGCATTCCATCTTTTTTCACTAGGGGTAAAATGGCTGCTTTTATTGGGGCTAAGGGCGCGGGAAGATGTAAAACGGTGCGCTGTGAACCATCTTCTAGTGTTTCTTCGTCGTAAGATCTGCTTAAGACAGATAGGAAGAGGCGGTCTAAACCAACGCTTGTTTCTACAACAAAGGGTACATAAGATTCATTCAATTCTGGATCAAAATACTGCATTTTCTTTCCCGAGAATTCCTCATGTCTTTTTAAATCGAAGTCGGTTCGGGAATGGATTCCCTCTAACTCTTTAAAGCCGAAAGGAAAATCAAACTCAATATCTGCTGCTGCGTTGGCATAATGCGCAAGTTTGTCGTGATCGTGGTAGCGATAGAAGGAAGAACTCAGACCCAGAGAAAGGTGCCATTGAATACGCTTGGCTTTCCAGTGCTCATACCATTCGATTTCGGTTCCTGGCTTTACAAAATATTGCATCTCCATCTGCTCGAATTCTCTCATTCGAAAAATGAACTGTCGGGCTACAATTTCATTTCGAAACGCCTTTCCTGTTTGAGCAATTCCAAAGGGAAGCCTCATTCTGCCCGTTTTCTGAACATTCAAGAAGTTCACGAAAATACCCTGAGCTGTTTCGGGTCTTAAATAGAGTTTCATTGCGCCATCTGCTACGGAACCTAGCTCCGTTGAGAACATAAGATTAAACTGACGAACCTCTGTCCAGTTTTTAGAACCGCTTACCGGACACACAATGGCCTCATCGAGAATGATTTGTTGCATTTCTTTCAAATCCTCGGCCTCTGCCGACTGAGCAAAGCGCTTGCGGAGGTTTTCTGCCTTTTGTAGATTCTCTAAAACCTTAGGATTGGTGCTTCTGTATAAATCGGCATCAAAGGAATCTCCAAATCGTTTCGCGGCTTTTTCTACTTCCTTTTCTGCTTTCAGTCGGTATTTTTCGATCTGATCTTCAATAAGAACATCGGCTCTATAGCGTTTTTTAGAATCTTTATTGTCAATAAGCGGATCGTTGAAGGCATCTGTATGGCCCGATGCTTTCCATGTGGTTGGATGCATGAAGATGGCAGAATCTAGGCCTACAATTTCTTCATTCAACTGAACCATGGCCTTCCACCAATATTCTCTGAGGTTTTTGCGAAGTTCAACGCCGTTTTGACCATAGTCATACACAGCGCCAAGGCCGTCGTATATATCGCTGCTTTGGAATACAAATCCATACTCCTTGCTGTGAGAAAGAATCTTTTTAAATAGATCGTCCATTGGTAGATTTTAGTGGGGCCAAAGATAAACTGAATACTCAATTGGGAATAAAAAAGCCCGACCTACGAGTGGGAGATGAGGTCGGGCAAATAGATCGATAAGGAGTAAAGGAATGGAAAGAACGGTTTATCGACTATCAAGACAAACTTATCTAAGCTTTGTGGCTGGTGAAATACCCTGATTATGGTATTTTCGTTTGAAACTTATATCCCATGGCTTTCTTTAATCCAGACTTTCAACAATTCTTCATCGACTTAGCTCCGAACAACAACAAAGACTGGTTTGATGAGAACCGAAAGCGGTATGAGCTCAATGTTAAAGAGCCCTTTAAGCGATTTGTGGAGCATTTAATTGCCAAAATGGCGGAAGAGGAGGCAGCCTTAAAGGAAATTGAAGCCAAAGACTGCATTTTACGGATCAATCGTGATATACGATTTTCCAAAGTAAAAGAGCCCTATAAGTTAAATCTCTCTGGGCTGATATCGCCTTTGGGAAGAAAAGACCACAGCTATCCGGGAATGTATTTCGAGTTAGGCCCAGAGAAGGTCGTTGTAGCGGGCGGGGCTTATCAGATGGATAAAGACCAACTGCTTCAACTGCGCGAGCATATTTACAAGCATTCGGCTCAGTGGAACAAAGCGGCCTTCGATTCGAGTTTTATGGAAAATTTTGGAGGACTAAAGGGCGAAGAAAACAAACGTCTTCCGGCGCCTTTTATGGAGGCATCCAGCAAACAACCGCTCTTGTTGAAGAAACAATTGTACTATTGGACAGAGCTCGATCCTTCTTGGGTATTAAATGAAAAGCTCGATGAAGAGCTTATTCGTCTTCATCGAGCTGCTGCTCACGTTAGGAATTTACTAAAGGATGTGTTTATTTAGAACGCAATTGGTAGCTAAGACCAACGCCTAAACTTTGGCGAAACTGTGTTCTTGGACCAACGCCATCGGCATCTATAAACAAGATGTCGTCGTCGTAAATAAGATGGGCAACCAGGTTAACGGTGATGTATTTGTTTACCTTCATGAATAAACCGTTTTCCCAATTCACGTCTATATTCTGTGGATTGTTTAGGTAATTTGAGAAAAGGTCGAGTTTAGATTCGAAGGTAATATTTTTCATTACGGGTGTCTTGAAGTAGGCATTTACATAGGCTCCCACTTCTATACGGTGCTTTTTCCCTGAGGTAATTATAGTTCCATTGGTATCAATTTCGGCCGCTTCAACCCCATAAGACCCTAGATCGGCAAGGCGCTGATCGTTTACTAGGGTGTATTTCATAGTTGCGGGCGAAAGGAAAACACTGAACTTATCGCTTGGGCTATAAGTGAATCCAATACCGAGAATGGTGTAGGCAGGAGCGAGGAAGGTACTTATCGGTACCAGGTCCTCGGGATTTTCAAATCCATTTTCGAACTGTGTTCGGAAATTCAAGTTCAAGGAGGCGCTCCAATTTTTGCTTATGGTTCTGTCGGCTCTTGAGTTTAATTCAAAACGGTCGTCGGTTTTAATCAATAGATCATTGGCCCATTGCTTGCCGTATCCAATGTCTAAGCGGTTTGCCCAGCGCCACTTTTTGTGGTAATAATTAGCGAAAAAGTTCAGAGCTAGGTTTCCGCTCACAGAGTTTTGTCCGCCGGCTTGCCAGTTGCTCAAGGTAACTTGATTGAGCAAGAATGTGCCTTTTGCGCCTTTGTCCCAAAGGGCTTCTTCTAGGGTGCCTAAGCGTGCCATTGCAAGCTTTGAAGAATCGCGAAGGGCTTTGGCGTGTTGTTCAATTTGAGCGGAAGCGGCAAGCGATACAATGAGAGAGAAGGAGAGTAATAATTTCTTCATCCAGATTGGGAATTTTGGAGCGAAGATACTTTTCTCAGCCGAAAAGTTGAGCGAGAGCTTGGTCTACCCTGTTAATGGGAATAATGTTTATGCCGGGATGCTTGCTTTCTAAACGGGCGAAGGAAGAGATTAGAATGTTCTCGTAGCCCAGCTTGGCGGCTTCACGTATCCGTTGATCCATCCGACTAACGGTGCGTATTTCTCCCCCCAAACCTACCTCTCCGCAGAAGGCATATTTAGACGGAATGGGAATGTCTTCAGACGAAGACAATACAGCGCAAACCACCGCCAAGTCTATGGCCGGATCGTCTACTCGTATGCCTCCTGTGATATTTAGAAATACGTCTTTGGTTCCCAAACGAAAGCCACAGCGCTTTTCTAAAACCGCCAGAAGCATATTCAGTCGCTTGCTATCGAAACCGGTTGCACTGCGTTGAGGTGTTCCGTAGACCGCGGTACTAACTAAAGATTGGGTTTCAATTAGTAAGGGACGGGCTCCTTCCATAAGGGTTCCGATGGCTACGCCACTCAATGTATCGTCTCTTCGGCTAATGAGCACTTCAGACGGATCGTCAACGCCTCTTAATCCGCTTCCATGCATTTCATAAATACCCAATTCTGCGGTTGAACCAAATCGGTTTTTCTGTGAGCGCAATAGTCGGTATACATGATTGCGATCTCCTTCGAACTGAAGAACCACATCCACCATATGTTCCAAGAGTTTTGGACCAGCGAGGCTGCCTTCTTTGGTAATATGACCAATGAGAATCATGGGAACCTGATTCTTCTTTGCGAAACCAATGAGCTCATTGGCGGCCTCGCGAATCTGAGAAACGGTGCCAGGAGCAGAGTCTAAGTTTGGACTTTGCAGTGTTTGGATGGAATCGATGATGCACAGGCCGGGCTGCAAACTTTCCAATTGAGCCTGAATGCTGGCCGTATCGGTTTCGGCAAGAAGCAAAACCTCTCCTTTAGGACTACCAATGCGGTCGGCTCGCATTTTAATCTGCTCTATGCTCTCTTCACCACTGACGTATAATACAGGTTTGCCTTCAAATTCCAAAGCCAGTTGAAGCATGAGGGTCGACTTCCCAATGCCAGGTTCGCCGCCCAAAAGAATCACAGAGCCCGGAACCAATCCGCCGCCGGTAACTCTTTGCAGCTCTTTGTCGTGCAGTTGAGTGCGGCTGTATTGGGCCGATTGAATCTCTATTAAATTGGTAGCTTTCTTGCTGTTGGTAGCGCCCGACTTGGCTCTTTTAAGCTGTTCGGCACTCACGCGCTCTTCTACAATGGTGTTCCATTGATTGCAGCGATTGCACTGTCCCATCCATTGGTTGTGCTTGCTGCCACAGCTTTGGCATATAAATACAGTTGTGGATTTAGCCACTTTTTAAATGCGAATACATTCACCGTCGAAAGACGGGGTTTCTAAAAGGCCAGGTTTATCTAGAACCAGATCAGGTTGCAGACTTGCCACCCAACCTTCTACATCTTGGGTTAAAAGGAGTGAGCTTACCGAATGAAGCGAGGCAATGATTTCTGCAAAAGAAGCGCTGCCATTTACGGCCACCACCAGAATGTCGGCCTTATCAGCAGCAAGGTTTATGGCTTGAACAAGCTCAGCAGAAACAGTTTGTTCTGAAACCAGAACAGCAGCCACCCTATAGTTGTAAAAGCCCCATATGTTTCGCCTCTTTTCTATGTCGGAAGGACTTAAAATCTTGGAGTGAATAATATCAGAGAAGATCATTAGGCAAGCAGGCTTTTGCGTTTTCTATAGTAAATATACAGCATGGCTATTACCCCAGTAATGATGGCCATTACAGATTGACCGCTATGTACCAGGGTAGCAAAGCTTAGACCCACAGTATCTGAAATGCCCAATAAGCCCAAGCTTAGTACAACAAGGTAATGATATGCCCCCACACCACCTGGCACGGGAACCACCATTCCCATTCCTGCAGCAACCATTACGAAAAGCATATTAGACGGACTTAAGTGCTGGGTTTCAGGAATAGCAAAGATGACCACATACACCATGAGGTAGTACATAATCCAGATAAAGAGAGTGTGGAGAATGAAGGCCAGCTTTTTCTTCATCTTAAAGACCGCTTGAAAGCCTTCCCATACCCCAGCTAGAAAGGAGCGGATTTTAGCGTAAAAAGGTTGGCGAGTTAATAGGTTTCGGAAGAGGTATAGGAAAAAGAAGAATGCCAATCCGGCCAACAAAATGAAGAAGACAGGCGATTGGAAGAAGGGAGTGTCGCTGCTTTGAGTGTTACCGGTTGCGGTAGAAAAAAACTCAGTGAAAGTTGAATAGGAGGTGAATAAGGCGCCCGACACAAAGCTGATGAGCATAATAAAATCAATGGTTCTTTCCACTATTACCGTTCCGAACAGCTTAGAAACAGGAATGTCTTCCAACTTATTTAATGAGGTACAACGGGCTACTTCTCCAGCTCGAGGAACCGCCATATTTGCGAAATATCCAATGGCAACAGAGTGGATGGAAGCCCATGACCTGGGCTTATAGTTCATGGTTTCTAGCAAGAGCAGCCAGCGCATACCTCTACTTATATAGGCCGCGTAGCCCATAAGCATAGAAAGGATAACATAGCGATAGTCTGCATGCCGAAGCGACTCCCAAAGTTCGGTTGGATCGGTTTTTCTAAAAGCCAACCACAACAACAGCATGGCTAAACCTACAAACAATAGGTATTTGACAACATTAGACGTTTTAGAAGCCACTTAGTGAAGCGAGTTGTTAGTCTCGTTGGGGAAAATAACCTTGGGTTGGAAGTTTTTAGCTTCTTCGAATTCCATGAAAGCGTAAGAGATGATAATAACGATATCTCCCTTCTGAACGCGTCTCGCCGCCGGACCATTCATAGTAATTTCTCCACTTCCTCTTCCTCCTGGAATAACATAGGTTTCCAGTCTTTCGCCATTGTTTACATTCACAATGGTTACTTTTTCTCCACGAATTAGGTTAGAAGCATCCATTAAATCTTCGTCAATGGTAATGCTTCCGATATAGTGTAAATCGGCCCCCGTGATGCTAACACGGTGTATTTTCGACTTTAGTACTTCTATTTGCACGCGGCAAAAATAGGCATAACCTATACACCTTTCCATCTATACCTTTATGGCATGATTGAAATAGGCCATACACTGGTATCTGAAGAGCTTTTTACCGAGCATTTCGTTTGTGATCTAGATTCTTGCAAGGGTGCTTGCTGTATTGAAGGCGATGCAGGCGCACCGCTGAGCCAGGAAGAAACCGATATTTTAGAAAGAGAATATCCCAACTTTAAGGCTTTTTTGAGGCCTGAAGGGATAGAATATGTAGAAAAGTTAGGCACAAGCGTAATTGATTTTGATGGAGAGCCGGTTACTCCGCTGCGCGACGGCAAGGAATGCGCCTATACCGTTTTTGAAGGTGGAAAGGCGATGTGTGGTATTGAAAAAGCCTGGAAGGCTGGCGCCACCTCTTTCCGCAAACCCTTGAGTTGCCATTTGTACCCCATACGCACGAAGGAGTATGTAACTTTTGAAGCCATGAACTACGATCGTTGGGAGGTTTGCTCTCCAGCCTGTTCGCTCGGAAATGAACTCAAAGTGCCCGTTTATGCTTTCCTGAAAGAGGCCCTCATTCGCAAATATGGAGACGATTGGTTCCAAGAACTCCATCAAGCCTTCTTACTCTACAAAAAAACCTATTAGGGGGTATGGTTATCCACAATTTGTGTGAATTAGTATTTCTTATAGAAGCGTTAATGTCTTGCGAAATCGCTTGCTGTACCAATTTGAGGGTTTAGGGCCTTTGAAAATTGAGCGTGTTAATAAATGAGGGCCTTTGTGTAAAAAGAACGCTTGGTAGGGAACGAATGATTGACAAAATTTGTTGGAGTAGTGGGAAAGGGATTGTTGCCCTGTTTTGGGCGATACAGATTTCACGTTAAAATAAACGGCTGATATTCATTGATTTGTGATCTTTTTATTGGGGTCACACGCCAATCTTGTCGGCATAAATTAGTAGATAATTAGAGCTCATGCATACAGAACCCATCTTAAGCGAAAACAAGAATCGCTTTGTACTTTTTCCAATCGAACACCACGATATTTGGGATTGGTATAAAAAACAGGAGGCCAGTTTTTGGACTGCCGAAGAAATAGATCTTCAGCAAGACCTCACAGACTGGGAGCATAAGTTAAACGACGATGAGAAGTATTTCATAAAAAACATCTTGGCCTTTTTTGCGGCCAGTGATGGCATTGTGAACGAAAACTTGGCGGAGAACTTTGTTAACGAGGTTCAGTATACGGAGGCGAAGTTCTTTTATGGTTTCCAAATAATGATGGAGAACATCCACTCAGAGACCTACTCACTTCTTATTGACTCTTATATTAAGGACCCTGTAGACAGAGATCGCCTATTTAACGCCTTGGAGAATTTCCCGGCTATTCAGAAAAAGGCCGATTGGGCCCTTCGTTGGATAGAGTCGCCTTCTTTTGCCGAGAGATTGATTGCTTTCGCTGCGGTGGAGGGAATCTTCTTCAGTGGTTCTTTCTGCTCTATTTTTTGGTTGAAAAAGAGAGGACTTATGCCTGGCTTGACTTTTTCGAACGAGCTTATCAGCCGAGATGAAGCCCTGCATTGCGACTTCGCCTGTCACCTTCACAACGAGCATTTGGTGAATAAGGTGCCCAAAGAACGCATCCAACAAATTATTATAGAAGCCTTAGATATAGAAAGAGAGTTTATTACCGAGTCGCTTCCTGTGAAGCTTATCGGAATGAATTCGGATCTTATGATTCAGTACCTCGAGTTTGTTGCCGATCGACTGTTGGTAGAATTGAATTGCGAGAAGCACTATAATTCTACTAATCCGTTTGATTTTATGGAGATGATTTCCCTTCAACGCAAAACCAACTTCTTCGAGGGACGAGTAGCCGAGTACCGCAAGGCTTCGGTTAAGACCTCTACAGATGTAGTAGATACTGAGATTTTTGATTTCAACGCAGATTTTTAAGAAGTAAAGAGAAAGAATATGTCAATGCACGTTATTAAACGCGACGGTAGAAAAGAGGCCGTAAAATTCGATAAGATCACCGCTCGCATTCAGAAGCTTTGCTATGGTCTAAGTGAAATGGTAGACCCTACGGCGGTAGCCATGAAGGTTATTGAAGGTATTTACTCGGGGGTTACCACCTCGGAGTTGGATAGTTTGGCCGCTGAGGTTTCGGCCTCCTTAACTACCCGCCACCCCGACTATGCTCAGTTGGCTGCCCGTATTGCCGTTTCTAATCTTCACAAGAATACAGAGAAGTCTTTCTCAGAAACCATGCGCACTTTGCATCAGTATGTAAATCCTAAAACCGATTTACACTCTCCGCTTATTGCAGACGATGTAATGGAGATTATTGAAGCCAATGCGCCTTTGTTGGATAGCACCATTATCTACGACCGAGATTTTGGTTACGACTATTTCGGTTTCAAGACGCTAGAGCGTTCGTACCTGCTTAGAACCAACGGCAAGATTGCCGAGCGTCCGCAGCAGATGCTTATGCGTGTGGCCATTGGAATTCACAAAGACGATATTGAAGGCGCCATTGAGACCTACGATCTTATGTCTAAGCGTTATTTTACGCATGCAACGCCTACGCTCTTTAACGCAGGAACCCCCAAGCCGCAGATGTCGAGCTGCTTCTTGATTTCTATGAAAGACGACAGCATTGATGGCATCTACGATACACTTAAACAGTGTTCGAAGATTTCTCAGTCGGCAGGCGGAATTGGATTGAGCATTCACAATGTACGCGCCACAGGTTCGTATATCAGAGGAACCAATGGAACTTCCAACGGAATTGTTCCGATGCTGCGTGTATTCAACGATACCGCTCGCTATGTAGATCAAGGAGGAGGAAAGCGCAAGGGCAGTTTTGCCATGTATATTGAGCCTTGGCATGCCGATATCAACGACTTCTTAGATCTGAAAAAGAACCATGGCAAGGAAGAAATGCGCGCCCGCGATTTGTTTTACGCCCTTTGGATTCCAGATTTATTTATGGAGCGCGTTCGCGATAATGGCGATTGGACCCTAATGTGTCCGAATGAGTGCCCAGGCTTATACGATACCTATGGGGCTACGTTTAATGCACTTTATACCAAGTATGAGGCAGAGAACAAAGGCCGCAAGGTGATTAAAGCCCGCGACCTATGGCTTAAGATCATGGAGTCTCAGATAGAAACCGGCACTCCTTATATGTTGTATAAGGATGCGGCCAATGAAAAGAGCAATCAGAAAAACCTTGGGGTTATTCGTTCTTCCAACCTCTGCACTGAGATTATGGAGTACTCTGCTCCCGATGAGGTAGCCGTGTGTAACCTAGCATCTATTGCCCTTCCAATGTTTATTGAAGACGGAAAGTTTGATCACATCCGCCTCTTTGAAGTTACCAAGAAGGCTACCCACAACCTCAATCGCATCATAGACCGCAACTACTATCCGGTTAAGGAAGCCCGCAAGTCGAATATGCGCCATCGCCCTATTGGATTGGGTGTGCAAGGATTGGCCGATGCATTTATAAAACTTCGCTATCCCTTCACTTCTCCAGAGGCGAAGCAATTGAATAAAGACATTTTTGAGACCATCTATTTTGCCGCAGTTACAGCTTCGGTAGAAGAAGCCAAAGTAGACGAACCTTACGAGACCTTCCCAGGTAGTCCGATTTCAGAAGGTAAGTTCCAGTTCGATTTATGGGGCGTAGATTCCAAGGATTTCAGTGGAAGATGGGATTGGAATGCCCTTCGCAAAGAAGTTATGGAACACGGAGTGCGCAACTCTTTGTTGTTGGCTCCCATGCCTACCGCCTCTACCTCTCAGATTCTTGGAAACAATGAGTGTTTTGAACCCTACACATCCAACATCTACACCCGCAAAGTATTGAGCGGAGAGTTTGTGGTGGTGAATAAGCATTTGTTGCTCGACTTGGTAAATCTAGGATTGTGGAATGATGGATTGAAAAACGACATCGTTCGGAACAATGGATCCGTCCAAAACATAGACATCATCCCCCAGAACATCAAAGAACTGTACAAAACGGTTTGGGAGATGAGCATGAAGGATATTATAGACATGGCCGCCGATAGGGGAGTGTTTGTAGATCAGTCGCAGTCTATGAATCTGTTTGTTGAAGCGCCTAATATGGGCAAGCTCACCAGTATGCATATGTATGCTTGGGAGGCGGGATTGAAGACCGGAATGTATTATCTGAGAACCAAGAGCGCAACAGACGCCATTAAGTTTACAGTAGAAAAGCAGTCGAAATCGCAGGTAACGCCTATGGTAAGCGGCAAAGAAGAAGGGAAGGAAAACCCAGTTGTTTCTCCAGAAAGTTTGAAAGCATCGGCAGCCAGCTTTGAGAAAGGAGCCGCAGAGATGAATGCCAAAACCATGGCTGAAGCCGTGCGCAAGCAGTATACCGAAGCGGAGGCTTTGGCTTGCTCCATTGACAATCCAGACGATTGCGAAGCTTGCGGTAGTTAAGAGTAGAACAGAGAAGTTAAATACAGCTTCCAACCTTGTTGATACAATGGGGTTGGAAGCTTTTTTATTTCTATCCACAGCCGTCTTGGGCAGCTGTGGGCTCGGAAGAAAAGTCAGACAAAAGATGTGAGGTGAACAAAGAATGGTAAAGTAGAAAGGAAAAGCGGAAACGACTTAGCCAAGAGGCAGATGGAAAGAGGATGAAATAGAACCAAGAGCGCACGAACGAAGAGCCCGCCTCTAAGGGACGCCTAAAACCTCAGAACTCCCGCACACGGACTTTTGCAGCCCCTTACGCCCCTTTCAGATGCTGCTAACGGAAACAATACCTCCTCAATAAACAAAAGCAGGGGTATTGTTTGGTAGATAGCACTCCATTTTTGGCCCAAAAGAGCCAAAAACACGAAGTTCTTAGACGCCAAGCCAAACGTTTAAAGGGAGTGTTCAATAAAGTGTGTCTATGAAAATGGACATATGAGGGAGAATAAAGCCGACCCCTTTTTCAGCTGCAGGAAGTTGGTAGCGACTTGCGCCTCTGGTACACCCATGGTAAGTCGATTGTAAATTCCGAAAGTCGAACCAGAACCCAAGAGAGCAGAGGCGGTGTTGTTCAAACTATGCAAAAAGCCGCAAAGAAAGAGGGCATTAAAAAGAAGGAAAACTTTTGCCAGGCATTGGTTTGAAGAGGGGGTGCGCCGGTACAAGGCCCCTTTTAGCTAGGGCATGGAGGCAGCGAAAGCACAGGGAGATACACCCACATAGCCATCATGAATCCAAAGGAGATTTACAGTCGGTTTGATACTTTATAAGTCCAGATTATTTTATAAGTATTACCACATCTCAAACGCAATAAGTCTTACATTAGGGGCGAAGTGCTCCACAGGAGGTGGAGTGCATAAAGCGAAAATAACAACAACTCATTGTACTTTATCCGCAATTTGGCGGGATAACAACAACAAGGCGTTGTACTTTATCCGCAAATTAGAGGGATAACAACAACGAGTTGTTGTTATACAATTGTTAGCGCCTATTAAAAAAAAATGACCAGAATAGTACTTATATTGACATTACTTATTTTGATTTCTTCATGTAATCAATTAGAAACTGACAACTTAATCAATGAGAACAACAGATTGACTCAGAAAATAGATTCGTTAGATTTGAAATTAGACTCGATATCGAACCTTAGTTCCATGAGATTTCAAAAAGCATTAGACCTTGAAGAAAGTAAGCAACGAGAATCGAAAGTGATTTACGAATTAATCATAAAATCAGACAGCAATTCCTTTTGGGCAAACCAAGCCAAAAAAAGATTGTCTTTCCTGACTTCTAGTAAGAACAAAGTAAACTTCATAAACGAAATATCGGGTGCTTGGACTTGGAAAGAAACATATACTAATTGGGGAGAAATAAATTCACCATTTAAATGCAATTGCAAGCAGGAACTAAAGATTGTAGAAGGTAGAATTGCTGAGTTTTATCGAAATGATTCGTTGCAACGCAGAACTGAAATTAACATTACAACAGAACCCGATTGGCTTGGTGGTTATTTAGTCAAACTTATAAAATTTAAGGATAAGAATGAGATTAGACAACTGCTCATTTCCGAGAACGGACAAGAATTATCATTTACCGAACCTGAATGCGTATGTGGTTGTTTAACTGACGATTATATAAAGAAAAAATAAAAACAGGCGCTAACAGCGTATATAACTTATGGCGGGGAAAGTAGTAAATTCGAGCTTAGTGCTTTTAAGTAAATTTGGTGCAAGCCGACAAGAAAGTGCTTCGAAAACCGCCACAAGTCATAGTGTGCCAAGAATCAACCACGGCAATAAAAATGGTTGAATGCTGTAAGTAAGATGATGGTAGGTCCATCAGAGTCGTTGTATAGGCGAGGGCTCTAAACCACCTAAAGGTGCTTTAATTAATAGTTTTGGTACTGAGCGTTTAGGAAAAGGTAGTCCACGAGATTATCAGGTAGGAATAAAGGAGTTGAACGAAAGTGAACCATTGATGAGGTGTCGAGAAGTGGGAACCCCCAGTCAAAAATTATGAAGTATGATACAGAATTAAAAGCGATGATAGCAATATCATTGATTACAGAAGTCACCTATTTACTTTCTGTAAGACTGGCGTCATTCAGATGGCAAGAACTTTATTCAGGCTTATTTACGGAACTTGGGAAGCTGCTTACAAATGCCAAGGAAAATGCACAATAAGACCAACTTAGAGGCAAAATACCAATAGTGTAAGCAGTGGCAGACTAAGTCGTAGTAGCGATGAAGGGGCTGTAATGGCTTTGGAGCGAAGGGCTTAGGTTGTACTGTAACATTTTATTTACCAACTCAAAAGATTTGAGGATGAATTTATGGAATGAAACAAAATCAATACCGATAAGCCGCCAAATGGTTTGGGCAGCTTATCAAAAAGTGCGTTCTAACAAAGGGAGTGCAGGAGTAGACTCGATAAGCATGGAAGAATTTGATGCCAATCGAAGCAAACACTTGTACAAACTTTGGAATCGAATGGCATCAGGGAGCTATTTTCCACCCCCAGTTAAAGAAGTAGAAATACCCAAGAAGGACGGAAGTGTCCGGAAATTGGGAGTGCCTACCATCAGCGATAGGGTTGGACAAATGGTAGTCAAGATGTTTATAGAACCCAGATTAGAGGCAGAATTTAGTCCAAACTCCTATGGTTATCGACCCAATAAAAATGCCCATCAGGCATTAGAAAAAGTTCGAGAAAACTGTTGGAAACAAGACTGGGTGATAGACCTTGACATCAAAGGATTTTTTGACAATATTGACCACAACAAACTGATGCTTGCCGTAGAGAAACACGTACCCGAAAACTGGGTAAAACTCTACATTAAAAGATGGTTAGAAGCACCCGTTTTTAAAGTATCTGGAGAGCTAATCCAAAAGCAAGGAAAAGGCACGCCACAAGGCGGAGTAATAAGCCCATTATTGGCAAACCTATTTCTACATTATGCTTTTGATAAATGGTTAGAGACAACAGATAGAAGTGTACAATACATTCGTTATGCCGATGATGTAATTATACACTGTAAAAGCAAAGCTCATGCAGAACGAATACTAGAGTTAGTGCATCAACGTATGGAATCGGTAATCTTGGAATTACATCCAAAGAAGACAAAACTTGTCTATTGCCGCGACTATCGAAGAAAAGGAAATTACCCAATAGTCAAATTTGACTTTTTGGGCTATTCTTTTCAACCCCGAACAGCCATATCTAAAAAGACAGGTGGTTTATTTTTAGGGTACGACTGTGCTATAAGTATAAGTTCAAGAAAACGAATCGCAGACAAGCTGGAAGAATTGAACGTGAGCAAATTAAGTTTTAAAAGCATTGTAGGCGTAGCTCAATACCTCAATCCGATGATTAGGGGATGGGTTAATTACTATGGTAAATTTAAGATGTACGAACTCACAAAAGTCTTTAGACTATTAAGTGTTCGATTAGTTTGGTGGGCAAGGAAAAGGTATAAGCGCTACAAAACCAGCATCAGAAAAGGATACAAATGGTTAGCAACAGTTAGGAAACAACATCCAACTCTGTTTTACCATTGGAGCTTCTCTGACATTAATGTAGTAGCTTAGATTTGTACAACAAGAGCCGTATGATGGGAGACTATCACGTACGGTTCTGTGAGAGGCTTGGGGTGAAATTCCCCCTGCCTACTCGATTACGCAAACCGTTGGGCTTCATGTAAGGACTCGAAAACATGAGTTGCTCAATTGGACTACTTTTGGTAATTTTGCCAGATGAGTAAACCACGACAACTCTACTTCTATAAGGACTATTTTAAGTCATTCTACAACGAACAAGAAGATAAAGTCAAAAAGAAGATTTTATGGACTTTTAGAGTGATTGAAGAGTTGGACCAAATTCCTGAAACTTATTTTAAATTCATTAAAAACTCATCAGGGATTTATGAAATAAGAGTTCAAGTTGGAAACAACATTTTTCGAATCTTTTGCTTTTTCGATATTGACAATTTAGTTGTAGTTGGACATGGCTTTCAAAAGAAGACTCAAAAAACTCCTAAAAGTGAAATTGAACGAGCTGAACAAATTAAAAAGGAATATTATGACGACAAAGAATAAAAACTTGACGAGCCTTGACGAGTTTATCAACCAAGAAGTTGGTGCAATTGGAACTGATGAAAGAGAACAGTTTGAAAATGAATACGAAGCGTTTAAAATTGGAGTTCTCATTCAACAAGCAAGAGAAGAACGTGGACTGACTCAAGAGCAGCTAGCTCAACTAGCTGGAACGAATAAATCTTATATCTCAAAACTTGAAAAGAACTTAAAAGACATCCGTTTTTCAACCTTACAGAGAATAATTAACGACGGACTTGGTGGACATTTAAACATCTCGATCAAGTTCGACTGATAAAACACGAAAGCCCAACATTTGGTATAAAATATATGGCAGTCAGTAGGTTAAACAAGGTTTGTAGCTTGCATTTATCTTTGGCATCGGTGGAACGCGACTCGCTCCGTAATGCCATACATTTCATACCAAAAAACCGTTGGTGTGCCACGAGGTGGCATCTATCCAGTAGGTGAGAATCCTACCAGGGCAATTGACTGTTCACCCTGAAGATGTACGGACAGTAGACTTTGTGAGGAGTACGCTGAAGCTCCGTATAATCAAATACTCAAGCCGCAATGCGCAAGCGTGAACCCGCAAGTAGCTTCGATATGTGTACCCGTAGATTTGGGGACCGTTTTGACGGTCTGGAACCCTGCCATACTACAATGATAAACAGTTGTATGAGTTGTAGTAAATTACCGGAGTCAAAGGGGTGGCGTTAGTATAGATGGATAGGTGTTAAACGTGGGAGGTCTCTTTTAGCAAAGGATGGCAATCTTAAAAGCATGTATATAAGTACTACGAAATTACAAGCTGTTAGAAGAGAAGTCGGAGGAGTTCATAGTACCGATGATGTTAGGGACAACAAAACCCTGAACTAGGGAAGGGACTCTACTTTAGACGAGCTTATATGGAACACAGAAAGACAGGTATTGACAAGCGTCTAACAGCAGGTCCATTGGTGGTAAGCACCGATGAGCAAATTCGTGTGTTCCAGAGGAAGCTATACATTAGAGCCAAGCGAGACGGTAGCTTTAAGGCGTATAGTCTTTACGGAAAACTCTGTGAAGACAGTACCCTAGAGGAAGCGTACCGCAGGGTCAGGCAAAACTACTCGAAGGGAGTAGGTGTAGACAATGAGAGTTTTGATGCTATCGAAAAGAGGGGAGTGCGCTTGTTTCTGGAAGATATACAGCAATCGCTCACAGACCGCACCTACAAGAGTTCAGCCGTACGGCAAGTACTTATCCCTAAAGAGAAGAAAGGAGAGGGTAGGAAGTTGGGGATACCGACTATACGCGACAGAGTGGTTCAGATGGCAGTAAAGATGCTGATAGAGCCACTATGGGAGGCGGATTTTTGCGACAGCTCGTATGGATTTAGACCAAAACGAGGCGCAAAGGAAGCGATCAAGGCAGTAAAAGAAAACATTTACGCAGGACATCAATTTGTCTATGATGCAGATCTGTCGAAGTATTTTGACAGTATCGACCATGGTAAGCTGTTTATATTGCTGAGAGAGCGGTTGGTAGACCAAGGCATCCTAGGGTTACTACAGCAATGGTTAAGAGCCCCCGTTGCATTACCCAATGGCCAGCTAGAAGCGAGTCATAAAGGGAGTCCACAAGGCGGAGTAATATCGCCCTTGCTGTCGAACATTTATCTCCACGCCTTTGACCGAATTGTAAATAATCCCGATGGGAAATTTGCAAAAGCCAACATCCGCATTGTACGCTATGCCGATGACTTTCTACTGATGGGCAAGGGATATTTCAGTAAAGAAATACTCAGTTACATCAATAGAATAATGGAGAACATGGGTCTGAGCCTAAACCAAGAGAAGACCAAGCTCTTGCATACCAGTAAGAGCAGTCTGCACTTTTTAGGCTTTGAGTTCAGAAAGGTTCCATCAAAGTTTGAGTGGAACAAGAAAAACTACACCAATGTACGTCCGAGTATGAAGTCGCGATCGAAACTCTATACCAAGCTACGCGAGTTGCTAGCCAAACGCAGGCATTGGACAATAGAGTGGATAGTATGGAAGCTAAACGAGCTGCTCATTGGCTGGTTGAATTACTTCTCTATTAGCAAAGTGACCCATATCTGGGAGACCATAAAAGTGATCAAAAAGCATTTAGACTACAAACTATTTAAGTGGATGAAAAGTAAAGGAAGGAAAGCGCATCGGGAGCTACGCCAGCGCCCCTATGAGAATTTGGTAAAGTTTTACCAATTGCTAGACATAGAAAAATATGCCCGCTTGAAAACCCTTGCGAAAGCTCAATGAAGAAGTCTATCGGTAAGCCGTATGAGCGAAAAGTTCACGTACGGTTTGATGAAGGGGGCGCTGACATTCATGAACATAGGCTACTTTTGAAAGAAAGAGCTAAGGCGATTGGATGTCAGGCTCTACTCTACTAGAGCATGACAACCAGAGTACAAATAACATTTATTATAAGTTCGCTGATAATTTTCACTAACTGTACTGGTCAAGACAATCAAAGCGATTCAACATATATGATTGAAGAAATATTAAAAATAGAAGATCCAATTCAGGCGATTATCGAACTAGATTCTAAACTCAACGAAATATCCGATTACGGAGACAATCTAGATGTTTTAAGTGATGCCGAAAAAGTTGTATTGTTTGTTGAAAATCTCGAGCGTGAAGTGAATAATGGAGGATTCCATCAGTTTTTTTGGAACTCTAGTGGTGATTATGCCAATGAAACTCTGAATGCGCTAAAATTAATTGGAGCGAATAAAACTGCGGAAATTGTATCTCGTGTGTATGCTGAATGGCCAGACTCTAAAATTCCAAGTGATAGAACATCCAGACAAAACATACTAGATAAAATAGAAGAAAAGGCAGAAGAAACTTGGAACAATTGTGATACGCAGTTTTTTGAATATGAGGAAGATATTTCTTCATTATTACTGACTTACGTGAAAGCGAACAAAAATGAATTTAAATAGACGCTCTATAACATGCGGTAAAAAAATGGCGCACAATTACACTCGAGAAAGGCGCCACTTTTCCTGCCGCAGAACCGTTGCGGTGCTAAAAAAAATGAGACTTGGAATTAGTAACTATTAAGACATTTGACAACTCGATTGAGGCTCATATGATGAGGTCTAAACTCGAAAGCGAGAATATTGTATGCTTTCTGTTTGACGAAAATATAGTTGGACTTTACCCTTTATACAACGTAACTGTTGGCGGAATTAAATTGAAGATTAATAAATCGGATCTAGATAAAGCGAGTTTAATCATTGACGAGACGGTAAAATCCGCTCTAACAAATGACCAAGGAGAAGTTATCAAGTGTCCCAAATGTGAATCAGAAGACATTTATAGCAGTTTTAAGTCAATGAAAGGGATAAAAGGAATTTTATCTGCAATCTTTTCTTTTATGTTTATGGTATTTCCAATTTACTACAAGACTGTTTACAAATGCAAAAATTGCGGTAGTGAATTTAAATAAATACGACATCACAACACCAGCAGCCGTTGCACAACCCCCTAAAAATAAAAGGAATACGAACAGAGCCCCGTACAGACACCTTTTGTTGAGCCTGGTTTTTAGTAGGCAAGGTTGGGGTATGGCAAAAAGGTTTGAGGTGATTTTACCTTAGGCACTTTTGAGCAAATTCAACAGATATCAGGCGGTCTAAGCAACCTTATGGCCTTGAGGATTTTAATACTTTTGAGCAAATCAGCTGTTGCGCAGAATCCTGCCGGCTAACTGAATAAAATTGAAAAACCTACTTTCAAAGTATCAAAAGTATTTTCTTGGCATCGCTATTTTGCTATCCTCTTTGGCTATATCCATTCGGTCTGGAGATGGAAAGGTGACTTTAATCTTGCAGGTTTACCCAATCGCTATTTTTTAAATGGTAGTCATTAGCACCTTCTTAGTTGTATTCTATTTTCAAAATAGCGAAAGGAAAATGGACCTTCTTTCAAATCAGATTAAAACTGAGTCTAGGGAGAAAGGGGAAGATTTGAACGCTTTGCGGCTTGGGCTGACGAGTAGACAAAAGGAAGTGTATGATTTGATTATAGCCGGAAAGTCGAATAAAGAAATAATAACTGAGCTTTTCATCGAACAAAGCACGCTGAAATCACACATCAATTAGATCTATAAGCAGCTGAATATTAAGAGCAGAAATGAATTGAAATCAAAATTAAGGCATTGACAATCGGGTTTTAATTAAAAAATCAACCTTTTCTCAAGCCCGAATTACTCATTTAAACGCATCGTTAATGGGAAGTTTGCGGCAGTGAATTTTTAATCAAAACTAGATCAATATGAAAAGCTATTTTTTGTATGCCGCCCTGTTTCTATTCATTGTTTGTCTGCCCTTTAGTGGCAATGAAAAAGAAGTTCGATGGTTATGGGAAGACCTTCCTTGGATACCCCAGACCTTGATGTTTATTGCATTAATGTGTATTGGGTTTTATTTGTACTCGAAAGAAAGAAGGAGCAAAATAAAAGCGAACTAAAGAGCAGCTATTGCACAAAGTACAAGACCGAAAAAATCGGATATGAAAAGCCCGCTCTATGAGGGCTTTTTTTCGTTTAAGTTAGAGTTATTCGACAAATGGGAGGTTGGCCCAAGAGATCTAGAATGCGTTTATCAGGGGAATATTTGAGAAAGGCTAGGGGAATGAGGGCTTTTATGTTTTTGATAATTCCGAAGGTATGGGGCGCCTTGGTTTTTGAAAGCGAAGAAGTACAAAGCCCCTTTCAAGGCATAGACCCAAGCGGAGGAAGCCTAGCCAGCGGAGTGTATTTCTATCAGCTCAAACTAGGCGAAACCGAATACCATGGGGAGCTGCATTTGTTTCGGTAGAGGCCTTCTATTTCTTTATGAACAGAACATTTCAAAAGCCAACGAGCACAATACAAAAGCAATCGTAAAGAATACGCTTACAACAATAGAAAACAGCCGAAAACAATCCAAAAAAAGCTGTGCGTATTTTCTGTAGTCCGCTGAAAGTCAGTCTGGGCGCGGGATTCCTATGAATGTTAAAGTAGAAAGTTAATGGTGTGGAAATACAAATATGGACTACATTCAGGCGGTTCTTTTGAATATGGATTTTAATGGTGCTTTTACCCCACAAATAGACGGCTTAATGCGCATAAATGCCGAACTGATGTTGAGCGATATAAAATACGTAGCCCATAATACCACCTCTACCCAGTTTTATATAGTACTGTTTACGGGTTATCCAGGCACATTTTCCTTAACACCCATTGCAAACGACACTTTACACCCCATTACTTCTTTAAAAGCAACGGCACTGCTTTATTTAAATGGCGATACAACCCATTATGTAGAACCCATTCCCAATCCGCAATCTTCAAGCTCTAAACGCGGACAAAATAGCAGTGCTACTGCAACCAGCAGACCCATGCAGTACACTCCATCGGTACGTATTTCTCCCAACCCAAGTTCAGACCTTGTTTTTGTAAATTGGTATGGAATAGAGTGGTTAGAGAAATTACCGAGTATGACCATTGCTGTAATGGATGTACATGGAAAGGAAGTATATACGCTAGAGTGCGAACCCGAAAACTCTGCCTGCACCTTGCATTTGGGCCATTTGGCAGCAGGAGTAGACAGTCTTCAGGTTTGGGATGGAGATAGGCTCTTACAAACAGAAAAACTCATTCTACAGCCTTGATACACCCAATAAAAAAACAAACCCAAAAGGA
>JAFMBM010000033.1 GCA_017858515.1 Cryomorphaceae bacterium | reverse complement strand
GATCAACGTATGCCAGAAATGACAGGCGTGGAGTTTTTTAACGCAGTTCGACAAGTATATCCTGAAGCGGTACGTATTTTAATTACTGCTTACACAGACGTTTCGGATGTAATTGATGCAATTAACAAAGGAAACATATACAGATTTATTGGTAAACCATGGAACGAGGGTGAGATCAGACAATCCATCTTAAATGGCCATGAGATGTTAAAAACTAGAAGGAATTTAGAAGAAAAAGTACTTGAATTGCAACGCACCAATGAAGAACTCAACCGATTCATATACAGTGCTTCGCATGACTTAAGAGCTCCCTTAATGTCTGTCTTAGGCTTGGTTAAAGTGGCCGAATTAGAAGAGGGAATTGATCCAAAAAGTATGACCTTCTTTTCGATGATTGAGAGCTCTATCAATCGGTTGGATATTTTTATTCAGAACATTATTGAATACTATCAAAATTCGAGATCTATTTCAGACATCCGTGTCATTCACTTTTATACTTTAATTCAAGACATCTTAGAAAATCTGCGGTACTACGCCAATAGCTCTTCCATTCATTTTGAGGTTGATATTTCGGGTGAAGAAGAGTTTATTAATGATGAGTTTAGGGTTCGTATTATTCTCAGCAATTTGATTTCCAACGCTATTAAGTATCAAAAAGACAAAGAAGGAAATAAGAAAATTGGAATCAAAGTAATCCAAACCAAAGAAAAAGCTGAGATTCAGATCAGTGATAATGGAGTAGGAATACTTGAGGAACATTTAAAAAACATTTTCAAAATGTTTTTTCGAGCCGATGTTGAGAAAAGCGGATCAGGAATAGGACTTTATATTGTAAAAGAAGCTTTAGAAAAACTCAATGGCACGATTGACGTTAACTCCAAGAGAAATTTAGGTACTTCATTCCAAATTAGTATACCCTCTAAGAGATGATGGATCTTAGCAAAATACACTTCATGTTGATAGACGACAATAGAATCGATCTTTTTTTACATCAGAAGCTTCTATCTCTCTCTAAAATAGGCACTGAATATTCTGCCTATAACTCTGCAGAAATGGCCTTAGCTATATTAAAAGAAAATGCCAAAGAATCAGACCGTCTTCCTGATATCATCTTACTCGACATTCAGATGCCACAAATGGATGGCTTTGAATTCCTAAATTACTTTGCGGAAATTAAACCCACCCTTGCTAAAGAAATTTGCATTTACACTCTTTCATCTACTGCAGATGCAAAGGATATCAACCGTTTGAAAACTCATCCTTTAGTAAAGCGGGCCCTTAAAAAGCCATTGGCAGTTGCCATTCTTTTAGAAGAAATAGAGCAAAGAAATCGCTCTTAAATTTCAGACTTCATTAAAAATTTGAGCTTGTCGAATTTGTCTTTAGACATCTGTAAGCTGAAGGCTGAATCGGCCATAAAGACCCATCTATCATACTTATCTTTTGCCATAAAACGGTGTTTCAACTTCCTAAATTCATCAAATTGTTGCTGGTCTGTGTAGGTTATCCAGCAGGCTTTGTGGGCAGGATAAGGCTCATAGCTACATTTAGCACCATATTCATGTTCTAAACGATATTGAATTACTTCATATTGAAGCGCTCCAACCGTTCCAATAATTTTTCTTCCGTTTGATTCTAGAGTAAACAACTGTGCAACACCCTCATCCATTAACTGATCTACTCCTTTTGCCAATTGCTTGGACTTCATAGGATCATCGTTATTTATAAATCTAAAATGCTCTGGGCTAAAACTAGGAATACCTCTGAAATGAAGAAGTTCACCACTACTTAATGTATCCCCAATTCTAAAATTGCCTGTATCATGCAGACCTACTATATCTCCAGGATAGGCCTCTTCCACAACGGATTTCTTAGATGCCATAAAAGTAGTTGGAGAAGAAAATTTCAACTCCTTTTGAAGGCGAACATGCTTGTAATTTGTATTTCTTTCAAATGTTCCTGAAACGATTTTTACAAAAGCCAATCGATCTCTATGTTTTGGATCCATATTGGCATGGATCTTAAAAACAAATCCACTGAAATCCTTTTCATGCGGAAGCACCAATCTTTCTTCGGCCTGCTTTGGTTGCGGAGCAGGCGCAATCTCAACAAAAGAATCAAGTAGCTCTTTTATTCCGAAATTATTCAATGCACTGCCAAAAAAAACGGGCGAAAGCAGACCTTTTCGATACTCTTCAACTGAAAAAGCTGGATAAACACCAGTTACCAATTCCACATCCTCTCTTAATCTTTCTGCCGCTTTGGACCCTATGTACTTTGGTAAATTAGGATCATCTAATCCCTTAATTTCTATAGAGTCCCCGATTTTCTGTTTTAGAGTTTCAGTAAAAAAACGCAAACTCTGATCTGCCATGCTATAAACACCCTGAAAATCCTGACCAACCCCAATTGGCCAACTCAAAGGAGTTACTCTAAGTCCTAGCTTTTCTTCTATCTCATCTAAAAGATCAAACGCATCTCTACCTTCACGATCCAATTTATTGATGAAAACAATAAGAGGAATATCTCGCATACGAGAAACTTCCACCAATTTCTCTGTTTGAGATTCAACTCCTTTTGCCACATCCACCACCACTATGGCAGAATCAACGGCCGTAAGGGTTCTATAAGTGTCTTCAGCAAAATCTTGGTGTCCTGGAGTATCTAATATGTTTATTTTCTTGCCTTTATACTCAAATCCCATCACTGAGGTAGCGACCGAAATTCCTCGCTGCTTCTCAATTTCCATGAAATCGGAAGTAGCTGTGCGCTTAATTTTATTTGACTTTACAGCTCCAGCTTCTTGAATAGCTCCTCCAAAAAGCAACAGTTTTTCAGTTAATGTTGTCTTCCCAGCATCTGGGTGAGAAATGATTCCAAACGTCCTACGTCTTTCAATTTCCTTTAAAATACTCATTTATACAGTTCCAAAATAGCCCGCAAAAGTACAACCAGCGAACCTTTTAAGAGCTCTCGTTGTTTTGTTTAACAATAGAGTAATTTTGCATAAACAATTTCTACGGTTTGGAACAGAGATATAGTATTAGCGATTTAGAAAGCCTATCGGGAATCAAGGCGCACACATTGCGTATATGGGAGAGTAGATATAAACTCCTTAATCCAAGTAGAACCGAAACGAACATTCGATTCTATTCGAATACTGATTTAAAAAAGGTCTTGAACGTTGCTGTTCTTGTGAATGGTGGAATTCGGATTAGTAAAGTAGCCGAATTAAACGATAAAGATCTTACCGATCTAGTGCGTGAACGGTCGAATGGAGGCCATAATCATCAAGGGATCATCAACGCATTAAAAATTGCAATGATGGAATACGATGACGAAGCCTTCGAACAGATATTGAATAGGTGTATGCTCAATATGGGCGCGGAGAACTGCTTTAACTCTATTCTCTCTGATTTCATTCGTCAGCTTGGTATTTTATGGCAAACGGGAGCTGTTACAATTGCACATGAGCACTTTGTGACGAGCATTATAAAACAAAAATTATTCACTCTAATTGATCAATTAACAGTTAGGCCGAAAGACAAGGGATTAAGATTCCTTCTCTATTTACCTGCAGGCGAACTACATGAATTAGGTTTATTGTATATGCATTTCTTGTTAAAAAAGAATGGTTATAAAAGCATCTATTTAGGTCAGGATGTACCATTAGAGGCCATTGCAGAAACAAGAGAAAAAATGCAACCCGATGTCATTATGAGTTTTTTTACTACTCAGCCCAAAACAGAAGACATTGAAAATTATCTATTTGAGCTAGGCAGAAGCTTTCCAAGCAAACAAATGGAATTCCTCATAGCAGGCTATCCATTGCGAAACGTTAAAGTTAAGTTATTAGATCAACGATTCCACCTATACCCTAGTCTTGAAACGATTAGAAAAGACTTGTTTATCAGAATATTAAAAACAGAATACCACGAGCCTTGATGTCTCTATTTGTGTTTAATCTTTTTTAAAAAAAATTAAACACGATGTTTGGAGAGTCATTTTATTTGTTTAACTTTGATCCCAGAATGTAAAACAAAACGTCAGCATGTCAACCACAGAATTCAGCGAGTTAATTGTTTCCCACAAGAGTTTCCTCAACCAGCTTGCAATGAAGCTAACAAAAAGCGTTGATGATTCGGACGACCTTATTCAGGATACTTTGTTCAAGGCATTAAAAAACAAAGACAAGTATCAAGATGGAACCAACCTGAAAGGGTGGTTATACACAATCATGAAAAATACATTCATCAACAACTACCGCAAGAAAAAGATGCAGAACACCTTTGTTGATGAAACTGAGAACAAATATTTTATCAACAGCAAGGAATCTGATAAAGATTCAAATACCGACTATCGCGTTGATCATCAATACCTAATGAAGCAAATCGACTCTATTGATAAGTACTACGTAGACACCTTCATGATGCACTACAATGGGTACAAATACGAAGAGATTGCTGAAATTCTTGGGATTCCACTTGGAACAGTAAAAAGCCGCATTTTTTTGGCGAGAAAGAAAATGATGGACAAGTTAATGGACTACCGATTCTAATTACCTTTATTGGATGTCAAACCCCCACAAAAGAATTTGTATAATCGGTGCCGGTTTTGCTGGATTGTCTGCCGCCTCGCACCTTGCAAAACAGGGGAATGAAGTCTTTATTCTAGAAAAGAATGGACAGGCGGGTGGAAGAGCTCGTCAATTCAAGCACGAAGGTTTTGTTTTCGATATGGGTCCAAGTTGGTACTGGATGCCCGATGTGTTTGAAAGATACTTTCAACTTTTCGACCGCAAAGTATCTGATTTCTATCAGTTGAAAAGATTAGATCCTTCTTATCGAATATTTTTTGAGAATGAGCATATAATGGACGTTCCAGCCATTATGTCGGAACTAGAATCTCTATTTGAAAAATATGAGAAGGGTAGTTCGAAGGAGCTAAAAGCTTTTTTAGAGGACAGCAAGTACAAGTACCAAGTTGGAATGCAAGATTTGGTCTTTAAACCTGGATTATCCCTTTTAGAATTTGTGGATCGAAGGGTAATTGGAGGTTTGTTTAAAATGCATTTGTTCTCGTCTATTAGTGATTATATCCGCAAGAAATTTAAAGATTCCAGACTCGTTCGTTTACTTGAATTCCCAGTACTTTTTCTAGGAGCAACTCCAAAAGACACCCCTGCATTGTATAGCCTTATGAATTATGCCGACCTGGCGCTTGGAACTTGGTATCCGAATGGTGGAATGCATAAAATCGTAGAGGCCATGGTTGAAGTGGCACAAGAACAAGGAGTTAAGATTCATTTAAACAAAAGCGTAGAAGGCTTCACTTTCCATTCAGACGGAAGTATTTCTGCTGTTCGAACTTCGGATGCAGAGGTTTTTGAATGTGATATCGTAGTGGGCGGAGCGGATTATGAACATCTCGATCAGAAGGTAACTCCAACAAGCAAACGTAATTACAGCCCTAAATACTGGGATAGCAGAAAAATGGCGCCCTCTTCCCTCCTCTTCTATCTTGGTATAAACACCCGTGTGCCGGGCCTTCTTCATCACAACCTTTTTTTTGATGAAGACTTCGAATTACATGCAAAAGAAATTTACGATACTCCCAAGTGGCCATCAAAACCGCTTTTCTACGTTTCATGCCCCTCAGTAAGTGACGCAACTGTAGCTCCTCAAGGTAAAGAGAACTTATTCCTTCTCATCCCAGTGGCCCCAGATTTAAAAGATGACGAGGTAACAAGAGAAAAGTACTTCGAAAAAATAATGGATCGATTAGAAGCAAGAGTTGATTTTCCAATAAGAAAACACATTGAGTTTAAAAGATCCTATGCCCACCGCGACTTTAAAGAAGATTACAATTCTTTTAAAGGAAACGCATATGGTTTAGCGAACACCCTCCTTCAAACCGCCATCTTAAAGCCTTCTTTAAAAAGTAAAAAAATACCCAATCTCTATTTTACTGGACAATTAACAACACCAGGTCCTGGCGTTCCGCCCTCTCTAATCTCTGGCGAAGTTGTGAGCAATCAAATAGCGAAGGATTATAAAATACCCGTCTTATGAAACAGCTTTTTGATAAAGTTTCTTTTGAGGCATCTAAGATGATTACACGCAGCTATAGCACTTCTTTTGCCTTAGGTATCTATTGCTTGGATAAAAAATTTAGAAATCCAGTCTATGGAATTTACGGGTTTGTGAGATTTGCAGATGAAATTGTAGACACCTTTCATGACTTTCCTAAAGGTCAGCTCCTGGAGAAATTCACAAGCGATACTTGGGAAGCTATCCATTTAAAAATCAGCTTGAATCCTGTTTTGAATTCCTTTCAATCCGTAGTGAATGAATATGGAGTAGATCACGAGAACATTGCTACTTTCTTGAGAAGTATGGAAATGGATTTACAACAAAAGGAATACACAAATTCAGAATTAAAAGAATACATACTTGGAAGTGCAGAAGTTGTTGGCCTAATGTGTCTTCGTATTTTTTGCCAGGGTGATAATGATTATTATAATCGCCTGAAGGCCCCTGCAATGGCATTGGGATCTGCCTTCCAAAAAATAAATTTCTTGAGAGATCTAAATGCCGATTATCAATCTTTAGGAAGAACATACTTCCCAAATGTAGATATGACCGACTTTAATGACGATGTTAAGAAACAACTAGAGGCCGACATAGAAATAGACTTTCGCAATGGGTATGAAGGCATAAAGCAATTGCCAAAAGGAGCTCGATTTGGAGTGTATATCGCGTATGTCTATTATTTCGCACTCTTGCAGAAAATTAAAAACACTCCCGCCAATGTAATTCTAAGTCAGCGCATTAGAATTCCAAATCAAAAGAAATACGGACTTTTAGTGAAGTCTTATCTCAAGCACAGTTTTAATATCTTATAGAAAAATATAAATGGAGGAAGTTATCCTGGTCGATGAATTGGATAATCCAATTGGACTGATGGAGAAATTAGAGGCACATGAAAAAGCTCTACTGCACAGAGCCCTATCTGTTCTAATCTTCAATTCAAAAAATGAATTCTTACTGCAACAGCGGTCTGACAACAAATACCATAGCCCTGGTTTATGGACTAACGCCTGCTGCTCGCACCCAAGAGCTGGGGAGACCGTAGAAGCCGCCGCAGAAAGACGATTGAAAGAAGAAATGGGTATGTCTTGCCAAACTCAAAAAGTTTTCCATTTTACCTACAAGGCAGAATTTGAAAATGGACTAACTGAGCACGAACTTGATCATGTTTTTCTTGGAAAAACAGATTCCCTTCCTGTTTTAAATCCAGATGAGGCAAAGAGCTATCGTTATTTAGATCTAGAGTCTTTGATCTCAGAAATAGAAAGCCACCCCGAAAATTTCACTCCTTGGTTTAAAATCATAATTCAAAAGCATTTGGACAAAATAAAACATTGGCTATGATAGTAACAGTAAGCAGACATGCGCATTTCAATGCCGCACATAGACTGTACAACAGCCAATGGGACCTAGAAAAGAACGAAGCCGTTTTCGGTAAATGCACCAATCCCCGCTATCATGGACACAATTATGAGCTCATAGTGCATGTCACAGGCGAAGTTGATCCTAGTACAGGTTATGTTGTAGACATGAAGTGGTTATCTGACTTAATCAAAATTGAAATAGAAGATCGCTTTGATCACAAAAATCTAAATGAAGAGACGGAAGAGTTTAAAGAACTCAATCCAACCGCCGAACACATTGCCTATGTTATTTGGAATTTACTGCGTCCTTGTATCCCAATCCAACATCAACTTAAAGTAAGCTTGTATGAAACTCCGCGAAACTATGTCGCCTACGAAGGGCAATAACAATGGCCTTAATGGTATTTCCGATCTCGAAAATATCGCCGAACAAATTGACTGGCTCGGTCAAGAGCATATAGGATCTTCTGTTCAGACTCCTTTAAGAAAGGATGCTTTTAAACTGAGTGCCGATGAAAAAATCGATCAGATTGAATCAAAATTTGCTGATATACTAACCATTCTAGGGATGGACCTTTCCGACGATAGTTTGAAAGGAACGCCGAGAAGAGTGGCTAAAATGTATGTGAATGAAATCTTTAACGGTTTAAGGCCTGAAGAAAAGCCAGAAGCCAAGCTCTTTAAAAACACCTTCAACTACAATGAGATGTTGGTGGAAAAAGGCATTAAAGTTCATAGCTACTGCGAACATCACTTAGTGCCCATAATTGGGGTTGCCCATGTAGCCTATATCTCTAGTGGATATGTTATTGGGCTTTCCAAAATTAATAGGATTGTTCGTTATTTTTCAAAAAGGCCTCAAGTACAAGAAAGACTAACTCAGCAGATAGCACTAGAGTTACAGGAGGTATTGAAAACAGAAAACGTAGCTATTTTATTAGATGCAGAACATTTCTGTGTAAAAACCAGAGGAATTGAAGACGATGGCAGCAGCACAGTTACTTCTTATTTCGGTGGGAAGTTTAAAGAATCTGAAGTTAAAAATGAATTCCTAAAACACGTATACAACAAATGAGTAAGACAATAGTAATCGTTGGAGGAAATTCTGGAATCGGTTTAGCCGCGGCAGAAATACTTATTAAAGAAGGGCATAGAGTGATTGCGTTTGCACGAAACGCAGCTGAAACAGGCTATGCCGATGGTGTTGAGTACCATAACTACAACGCGAATGATTTCTTAAGTAGACCCCAATTGCCTGAAGTTATCGATGGACTACTTTATATGCCAGGTACCATTCACTTAAGGCCTTTTAATCGTCTGAGTATTGAAGACTTTAAGGAGGAATACGAAATCAACTTTCTGGGGGCTGTGCACTTCATTCAGCATGCTCTACCCAGTCTTAAAAAGTCACAGAATCCTTCGGTTGTGCTTTTCTCTACGGTTGCGGTTACCACAGGAATGGCATTTCATGCCTCCATTGCGTCTGCAAAAGGTGCTATAGAAGGATTGGTTCGCTCGTTGGCCGCAGAATTTGCTCCTGTAATTCGTTTTAACGCGATCGCCCCTTCGCTTACCGATACCAACTTAGCTCAACCCCTGCTCAATACAGACGCGAAAAGAGAAAGCAACGCGAACCGCAATCCAATGAGAAAAATTGGAGATCCTAAAGATGTTGCGGAAGCTGCCTGTTTCTTGCTCTCTAATAAATCGAGTTGGATTACAGGACAAATTATTGCCGTTGATGGCGGTATGTCTACCCTTCGCAATTAAGAATGACTGAATTAAAGAGCTTTTCATCTGAGGAAATAAAATCTCTAGACAGAGCCTATCGCAGAGATTTTATAAATCGAATAACAGGTGCTAAATTGGCTTGGATTCTTGGTTCCTTTCATCCAGAATTCGGAGAGAATTTAGCCTTGTTCAGCTCTATTGTGCATGTAGGTGCTAATCCGCCTTTAGTTGGAATAGTATTTAGACCCAGTATGGGCAAATTGCACTCTTTGCGCAACATAAATGAAACGAAACTTTTTAGCCTGAATAGCTTACCACTTAAATTTAGAAAGGAAATACACTCTAGCTCCGCTAATGGATCAGAAGAATTAGACGACTTTGATTCCATCGGGTTGCAAAGAGAAATAGACACCAGCCACCCAATTCCTCTGGTAAAAGAGGCCTCTATAAGAATGCTCCTAGAGCCTGTTGAACTGGCACCCATTCGAACCAATTCAACCCATTTTCTTGTTTCTGAAATTAAGAAAGTTGAAATAAATGTCGCTTTCCTTGACTCAAATGAACTGCCAATTCCTGAAGGATTAACCTATGTTTCTGGTCTTGATCTATACTGTAAGGTAGAATCGATCCAATCTATGCCCTATGCTAGAATTGAATGATGTAGTTCTTAAAGATGAGATTATTCTTTTCTGGTTTCGAAGAGATTTGCGATTAGACGACAATCATGGTCTTTTTCAAGCACTTAGTCAGGGTAAGCCCGTACTTGGTCTTTTTATTTTTGATGATGACATCCTATCGAAACTAGAAAACAAATCGGATGCCCGAGTGGAATTTATTCACCATAATTTGGAAGAAATGCAGACTCAATTACTTTCAATTGGAAGTAGTTTATTAGTTCTTCAAGGAAATCCACTCCAGATTCATAGATCGCTACTCGACCGTTTCAACATTGAAAGCGTATATGCCAATAGAGATTATGAGCCTTATGCCATTGCTCGAGATAAACAAGTCTTTGATTTGTATGAATCTAGAGGTAAGAACTTCAAGGCTTTTAAAGATCATGTCATCTTCGATAAAAAGGAAGTCGTAAAAGATAATGGCGAGCCCTATACTGTCTTTACGCCGTACATGAAAAAATGGAAGTCGCACTATGAGTTATATCCATCCCATCCCTTTCCGTCGGAAAAACGATTAGATCATTTTGTTCGAGTAGAAAAATTTCCCTTACCTGATTTAACAGATATCGGGTTTGTGAAGAGAAATATTTCCTTTTCTGATAAATGGATAAATGCAGATCTAATTTCCCATTATCACCATAGCCGAGATATTCCTTCGATAGCAGGAACATCTAAACTAGGTATCCACCTGAGATTTGGAACCCTAAGTATTCGGAATCTGGTTGAAAAAGCCTTCCATCTAAATGAAAAATGGCTGAATGAATTAATCTGGCGCGACTTCTATCAAATGATCATTTATCATTTCCCACATTCCGCAAAGCAATCATTCAAAGTAGCCTACGATCGAATTGAATGGGAAAACAATCCTTCTCATTTTGAAAAATGGTGCAAGGGTATCACTGGATACCCAATTGTGGATGCCGGAATGCGCGAACTCAATGCCACAGGTTTTATGCACAATAGAGTGCGCATGATTACGGCTAGCTTTTTAACTAAGCATTTGCTCATTGATTGGCGCTTAGGAGAGCAATATTTTGCCTCTAAACTTTTGGATTATGATCTCGCGAGTAATGTAGGTGGATGGCAATGGGCTGCCTCTTCGGGTTGCGATGCCGCACCCTATTTTCGGGTATTTAACCCAAGTCTTCAACAAGAAAAATTCGATAAAGAATTTAAGTATATTAAGAAATGGGTGCCTGAATGGAATTCAGATCGGTATCCTAAGCCAATTATCGATCACAAATTTGCACGAGAACGTGTACTAGAACGCTTCAATAAAGCACTTAAAAAATGAACCTAATTCTTAGCTCACTGCTAATTTTAATATTTAATATGAGTACAGTACAAAAAGGAAGTTCGATACCAAACTTAATCTTAGCAGATCAAAATGGAAAGGTATTCAACCTCAAGAATGAAACTAACGGAAAGGCTACAGTTGTTTATTTCTACCCAAAAGATGATACCCCCGGTTGTACCGCAGAGGCTTGTTCTTTCAGAGATAATTACCAAGATTTCCTAGATATGGGGGCCTTAGTGATTGGAATCAGTGGCGATAGTCCTGCATCACACAAGAAATTCGCTGAAAAGTACAATTTGCCATATACTCTTCTTTCCGATCCAAATAAAGAGGCGCGTAAAGCCTTTAATGTACCTACTGATTTACTGGGTTTAATACCAGGACGTGTGACGTATATTTTTGATAAAAAAGGTGTTTGTCAAGGCGTATTTAAATCACAAACCAAAGCCACTCAGCATATTGATGAGGCATTGAAAATTTTAAAGTCTTTCGAATAATAGCTTTGTTAGAGCCTTCATTTCGATTCTTCTTTTTCAGGGATTAACGCCTTTCGAAATGATTTAGCTCCGCCTAAATTGTTCATCTGACGTAGAATCCAAGACTGTCGTTTGCGAACGTATGCGGAGGGTTTGGATACGGAATACTTTAATGGACTCGGCAAAACACTTGCTAGTAAGGCTGCCTCACTGTTGTTTATTTTTGAGGCCGATTTTGAAAAGTACTTCTGAGAAGCAGCTTCTACTCCATACACTCCCGGACCAAGTTCAACGATATTTGAGTAGACTTCTAGAATGCGTGCCTTCCCCCAAATAAGCTCTATCATAAAAGTGAAATAGGTTTCCAACCCTTTTCGTACCCACGACCGATTGGGCCATAAAAACACATTCTTCGCGGTTTGCTGGCTTATCGTACTTCCACCCTTAATTCTCTTGGCATCTTTATTTCCAGCCCATGCCTTCTGAATCGATTCCCAATCAAAACCTTTGTGCGACAGGAACTTTTGATCTTCTGCAGAAACTGCGGCCAAATAAAAATTTATCGAAATATCATTTGCTGATACATAATCGTAATGCCACTCATGCCCCTCAAAAGAACGAATAACCATTAATGGTGTAAAAAAAACAGGAATCCACTTCAAGAGTACAATCCATAAAACACTTATTAGCCATATAAACAAAAACATTCGAAACAGAAATCGAAATATTTTTCTGAGACTCTTTTTCATATTCAAAGGTAGACCGAGAACTTAAATTCTTCATAAAATGTTCAAATGTTAAATTAAGTGCACAACTCACTAAGTGTACATGTTACACCTTATTTTTACATAATGAATAAAACCACAGAAACACAGCTTTCTATATTCCAAAACATCCGTATTCTTCTTGCCGAAGACGATGAAGTAAGTGAACAATATCTATTAATACTTTTGAGTAGACTTGGAGCAGAGGTTGAAGTAGTAAGGCGTGGAGATGAAGTTCGCGCTAAACTAGAAGAGCAATCTTTTCAAATGCTCATTATTGACCTTCATTTACATCCCATCAACTCACTTGAGCTAGTGAAAGAAATACGAAACGATATCGGTAAAAACCTAGCTATAGTAGGTATTTCAACAGCCGATTTAAGCGGAAGAGCTTTGGGTGTTGGAATTGACCAGGTACTTAGAAAACCTCTTGAAAGCCGATTGATCGTTGCTAGTTTAGAACAGGCAATGCTAAAACAAGCTCAGTCCGTATAAACCACCGCTGTATCTGAAAGAAAGACGGATAAAATTTCTTGGCCTTCTTTATCAAATTCTTTTAGATTCCATTGATCGTTTTCTAAATCTTTATTTAATAACCATCTGCTCTTGGTCTGGCTGATTGCAGTCAGACTATCGCCTATAGCTATTTCCAACAACCCTCCTGGAAGAGATAGAACACGGGCCGATTGTTTTTTAACAGTTACTTCTGAGGATAAGGGGCTTAAAAGATATTCTAATTTAGTGGGTATTCTTGCTTCTTTGCTATGAAAAAGCAAAATGGAATCAGTTGAATTATAGCTAACCATCCAACCACGTTCCGATTGGTGGAAACACAATTCGCTCTTGGCTATGTTTAGTTTTGTATAGCCGACGAAAAGCAAAGGAATAAACAGGAAGAGTAACACCGGATTTTCCTTTGCAACCGCGAGTTTACTGCTAACCCAAACAGATACTGCTAAAAGCAAAGTGAAGAAAATAAAAGTGGGTTGTAACGGACTTAATCGCAAAACGGCAAAAGGCAAGTCAGAAAAAAAATGAGCCAACTGATAGCTCAACTCCACTAAGGTTTCAATGAATTTGAACACCCAATCAGGCAAAATAAGAGTAGTAGATAGAAGAATCACAAGGCTACTAGAATAGTGAACGGCTGTAATGAGAGGAATGACTAGCAAGTTTGCCGGCAGAAAATAAGTCGGAAAATCTCCGAAATGATAATAGATAATAGGAAAGGTAGAAAGCTGCGCCGCTAGACTAATTCCTGCAGCTGCAAAAATGAATCGAATTATTTTAAACCTACTTCGATTGTATTTTCGAATAATAGGATTGAGCACCAAAATTCCAGCTACGGCTGAAAAACTCAGTTGAAATCCTATATCTACTAATATACCCGGATTGATAAAAAGAAGCCCTGCCGCCGCTGCCATCCAATTGGCAAGGGAATGACTCCTTTTATACTTCTGCGCAAGACCTAATACGGTGAACATAAATGCAGCGCGAACCACAGAAACCGTAAACCCAACAAATCCAGCGTAAATCCACAATGGCAAAAGGGTAAGCAGCTGAAAAATCCATCGAGGGAGTCCCAGAGGTTTAAATAAAAATTGAAATGCTAAATAGATCAGTCCCAGATGCAATCCACTTACAGCCAATAGGTGGATGACTCCACTTGTTTGAAATGATTCCTTAAACTCAGAACTCATTTGATTCTTGGAACCTAACAAAAGTGCGGGAAGCAATTCTCTACTTCGATTTCCTAAGGGTAAATTGAGAATGAACTCTTCGGATTGAATTTGCCATCTCTTAAAAAAGGGAAGAAATTGCCTTGATCCCTTTTGGCAATAAAGCAATTCCGATTCTTTTGCAAACAACCGAGCGGAGTATCCTTTCTTCAAGAGATAGCCTTTATAGTCAAAGGCAACGGGATTATTTGTTCTTTGTAGAGATTGAATGGATGGATTCTTTACAGCGATGTACGAACCGACAAAAAGACTTTCATTCTCCCCTGAAATCATGGCCTCTATTTTATATGCCACTCCTTCGTTTCGATATACTAAATCCAATTTTGCCTTGCCTGATCCAGTTCTTTTCACAAGACTTGAAACCTGAAAGAGAACAAGATCTGATTTCTTTAAGTTTTCAAGGGGAAAGGGTTGAACCTCTGTCTTTTGTTTCGATTTAATGTGACCCAATAGCGAAAAAAAGACCATCAACAAACTGAGAACAAGAAATTTATCTCTTTGAACAATTATTAAAAGTGCAGAATAAAGCCCGATTAATAGAATAGCTAGATCAACCCAGTAGTAGGCAGATAGGTAAAATAATAAGGGTAAAAGAATAGGGAATTTGTTCAATCATCTTTCCATTACAGCTTGTCGATCTCCTCTAGATCCACTTGGCTGTAATAAAAATACAGAATTTCCTTATAACAATAGCCCTTGTCCGACATAATAATTGCACCATCTTGACTGAGTCCAACACCATGTCCATATCCCTTACCCTTTAAAATCAAATCATTTCCACTCTCTTCCACCTTAAAAAAAGTAGATCTTAAATTAAAATGCCGACGTACATTCTTCAGTGGCAAACTCTTGCCTTTGCATTTAAATGTGGACAATCTCTTACCGTAACTGATATTTAAAATGGCTTTTTGTAATTCGATATCTTGAGGACTCAAGCCCATCTGACTTGCAAAATATTGGTAGAAATCATTTTTAGAAATCCGTTTTTCCCATTTTGCCGAGGGGCCATATAAAGAAAAAGAATCTTCCCTGCTTCGGAGATATGGAACAGCACTAAGCCATGCCTCCTCCGAGTTAGCTGTTTTACCACCACTATTCGCATGGAAAGCCGCTAAAATAGGAGTGCAATTTAGATCAACTAACACACTATCTCTTGTTTCGTACACAGCAGATCGGATATTGTCGCTATATCTATGACGAGCCATGCTGTGATACACTTGAGAACTCACATCGTCTTTAAGGTTGTAGCCCTCTTTGATGTGCTTGTCTAAATTCTTCATTGCAAAAGTTCTAGCGAGAACGGCCTGTGCCTTAAAATACTCATAAGCAGGCAAATGCCCACCCTCACTTTCCACCACTCCCGCTACATACTCTTCCATATTTACAACATTCACTAAGATCAGCTCGCCATCTTGTGCCCACAGCTCTAAATGCCCTTTATATAGTCGTTCCGGCTTGTCAGCTTTAATAGAGAAAATACTGAGGGAGTCTTCCGCACTGATAAAAAGCCTTTGGTATAAACCTAAATTAGACTCACCTCTATTCAACTGAATCTTAGAGCCTTTGGCCTTCAGTACAATTGCATTCTTATTGGTATTGAGAAGATCTATAACCGTATCAATGACTTCAGCTTTGGCATTAGAAGCCAATACAAAATACGAATGCTCTTTATTAGAAATCAAAGCACTTTCAACGCGATGCGCCGAATGAATTCGAATTCGAACTTCATAAGAATAGGCCGAAAGAGAGCAGACAATAAATAGAAGACTGAGTGCGTACTTAGCCTTGTTTGGCCAAATCGCATACGGCCTCAGCCGCCCTAGCCGAAGCACCAGAGCCTCCCAATTTCGCTGCCAATTCATTGTACTCATTTAACATTTTTATTCGAGACTCTTTCTCAAATAAGGCAAGCAAGTTAAGCCGAAGCGAATCTGCTGTTAAATCATTCTGAATAAGTTCTTTAACAATCTCCTTGTTAACAACTAGATTAACCAAAGAGATAAAAGGAATCTTAACCAATTGTTTAGCTATAGCGAAAGAAATCGCACTTCCTTTATAACAAACAACCTGTGGAACCTGAAATAAGGCTGTTTCTAAAGTAGCTGTTCCCGAAGTAACCAACGCAGCCTTTGCTACGGAAAGAAGTGTATAAGTACTGTCTCTGCTCAATTCTATTGAACTGTTAGACAATATAGTTTTATAAAAACCCTCCTCTTGAGAAGGAGCCATTGCCAAGACAAAACGAAACTGAGAAAGTCCTTTGATCGACTCAAGCATGATGGGGAGAACCCTCTGAATTTCTTGTTTTCTACTTCCAGGAAGTAAAGCTACAATGGGCAACTCAGACTGTTTCCAACTATTAGGAGCCTTTTCAATCCACTGATCCTTTGGCATTACGCTGTCTAACAATGGATGCCCCACAAATTGAACTTCCATTTGATAGTCTGCATAAAAGGCCTTCTCAAACGGGAGTATGGTTAACATACTATCTACCGTTTTCTTGAGCTTAAAGACTCTATTCTTCTTCCATGCCCATATTTGAGGTGATATATAATAAGCCACCTTAATTCCTTGATTCTTGGCAAATTCTGCAATCCGCATATTAAAACCCGGATAATCAATGAGTACTACTACATCGGGTTGATAGCTTAGAATATCTTCTTTGCAAGTTCGCATATATCCTAAAATCGTGCGGATATTCAGCAGTACTTCTACAAAACCCATAAAAGCCATTTTGCGGTAATGCTTTACCATTGTACCACCTTGACTTTGCATTTTCTCTCCACCCCAAAAGCGGAAATCGGCAGAAGAATCTACATTCTTGATTTCCTTCATCAAATTCCCCCCATGCATATCGCCGGATGCTTCTCCGGCTATTATGTAGTACTTCACGGCTTATAGAAAAATTTAAAAGCAACAATAATTACTAAAAAAAGAAGACTAGAACTCAATATTCCTTTTGAAAAAGCATCTTTGTTCAATCGCAAGCCTACAAAGAATGCCAAACCATTGGCTAGCAATCCGATGGATACCACTTGCAGAACGAGATTCATCATGCTGGTGGTATCTATTCTTCCTACCACTAATAGCTCTGGCTTAACGAAAAACACCAAGTAAAGACTAATAGGCGGAAGAAGAACGCCTAAAATGAGTCCCAATATCGTTTGTTTTCTTTCACTCAAAATTCCAAGTGTTCAATGTTTGAAGCATCGCATGTGCGGTTACATCACTATCAACGGGTACCACGGATATATAATTGTTTGCCAAGGCCCATTCATCTGTATCCTGACCATGATCGTAGTTTACAAAAGTACCTGTGAGCCAATAATACTGCCTTCCTCTGGGGTCCTTCCTCGCATCAAACTCCTCCTCCCAGTTCGCTCTTGCCTGTCTGCAAATCTTAATCCCTTTATACGGTTCCTCACTTGCTTTTGGAATATTCACATTCAAACAAATACCATGAGGCAGCTTATTTTCAAGTACCGAAAGAGCGATCTGCTTAATGAAAGGGGCGGCATCGTTGAAGTTCGCATCCCAAGCGTAGTCCAAGAGAGAAAAACCTATGGACGGAATACCTTCCAGGCTGCCTTCTACTGCAGCCGACATGGTTCCAGAATAGATTACATTAATAGATGAGTTCGATCCATGATTAATACCTGACACACATAAGTCGGGCTTTCGTGGCAAAACTACATTTACTGCCAGTTTGACACAATCTACCGGTGTACCCGAACAACTAAACTCCGTTTGAGGACCCTGATCTATGGTAACCTTATCCGTTCGCAAAGTATTATTCAATGTAATTGCATGACCCATACCCGATTGCGGGCTATCTGGGGCCACAACATACACCTCTCCTATTTCATTCATCACTGAAATAAGTTTGCGAATACCCGGGGCGGTAATACCATCGTCGTTACAAACGAGAATTAAAGGTCGCTCTGATTTTGAAATGTTTTCTGCCATTTGACAAAGCTAGTTTTACTATTGAAACAGGGAATGCTTTTTGATATTTTAGCAATAAATAAATACTCTATGTTGTTCATTTTATTAATCGGATTTATGTTGGTTGGATTCGTCGTTCAATCACGCCTAAAATCTAAGTTCAAAAAGTACGGAGCTATTCCTAATGCTCTTGGTTTGAGTGGGAAAGAAATTGCTGAAAAAATGCTTCACGATAGCGGCATTTACGATGTTACCATTCAGAGTGTTCCCGGTAAACTAACCGATCACTACAATCCAAGCGACAAAACAGTAAATCTTAGTCCAGAGGTGTTTGGAGGTAGATCTGTTTCTGCAGCAGCCGTTGCGGCACACGAAGTAGGTCATGCGGTTCAGCATGCCAAAGCCTATCGTTGGTTGGAGTTTAGAAGTGCCATGGTTCCTATGGTTGGCATTAGCTCTAAGGCAATAAATATTATCTTTTTGCTTATGATTTTTGGAGCGGGAATGCTGAAGATGTTCCCTCTAAGCACCGTATTTTTAGTAGTTGTTGTTGCTCAAGCCATTATAACGGCCTTTAGTTTGGTAACTCTTCCTGTTGAATACGATGCAAGCGATAGAGCATTAGTTTGGCTAAGATCTACTGGAATTACTTCAGGAGAGAAATACGAACAAGCCAAAGATGCCCTAACATGGGCGGGTAGAACTTACCTAGTGGCTGCCTTGGCTTCTCTTACTACTTTGGCTTATTACATCCTGATGTTCTTAGGAAATCGCGATTAAAAGTGTGCGTTGTTTAATTGATTGAAAGAAGGCTATCTCCTCGAGATGGCCTTCTTTTTTGGAACCCATGACTAAACCAGTCGCAGTATCTTGTTAGAAAGTGTATTCATTAAGTGCATTCGCAATTGAACAAGCAAAGATTGGATGCCTATTCTTTCTTCCTCTTTTCCAATTCCTTTGAAAGCTACCTTATTTACCATTTCCCTCTTTAGTCTTTGAGGGAAGTTTGAAATACTTGCTTAAGCACTATTTACTCTTCATGCTCTTTAGTGCCAAAAAGAAAAAGTGTTCTAAAAACTGGCCTTTAGTCTGACTTATGCCGTAGTGAAGTTTCATCGATCTCATGAATGATCCTCTATTATAGAGGATTAGAAGTATTCATTCGAAGGAGAAGAGTTGATCTTATGGTGCCGATTATCCCTCTTCGTTTAAAAGCGTCAAGGCTTGTGGACTTCCTTCACTGTCTGAGCTACTTCCTTTCGTTTGTACTTACTTGCTATGGGCTCAGAGCCACTTCCTTTGCGCTTCGTTGACTACTGTTTTAGATGGAAACCATAGGCTTCGAGCAGGATCATAGATAGTTTTTTATTAAGTGAGGGGGAGGAAAACCGTCTATTGACTTGGGCCAAAGACTATCTGAAATGCCCATAAAGTATAGGATTTGCCAATTCCAGAGGTTGTCTTTATTAAAGACAAAGCGGCTTAATTCGCTTCAAACTTCAATCCATCATTGTGATGAAACTTGAATTAGCTTGAAGGTCGTTTTTTGTTCAATCCTTCCTACTACCATAACCAATCAACCCATTTATAAAGCTTGAAACAGCCAAAAGAAGATTGATGTAAAGAATAAAAACAAAAAAGCCGCTAAACGATTTCTCATTTAGCGGCTTGCTTCTTTATCGTCTAGGTGGTTTAGGCCTAAACTTCTTTTTATCAAAAGGTGGTCTTGAAGACTCTCTTCTTCCTCCTCCACCGCGACCACTGGAGTCGGGTTCGATAACTACTCTTTTGCCTTCAAATTCAAGTGCAGACATTTTCTGAATAAAGTCTTCACTCTTATCTGCAGGAACCTTAAAGGTGCTTGAATCGAAACTGACTTGAACATTTCCAATGTCATTTCTACCCAATCCTCCTGTTTCTCTTAGCGCATCTTTTAGATCCATCCAATCAAAACCGTCCTTCTTACCTACGTTAATTTTTAGAGCAATCTCATTGCTTCCTCCTCCGTAGGAGTCTTCTGAATCAAAAGACCTGCTTGACTCATTCCTCCTAGAAGAAGAAGGAGTATTAAACATATCTGGATTCTTACGGATTTTTTCATAACCCAAAAGCATGTCGCCAATACTTAAGGCCATCATACGCTTCACAATTTCCTCTTTGCTCAGTTCTGCCAAAGGCTCCATAACAGAATCAATCAGCTCATCAATAATGGTGATTTCTTTAGGTTGATTGGCAATGACTTCAACTTGATAAGCCATTTGTTTTTGACAAACATCGGCAGGGCTAGGGATTTGCATCTCCGTAATATCCAATCCTAGATTCTTGCGAATGCGATTAAACTTACCCATCTCATTTCGAGCTACAATAGCAATGGAAACACCGCTTTTGCCTGCTCTACCTGTTCTTCCACTTCTATGTGTGAAGGCTTCGGGTTCGTCAGGAAGATGATAGTGAATAACGTGAGTAATATTCTGAACATCTATACCTCTAGCTGCCACATCGGTAGCAATAAGCATACGTACATGTCTAGAACGGAAAGCGTTCATTACCCAGTCTCTTTGTTGCTGGCTAAGATCACCGTGCAGTGCCTGGGCCGAGTAGCCTTCCTTCATAAGACTCTCCGCCAGTTGCTGTGTTTCAGCACGCGTTCTACAGAAAACAATTCCGTAGATATCTGGATAAAAGTCTAGTAATCTCTTCAGAACTTGAGAGCGATGCCTTCCATCTACTAAAACAGCAGAATGCGAAATAGTCGTTTCCTGAGGCCCCATTGCTCCTTTAATCTGCTCAGGCTCCACCATAAAGGTTGAAGTGAGTTTGCGGATCTCATTAGGCATGGTAGCTGAGAAGAGCCAAGTCTTCCGAGTTTCTGGAAGCATACTTAAGATTCGGCTCACGTCTTCCATAAATCCCATATTCAACATCTCATCGGCCTCATCGAGAACAATGCGTTGAATTTGAGAAAGATCTAAGTAGCGCCTATCCACCATGTCGATAAGTCTACCGGGCGTAGCCACTACAATTTGAGCCCCTCTTCGAAGGTCATCTTTTTGTTTGATTATCGAAGCACCTCCATATACCTCTACAATATTTACCGAAGGCAAATAGGTAGAATAGGATTTAAGGTCTTTTCCAATCTGCACACAAAGTTCACGTGTGGGTGCTAATACAAGAGATTGGACAGAACGTACTTCTGGATCTATCTTTTGTAATAAGGGCAATCCAAAGGCCGCTGTTTTACCGGTACCGGTTCTAGCAAGTGCAATTAAATCCACGTCTCTTTCTACAAGAAGCGGAATTGTTTTGGATTGAATTTCTGTTGGGGTTTCAAAACCGAGGGAAACCAAGGCTTTGAGGATGCGGTCGTCTAGACCGATCTGATCAAATGTCATCGTAATAATTAAGCCGCAAAGGTAAGGAAATTAACTGATTACGCGTCAATCAATCCTTGAGCTACTAAATAAGGTATCGCAAGCCATAGTAAACCTTTGATTAGGAAGAATAAAAACAGCAGAATAGTAGCCTTCCAACCGGCTTTAGCCACTAAACCTTTTATTCCTTCTTGCTTCCAAATGCGACGATATTCTTTCAGACCTTTCATTGATTGAACCGATTCCATTGCCTCTATTCTTATTTAGAATGATTTTAAACAAAAGTAATCAAGAAGAGCATATGACGAATAAAAAAAGCAGGTCTATAAGCCGGATTCTGTAGTTAACAAATGTTAAACCCTTGTCATTTATCTAGGAAAACAATCTCTTGTCTTCTCAAGCTGCCTACCCCCCGATATCGGACGAGCCGCCCTCAAGCATCGGTGTACATGACATTTCAACCCGTGAGGTTTACATTGCCTTTTGAATCACTTCAAAAGCGGTGAGCTCTTACCTCGCCATTTCACCCTTACCCCCTTGCGGTGGCGGTTTCTTTTCTGCTGCACTTTCTGTCTGCCCTAAGGCATCCTTCTTATTAGGAAGCACGGTGCTCTTCGTTGTCCGGACTTTCCTCTTGATGTAACTCAAGCGACAAGGCGACCTGCCGAACAAAGGTACTATGCAAACCGAATGATTCTTATCTCCGTAGCTCCCCTTCCATACTTTTTATATTCTGCATCGTAATACTCTATTCCATCTACCGTGTTTAACCACTCATGAATATTTGCTTTTAACACACCCTCTCCCACTCCATGAATAATTACTAGATAGCCTATTCGATTTTTAATTGCCTTGCTTAGCTCAGACTTTGAAACTCTCATCTGCTCACTGAGAATCTCATGATTGGTTCTTCCACTCAAACTTGTAAATAGATGTTCTGCGTGGAGGTCAATCTCATGAACTTCTTTTGCCTTGGCTACTTTTTTTGGTTGGATGGCTTTCTTCTTCTGATCTTTTATAACTATTGAGCTCACTTCTATGTGATCTTGCAAAACCAGCGTATTGGCGGCATGCCATTCCTGAAAACCTGAATTTGAATGGACTAATATTTCAATTCCATTTACCCTAGTTACGATGCCCCCTCCTTCCTCATCAAGGAATTTTACTTTGTCGCCTACTTTAAAATGCATAGAATAAAAAGAATCAATTGAATTTTTCCGAAAGTAATACCTAAAACAATAGGCTTTGGAATGAATGCAAAAAAAACGCCCCGCGAATGCGGGGCGTTTTCAAAAGAAAAACTCGTTCTACTTAGTTCTTCTGAATTTTTCTTGAGATAATGCTCTGCTCATTTTGAATTCTAACGAAATAAACGCCTTTCGGTAATTCAGACACATTCAATTGAATCTGCTCTAGACTTTCACTTCCAACTATAGATTGAACCATCAGTGTTTGACCTAAATAGTTTACCAACTCAATAGTGTATTGCTCAGACTGTTCAGCCATAAACTCAATATTCACATATTCCTTAGACGGAATCGGGTAAATTCGGATGCTGTTCTCAAGAGTACTACCTTCTTCCAGTGAGATACCTCCAAGAGCAATAGTAAAGACTACATCCACAGAGCCACAATCATTTGATACGGTAAGGGTAACCGAATAATTTCCATTTTGTAAATAAGTGGCAGTGGCTATCGCAGTATTGGCAGAAGTTCCATTTCCGAAATCCCACAGATAACTTGTACCATTGGTTGTAGCACTAGCGTTAAATTGAACGGTAGCATCCACTAAGGTTACAGAAGTTATATTCTGTGTGTATTGAATATTCGGTAGTGGACCAGAAGCGGTTGTGGCCGTTAACTTATTGCTAAATGCGCTTGTGTCTCCATTGGCACAGATGGCTGCTACATATAAATCATAAGCAGTATTCGGGCTTAAACCTGTTAAAGTGGAACTGACTATTGCCGAGGCAACACTTCCTGTGCCCAGTGCAAATCCTGCAGGTCCCCATTGTACTATCGAATTGGAAGTAGGATTGGTCCAAGCCAAATTAATCGAAGAACAAGTAACGGTAGCATTCAGTGCAGTAGGTGGAAGACAAGATGGCGGGGTTCCAGTTGTGGTGAAGCAAACGGGAGCAGAATAAGCCGAAGTATCACCACCAGAACAAAGCTCACTCACGTAGGCACAATAGTTTGTGCCTGAACTTAAGCCTGTTAAGGATAAAGAAGCAGTTGAGCTAGCCACTATAGAACCTGTACCTAAAACAAAGCCATTTAGACCATATTCCACATAGTACGTACTTGCGGTTGTGCTGCCTGCGGTCCAAGTTAAATTGGCGCTATTCAAGGTTACCGTGTTTGAAGACAAATTGGTTGGAGCTGGACAAGTAGAATACGGATTCACAGCAAAGTTGTCTATGAAAACATCCGGACCGAAGCCTGAATTTCCAATAATTCTCAATTGGATAGTTTGACCAGTGTAAACCGCTGGATCTAAGGCCACAATATGATGTGCTAAGCTAGCTGCTGGAGTTGTATTACCTGCTCCGCCTACCGTAAAGCTTGGACCTATAAAGTCAACCAAGGTATCCCATGATGTTGAACCTTGAATCTGAGCAAGTACCAACAGTTGGTCTATCGGATAGGTTGCACTATATAAATGCGACCAATCAAATTCTACTTGTGCGTCTTGAGAAATCTGGATAGGCTCTGTGGTGGCTCTAGCATTGTTACCCGATGTCCAACCCCAGAAATTACCCCGCATCATCGTATTGTTAAATTGTGCAAATGTTTGAGTACCCCCTGTCAAGTCCCAACAAATTGGAGCCCAAGTATTAAAGTCTCTCAGATAAGGAATACTTGCTGTACCACACTGAGTGGTAAAACAAACAGGACCTGCTGCCAAACTGGTATCTCCATTCGCACATTGCTCATATACATAGAAGCAGTAATTGCCCGAAGCATTTAAACCTGAAATGGTATACGGAATGGCTGTGGCGGTAGAGAATGTACCCGAACCTATTGCAAAACCAGGCGCTCCTACTTCTACAAACCAAGTGGTGGCAGTGGGTGAACCTGCTGTCCAAGAAACCGTCGCTGAAGTGGTTGAAGTGGAGGCTACACTCAGAGAAATTGGATTGGGACAAGCGGGAGCTTCATCTACTCGAATATCGTCTAGCGATATATCTCCTGTAAAGCTGCTTCCTCTTCTTCCCGCAAAACGCACTCGAATGGTATCTCCGAAACTAGATAAAGGAACGTTCGCGATAAGCCAAGGCGAATTACCTGCAGTTTGTTGCTGGCCAAAGAGTGCAAACACATTCACATTCCAGCTTCCATTGCTGAATACATCTACCCTTAGTGTATCCATAGTTGCTCCATACATATGGTAGGCAAACGAAAGATTTGGAATGGTTAAACTGCTCGTTACAATTTCGGGTGAAGTAAACATGGCCGGGCCACTTGTACTTACCCCCGTTGAAGTTTCAAGGTAGATATACATTCCTCCGGCTACAGAAGGAGTAGTATTGTCGAACCAAGGACCTGTTGCTAACGAATTCTCATTGGCTCCAGATGCATCCTCTGTCTCCCATCTTTGTCCACCCTGAGTTCCACCCAGATCCCAGCAATTCACTAAGCTCAGAGATGTTGGATAGGTCCCAACTAATCCTGCTGCCAATCCTGTAAAGGTTTGCAGATAGGGAGCCGTGATAGCTCCACAAAGAGTAGAGAAGGAAGAAGAGACTGAATACGATGATGTATCTACGCCATTTGGACAAAGCTCACGCACATACCAAGAGTATTGGGTCGAAGGACTCAATCCATTAATAACCGTTGGATTTGAAGTTACGGTTACTGTAGTTCCATTTCCTGGCATAAATCCAGTGGGTCCGTATTCCACAAACCAAGTGGATGCAGCAGTGCTTCCATTGGTCCAGCTTACAGAAGCAGAATTCGAAGTAGTACTAGCAACTGAAAGCGAAGTTGGCTGAGGACAAGCAGGTAATGCTTCAACTATAAAGTCGTCTACATACACACTTGGACCAAAACCTGAGTTAAATCTCAACATAAATACCACATCCTGACCTGTATAAATTGCAGGGTCTAGATTGATGGATTCTTGAATAAAGTTGCCCGCTGGCGCAGGAGCTGTATTGGCTGCTCCGGGTGTTGTGAAAGTTGGACCTACCAAATTCACCAAGGTATCCAAGGTGGTTGAATTGGCCAATCGAACCATCAGTAACATCTGGTCGAGCGGATAAGTACCACTATAAAGGTGAGACCAGTTGAAACGAACTCTAGCATCTTGGTTAATGAAAATAGGTTCAGTAGTAGCCCTTGCCCAATTGCCTGATGTCCAACCCCAGAAGTTTGCAAATAGATAATCGCTTCCATTCTGAGCTAAAGTTTGGGTTCCACCGGTTAAATCCCAACAAAGAGGAGGGAAATTTGCACCGTCAAAGTCTCTCAGATAAGGCATTGAGGCCGTTACGCAAAGGGTATTGGCATTAATAGGACCAACCCAAGTACTCACATCTGCAGGTCCACAACTGTCTCTTATCCAAAATGCATAGGAGGTGGAAGGATTTAATCCAGGTACCGTTATGCTCGAACCCGTTCCCGAAAGAATAGTTCCTGAAAGAGGTGTAGTACCCGAAGGACCAAATACATAATTGAAGTTATTCGCTCCGCCTGTTTGCCAGCTATAGCTAATTGAACTAGTAGACGCCGCAGCTATTACAGCAGAAGGAGCTGGACAAGTAACCGTAGTTGTGAATGTAAAAGGACCAGTCCATCCACTTAATCCATTTATACCGCAACTATTTTGAACGTATACATCATAAGAGGTGGTAGCCGTGAGACCCGTAATTAGCACTGAGTCTGTTGATGAAGTTAAAACAGTACCTGAGCCTTGTCCAAAACCAGCTGGTCCCCACTCAATATTAAAATTGGTACCACCTTGTCCATTCCATCCAATATTGGCTTGATTGCCTTGAATTAATATTCCAACAATACTGGATACATCCGGACAAAGCGGAGCTTCTTCTACCGAGAAATCGTCTATTGAAATATCCCCTGTAAACGAAGTACCTCTGATTCCGCGGAATCTAAATCGCACTACTCCATTATACCCTGCGGGAAGAACAGCGCCCACTTTTGACCAAGGATCTGATCCTGCCGTTTGCTGCTGACCAACTAATAGAATAATATCATTCGTCCAACCTGACGCACTATTCCAAACATCTAAACCAAGTGTACCCGTGGTAGCGCCATACATATGGTACCAAAATTCAACATAAGGTGTGGTTAAGGTGGATACATCTACGTTAGCAGTAATCAATTCATTGGTACTTCCAGTAGTTCCACCACTTGTTTCAAAGTAGAAATAGGTTCCACCCGCCGTTCCAAAAGTAGAATGATCAAAGAAAGGTCCTGTTGCCAATGAATTTGTATTCACGCCAGTTGCCAACTCCGTTTCCCATCTAGGCGTGGTAAGATTGGGCATATTCCAGCAATTGCCGTAGTCTAAGAAAGCACCTGGAGCTTGAGGAAGGTTTTCGAAATCTTCAAAATAAGGAGCTGAAAAGGCGGTACATGCAGTTGTAAAGCTATAAGGTCCTGCCCAAGAACTTAAACCATTGGTACCACAATTTTGCTGAACATAAACAGAGTAAGAGCTGAGGGGTTGTAATCCAGTAATTGTTGCAGGAATGGTGGACGAGTTAACTATTGTTCCACTACCTTGACCGAATCCTTGAGGACCCCATTCTATAGTCCATCCTCCTGAGGCTGTTCCACCAAAAGACCAGCTTATATCTGCTGTTGTTCCTGTAATGTTGGCTGCGGTAATATTTGTAGGATCAGGACACAACGGCACGGCCTCCACAATAAGATTATCTATGTACAGACTAGGACCAAAACCTGAATTGCCGCGAACTGTCACTCGGGCATTCTGTCCTACATAAGAGGAAGGAATAAAGGCAATACTCTGACTGAAGCTTCCCGATGTAGGAGCTGTATTGGCAGCGCCTGGCGTTGTAAATGTGGGGCCTACCAAATTGATTAAGGTATCTATAGGCGCTCCTGGGCTAGATGCTTGAATCATTACTAGCATCTGGTCTAATGGATAGGTACCACTATACAAATGAGACCAATCTACCTTTACTTGTGCCGGAACCGAAATAGCAATTTCGGGAGTAATCATACGAGCCCAATTTCCCGATGTCCAACCCCAGAAGTTAGCAAAAGCATAGGAATTGCCCCCAACCAAAGAATTGGCAAAAGTTTGAGTGCCACCAGTAAGAGTAACACAACTAGGTGGCCATGAATTAAAGTCTTGAAGGTAAGGTATAGACACCGTAGCACAAGAGGTAGTGAAGTTGATCGGACCTACCCAAGTGCTCGTTCCATTGACACCACAATCGGCTTGTATATAGGCTGAATAACTGGTATTTGGAGCAAGACCGGTAACAGTAGCAGGTGAAGTGGTAGCCAAACTAAGTGTACCTGTTCCTTGCGAAAATCCAACCGGACCCCACTCTATATTGAAACTAGTAGAATTCGAGTTGAAACTAAAATCTGCAGAAGTCCCCGTGATATTGCTAGCGAAGAAAGAGGTAGGATCTGGACAGGCAGGGGCTTCAATTACTGAGAAATCGTCTATAGACATATCTCCATCAAAAGAAGTTCCGCGCTGACCACGTACTCTAAATTGAATGATTCCAGTATTAGCAACGGAAATATACAAGGGTACACTTGCACCTGTCTTAATCCAAGGAGCACCTCCAGAAGTTTGTTGCTGACCTACCACACTTAACAAATTAAGCCAAGTAGAATTGGTATCTAATACATCTACAAATAGAGTTCCGATAGTAGCCCCGTACATATGATAATAAAACTCCACATAAGGAGCCGTTAAAGCCGTTACATCAAATTGTCCAGAAATCAAAGACCCTTGTCCTCCTGCCGCTCCAGATGAAGTTTCCAAATACATATAAGTACCCCCGGCAGTACCGAAAGTGGTATTGTCATAGAAAGGGCCTGTATTTAACGAATTCTCATTGGCTCCACTAGCATCTTCAGACTCCCATCTTGGAGTGCTAGTACCTGGAACCGTCCAGCAGTTACCGTAGTCTAAGAATATTCCAATCGGAATGCCACTAAAATCTTCAGTAAAGGGAGCTACAAATGGTGCACATAAAGTTGAAAAGCTAACGGGGCCAACCGTATTTGAAGTTCCTCCTATTAAGCAATTCTCCGTTACATATGCAACATAAGAAGTAGAACTATTTAAACCTGTTAAGGCTAATGAGGTGGAAGAATGGTTGCTTACCAAAGTACCTGTTCCAAGCGTAAATCCAGTAGGTCCATATTCTATATTCCAAGTAGCACCGGAATTTCCAGGAGTCCAACCAAGGGTTGCCGAATAAGCTCCAATCTGAGTTGCTGTCAACAATGAGGGGCTAGGGCAAGCCTGTGGGTTAGCAATGGAGATATCGTCTATGCTCATATCCCCAGTGAAAGAGGTTCCTCGCGTTCCTTTAAAGCGGACTTTAATAGTTCCTGAATAGGAAGTCAAAGGTATTGTCACAATATTCCAAGGCGTATTCCCAGCCGCTTGCTGCTGACCTATTAAACTTACCTCTGTATTCCATGAGGTACCATCCCATACTTGGGCGAACAAATTGCCCATGGTTGCCCCATACATATGGTAAGCGAAAGACAATTCCGGATTGCTTAAAGGAGTAAGGTCAATATCTGGACTAGTAAAAAAGGCAGAATCATTGGCTACGCCTGATGATGTTTCAAGATAGATATACATGCCTCCAATAGTTGAGGGCGTAGTATTGTCGAAGAAAGGTCCCGTTGCTAGTGAATTTTCATTCGCACCATTGGAATTTTCCGTTTCCCAACGAAAGGCTGCGGCAGCACCGCTCCCCGCGATCCAACAATTGGAAAGGGTTCCAGAAACACCCACTGGAACACTGGTGAAGGGCTCAATCAATGGCGTAGCTAATGGCGATGCCGGTGGGCATTGACCAAAAAGCATGGAGGCGGAAGAGAGCAAAGAAATCCAAAGTAATTTTTGTCTCATGCTGAGGTTCTGTTTTTAGTTGGTTTGAAGCCAATGAAAAGCTTCGAAAGGTATTGAAATCCCACTCTAAATTATTGACCTCTAGTGCCTGACGAAAAATATTTTTTCTGAGCATTTATGGGCTTTTCGCATGAAAAACACGAATTTCAACTATTTAGATGCTTCAAAATATTTCTTAATCAGAGAGAAATAGTACCCTAGCCACATTGCAATTCATCAAGATTTCAGGGCTACGCTCGCTTCACTTTTGAATTTATCTTTTATGAAAATCATGCAAAAAAAACGCCCCGCAATTGCGGGGCGTTCTCAAAGAAATTCATTTTTTACTTAGTTCCGAGAGATTCTTCTCGTTACCGATTCGCCACCTGTTGAAACACGAAGCATATAAATTCCTTTTGGCATTGCAGAAAGATCAAAGATCTCTTCCGTTCTACCTGACTGATCAGAAGACTCTCGCTGCTCTAGAACACGTCCTAATGCATCGGTTAATTCAAATTGATAGTCTGCTAAATCATTGTTCTCAATTACCACTTTCACGATATCCGAAGTTGGATTCGGGAATAGGCTCATAGAACTTAAGATCTCTAGTTCAGACAAGCTAATGATTGGCATAACATTGAAGACCGTATCAACCGATCCACAACCATTGGAAACGGTCAATTGAACAGCATAGGTTCCTGCTTGAGCATATACTGCCGTTGGAGTTGCACTGGTTGAAGAAGTTCCGTTACCGAAATCCCACAAGTAGCCAGTAGCATTCAATGAATTGCTTACATCGAATGTCCACTCTAATGAACCTGATCCAAATACAGTCTGTAAACTACTAGACACTACAATCGTAGGAAGTGGTCCGGTTGCAGTAGTAAAAGTAAATGGACCAGAGTATCCGCTAGTGTCGCTTGTTGCAGCACAAATATCTGCTACCCAGAAGTCATAGGCTGTTCCAAGAGTTAACCCAGTCAATGTATAAGGAGAAGTAGCCGCTACAACGGTTCCTGTGCCTGGAGTAAATCCAGCAGGACCATATTGCACAATCGAACTTCCACTTACACTATTCCACGTTAAGTCGGCAAAATCACAACCTACATTCGATGTATTCAAACCAGAAGGCTGAGGACAACTTGCCACGTTTGTAATTACAACCGTTTGAGTAGATGTGCTTGTTGTTCCACACACAGGATCTGTAATGGTTAATACAACTGTATACGTACCGTTGGTTGCATAGGTATGCGTGGTGTTTACACCTGTACCCGATGTTAAGTCACCAAAATCCCAAGCGTAGGTTGTTCCTCCTGTTGAAGTGGATGCGTTGAAGCTTACTGTTCCCTGATTCACAGAGAAAGTAAAGGCAGCAACTGGACCTGAAGCAGAAGTAAAGTTCACCGTTGCCGCTGCGCTTGTGTCTACTCCTCCATTGCATACATCGTATACATATACTGAATATGCAGTGGCTTGAGCTAATCCACTAATCGTAGCTGGGCTGGTTGCCGGACTCATAATGGTTCCAGTACCAGGCACAAATCCATTCGGACCGTACTCCAAGAAGGATGTTCCTGAACCTGAAGTCCAGTTAACCGTTGCAGAAGCACAAGAAGGCGTCGCTGACAAAGCAGTTGGTGCGGCACAGTTTGGATTACCCAAGGTAATTACCGAGATATCATCGATAGACATATCGCTAGTAAAGGATGTTCCTCTCACTCCTAAGAATTTCAGAGTAACAATACCTGTATATCCAGTCAATGGAATAGTTCTCAGATAGAATGAATCTGAACCTGCTGTCTGCTGCTGACCTACAATAGAGTCTAAGCTTACCCAACCGGCACCTGCATTAATCTGAGTAACAAGGGTACCCATGGTTGCACCATACATATGATAGTAGAACTCCAATTGAGCATTACCTCCACCTAGATCAAGCTGGGCCGAAGTAGCCGCAGCCGTATCTCCGGTTGCACCTGAACTGGTCTCTAGGAAGAGATACATTCCTCCAACCGTAGTAGGCGTGGTGTTGTCAAAGAAGGGTCCAGTTGCCAATGAATTCTCATTCACACCCGAAGCATCTTCTGTTTCCCAACGGAATCCAGCAGTTGTTCCTGAACCAAGATTCCAACAATTGTTCAACGCTGTGCGAATCGGCTGTGTGCCGAAGGTACCCGCTGTTTCTGTTGTAAATCCTGTTGCATAGGGTAGGGCCACTGGCGCACATAGTGTATTGAAACAATAAGGTCCAACTGCATTTGAAGTATCCACTCCGTTCGGACAAACTTCTCTTACGAAGAAGCAGTACTGAGAAGAGGAACTCAATCCGGTAACGTTTAAGGATGTGGTGCTAGCAGACACAATTGTTCCCGTACCAGGCTGAGTTATTCCAATTCCGTATTCCACAACGAAAGCTGTTGCACCCGCCGCGCCTGCACTCCATGTAAGAGTTGCACTTGTAGCTGTAATGGCATTCGCTCCCAAAGATGAAGGACTTGGACAAGCTGGAGCTTCGTCTACACTGATGTCATCTAAGGAGATATCACCGGTGAAACTTGTTCCTCTCTTACCTGCAAATCGAACTCGAATGGTGTCGCCATACGAAGCCAATGGAATATTCGCAATCAACCAAGGGTCACTACCCGCAGTTTGTTGCTGACCAAAGATTCCCCATACTCCATTGTTCCACATTCCGTTTCCGAAAATATCTACTCTCAAGCTATCCATAGTTGCACCGTACATATGGTATGCAAACGACAGGTTTGGAGTTGTTAAAGAAGTAAGTATGATCTCAGGTGAAGTGAATAGAGCAGGACCCGAGGTGCTTACACCCGTTGAAGTCTCTAAATACACATACATTCCACCCGCAGTAGTTGGAGTAGTGTTGTCAAAGAAAGGTCCTGTTGCCAATGAATTCTCATTCGCTCCAGTGGCATCTTCCGTTTCCCAACGCTCTCCTCCAGTGGTTCCTCCTAAATCCCAGCAAATTGGAAGTAATACAGGAGTGGGTGCAGTACCGATTATTCCCGGTGCAGTACCAGTAAAGGTCTGAATGTATGGAGCAGAAATAGGTGCACAAAGTGTATTAAACGCACCTGGACCTACAGCCAATGAAGTGTCTAATCCATTCGGACAAACTTCACTTACATAGAAATTATACGTAGTAGCAGCATTTAGACCTGTTATCGTAAATGGATTTGTAGTCGCAGAAACAATTGTTCCCGTTCCAAGGGCAAATCCGGCAGGACCGTATTCTATAATCCAGTCTGATGCACCAACAGAGCCTTCTGTCCAGCCAACCGTTCCTGTATAGGCGGTGGTATTAACAGTAGTAAGCAATGACGCAGAAGGACAAGCTGGAGCTTCGTCTACACGAATATCATCCAGTGAAATATCACCAGTGAAACTCGTTCCTTTTCTACCCACAAAACGCACTCGGATTGTATCTCCATAAGAGACCAAGCCAATGTTCGCAGTAATCCATGGATCACTACCCGCTAGTTGTTGCTGACCAAAGGCAGACCAAACATTGTTAGTCCATGCAGCAGTAACATTATCCCAAATATCCACTCTCAATGAATCGGTGGTTGCACCGTACATATGGTAAGCGAAAGAAAGATTTGGAGTGGTTAGCGCTGATTTAACAATCTGTGGAGATGTAAATGCAGCGGTGTTTCCAAGTACACCAAAACTAGATTCTAAGAAAACATACATTCCGCCTGCCGTAGTTGGAGTAGTATTGTCAAAGAATGGACCTGTGCCCGCATTATTTTCATTGGCACCCGTTGCATCTTCTGTTTCCCATCTCAAAGTGGTTCCAGGACCAAAAGATCCTATCTCCCAACAATTTGAGAGGGTAGTCGCTGGATTTGTTCCTAATACGCCTGGTGCAACTCCGGTAAATGTTTCCAGATAAGGAGCTGTAAATGGAGCACAAAGTGTTGTAAAGGAAGAAGGTGTTGAATAGCCAGAAGTATCTGTTCCATTCTGACACAATTCACGAACAAACCAACTGTAACTTGTCGCAGAGGATAATCCTGAAATGGTCGCTGGATTAGAAGTAACCGTTACAGTCGTTCCAGTTCCAGGAGCAAATCCTGTAGGGCCATACTCTACGTACCAAGTTGAAGCAGCAGGATCACCGCTAGTCCATGACAAATCGGCGCTGAATGAACCGGTATTTACAACACTAGGTTGAGTAGGCTCAGGACAAGCCGGTAATGGCTCTACTATAAAGTCATCCACAAATACATCCGGTCCATAACCTGAGTTGAAACGGAACAAGAAAACCACATCTTGTCCAGTGTAAATGGCTGGATCAAGGTTGATGATTTCCTGAGCAAAATCCGCTGCAGGAGGTGGAACAGTGTTTGTTGCATTTGGAGAGGTGAAAGTTGGACCTATTTTATTGATTAGGGTATCATAGGTAGACGAATTCGCCAAACGAACCATCAGTATCATCTGATCCAATGGATAGGTGGTACTGTACAAGTGAGCCCAACGGAATTTCACTCGAGCATTCTGATTTATCGTAATGGGTTCTGTCATCGCCGGAGCCCAGTTTCCTGAAGTCCATCCCCAGAAGTTCGCCTCCATATACTGGCCACCATTCTGAATAACGGTTTGAGTACCGCCTGTTAAATCCCAACACAAAGGAGGGAAATTGGCTCCATTGAAGTCTCTCAAATAGGGAATACTCGCTGGAACACACAGTGTATTAAAGTTCAATGGACCTGTCCATGTACTAACATCCCCTGCTCCGCAACTATCTCTAACCCAGAAGGTATAAGAAGTTGAAGGTGTTAAGCTAGAAAGTACGACGCTCGCTCCTGTTCCTGACATGATAGTTCCTGAGGCCGGAGTGGTTCCAGAAGGACCAACCACATAATTGAAATCAGCCGCACCACCAGTCTGCCAACTCATTGTAGCTGCAGTGGTTGCTGGAGAAGCTGTAACTGCTGTTGGTGCAGGACAAGTTACAGTGGTAGTGAAAGTAAGCGGACCAAACCAGTTACTCGTACCAGCTGCACCACAATCATTCTGAACATATACATCGTAGGATGTTGTTGGAGCCAATCCTGTAATTAGAACAGAATCTACAGTGCTCGTAAGTATTGTACCTGAACCCTGACCAAAGCCGGCAGGTCCCCACTCGATATTAAAGTTGGTACCCCCTTGACCGTTCCAACCAATATTGGCCTGGAAACCCTGAGCTAAAATTGTTGCTAGACTATTGATATCTGGACAAGCCGGCGCTTCAATTACAGAGAAATCATCAAAAGATGCATCGCCAGTAAATGAACTACCGCGTATTCCACGTATTCTAAAGCGCACAACCCCAGTATATCCTGAAGGCAATGTTGCACCTATTTTATTCCATGGATCTCCACCCGCTGTTTGTTGCTGACCAACTACAGTAATCAAATCATTTGTCCAACCATTGGTGGCATTCCAAACATCAAGACCTATAGAACCCATGGTTGCACCGTACATATGGTACCAAAATTCAACATATGGATTAACCAAAGCTGAAACATCAATGTCAGCAGTGGTTATTTCGTTGCTACTTCCCAAAGCCCCTCCACTCGTTTCAAAGTAGAAATAGGTTCCTCCTGCTGTTCCAAAGGTAGTATGGTCAAAGAAAGGACCTGTAGCAAGAGAGTTCTCATTCGCTCCAGATGCATCTTCTGTCTCCCATCTCGGTGTAGTAATATTCGGCATTGTCCAACAGTTTCCATAATCTAAGAAAGCACCCGGGCCCTGTGGAAGATTTTCGAAATCCTCAAAATAGGGAGCTAAGAAAGCCGCACAACCTGTGGTGAAGGTGAAGGGACCTGCCCATGTACT
>JAFMBM010000063.1 GCA_017858515.1 Cryomorphaceae bacterium | reverse complement strand
ACATCTTCCATAAAACGCACAAATGTGGCGTCTAAGCCCGGATTTTTTAACTCTTCTGAGCGATTCATTGCCCAAAAGCCGTCTTTTAATAGGTCGTTCTCTACACTGCTATGCTTCTGAATTTGACCATAACCGCAGTGATGATTGGTAAGCAGTAATCCTTCCGATGAGATCAATTCCGAAGTACATCCTCCGCCAAAATGAACAATGGCATCTTTAAGACTGCTGTTGTTTACATCGTAAATATCTCTAGCACTTAATTGCAATCCAAGCTCTTTCATTCGAGCCTCATTGAGATTCTGCAGCAAAAAGGGCAGCCACATTCCCTCTTCTGCCTTTACAGGCAGAAATACAATACATATTGATAATGCCGCTAAAGCATTCTTGATATTTAACTTCATGACACAAAATTGAATGATTTCGCCAAATTACTATGGATTCTAGAATTTTAGGAACAAAAAGCACATCTTCGTTGTCTTTAGATGATAATCCTAACTAAATGTTTGTACTAGAACGTACTCAAGAGCTTCCAATATCTGTAGAAAAGGCCTGGGAATTCTTTTCTTCACCTAAAAATCTGCAAGTTATTACGCCCTCTTATCTTGGATTCGAAATCAAGACCACGCTTCCAGAAAGGATGTATGAGGGTTTATTTATAGGCTATACCGTGAAACCCCTTCTTGGCATTCCCCTCGAATGGGTAACGGAGATTACACATATTAAGGAACACAAATTCTTTGTAGACGAACAAAGAAAAGGTCCGTATACCATTTGGCATCACGAACATCATTTTGAGGCTATAGAGGGCGGAGTTAGAATGTTAGACAGAGTTAGTTACCAACTTCCCATGGGCTTCTTAGGCAAAATGATGCAACCCATTCTTGTAGAACCTAAACTCAAGGAGATATTCAATTATCGCTGGAATAAGGTGGAAGAATTATTTGGAAAATTTAAATGAATCGAGTTGTTTTTGGTGTAAACCTGGGTAGCCGACTTTCGGGAAACACGGTTGTCTGCATTTTCAATTTTGGAAAAATCCACTTTATGCAGGTAGATAAAGATGTGGATGCCGATGCCTTTCTTCTCAAGGCGGTTAGGCACTTTAAGCCGCAACACATTTTTATGGATGCCCCCATGAGTCTGCCTGGTAAGTACCGTGGTCTTGAAAAATGTGATAATTACCATTTCAGAAAAGCCGACATAGAATTAAAAGCTATGTCGCCCATGTTTTTAGGTGGATTAACCGCTAGAGCTATGGAGCTAAAAGAATCCATTGAGGCCTTGGAAATTCCGATATTCGAAACTTGTCCTAGAAAAATGGCCAGTCTAATGGGTCTCCAAGATTTAGGCTATAAAACGGGTAAAGCGGCACTGAGCGCCTGCCGATCTTCCTTAAAATCTAGAATGAACCCAGCGATTCTGATGGATTGTTCTGAAATATCCACATGGCATCACTTAGATGCACTTTTAGCTACTCTTTCTGCTTTGAACTTGGTTTCTGGACAGGAAAAAATATTCGGCGATAAGGAGGAAGGCTGCATCTACATATAAAGCCTATGAGAATTGCTAGAATTGTTTTAGGTGACCAGCTGAATCCACTGCATTCTTGGTTCTCCTCTCTAGATCCTAGTGTCACTTATGTGATGATGGAATTGCGGTCAGAAACCGATTATGTTCCGCACCATCTTCAGAAGATTGTTGCCTTCTTTTTGGCTATGCGCGATTTTGCTGAGCAACTCAAAAGAGCAGGGCATCTCATCCAATACATCCGCTTAGATGATGCAGACAATCAGCACAGTTTTTCTAAAAACATAGGTCGTTTGATTGAAATCTATGGATTTGAAAAAGTAGAATATCAAGAGCCCGACGAGTATCGCTTACAGCAAGAATTTCTTTTGTTATCGACGAGTTTAAAAATCCCGCTTGTTGAAATTTCATCTGAGCACTTTTTAACGGAAAGAAACGAGCTTCAGCTATTTTTTAAAGGAAAAAAGAAGTGGTTGATGGAGACATTCTATCGCTCTATGCGCGAGAAACACTCCATTCTTATGTTGGGTCAGAAACCATTGGGTCAACAGTGGAATTTCGATCATGAAAACAGAAATAAGCTTCCTAAGAATCTACACATTCCCGAGCCATTAGAATTTGCACATCCGGCCGAAGAAATTATAGACCTAATTCAGATACAAGGGATTAAAACCATAGGAAGCCTTAAAAACAATGCTTCTTCTTGGCCCATTAACCGAACAGAGTCTCTTGAGCTTCTCGAATATTTCTGTACACATTTACTCCCTCACTTTGGCACTTACCAAGATGCAATGGCCAAAGGAGAGGTCTTTCTCTTTCACAGTAGAATTTCCTTTTCTCTCAATTCCAAAATGCTGGCCCCCCTCGAAGTGATTCAGCGAGTAGAATTGGAATACCATTCTAATTCGGATTCGCTCAGCCTTGGACAAGTGGAAGGCTATATTCGTCAGATTTTAGGCTGGAGAGAATACATACGAGGGGTTTACTGGGCTAAAATGCCGGGCTACATGAACGAGAACTTTTTTCAGCACAGTAGAGCACTCCCTTCTTGGTTTTGGACAGGCGATACCAAAATGAACTGTCTGAAAGAAAGCATCAGCCAAAGCCTAGACTTTGCTTATGCCCATCATATTCAGAGGCTCATGATTACAGGCAATTTTGCGCTGCTGGCTGGCATCCACCCGCGTGAAATTCATCAATGGTATTTGGGTATTTACATTGATGCTATTGAATGGGTAGAAATGCCCAATACACTGGGAATGAGTCAGTATGCAGATGGTGGATTCTTGGCCACCAAACCCTATGTCTCTAGCGCCAATTACATTCATAAAATGTCTAATTATTGCGAGACTTGTGTTTATTCCCCAAAAGAAAAAACCGGCGCCAAGGCCTGTCCCTTCAACGCCCTCTATTGGAATTTCTTTATCCAACATCGATCGCTGCTTGAAAACAATCCGCGGATTGGTATGGCCTATCGAAATATAGATAAAATGGATGCGGACCTAAAGTTGGCTTACCAAAAACAGGCCGATGCCTTTTTATCCAACATTGAAAATGTATGAAGCCTAAACTTCATATCGTTTGGTTTAAGAAAGACCTTCGATTAGAAGACCACCTCCCTCTTCAAAGCGCTCTTGGATCGGGTGAAAAAGTGCTGCTTCTCTATCTTTTCGAACCCGAACTTATGAGTGGCAAAGACCATCACCATCGCCATTCTCGCTTTGCTTATCAATGCGTTCAATCTCTACAAGAACAACTTCAGGCCTTCTCTTTGTCTTTATGTGTTGCTTATTGTCCGTTCGAAACGGCTCTGGAAATCATTGAAATTGATTACGATATAGAATGTGTTCACAGTCATCTAGAGGTTGGAAATGATTTGAGCTTTCGACGCGATCTAAAAGTGAAAACCCTTCTTAAACAAAAGGGAATTGAATGGAGAGAGACCGCTCAAAATGGAATTCGCCGAGGAGGACTACATAGAAATCAGTGGGATCAAGATTGGAAGAATTACGTTCATACTGAAATTATTCCGTTGCAGTTAAATGGCACTAATACTATTTCAATTGTCCTTCCTAGCCTTCCAGATCATTGGATAGCTGCGTTTGAAAAGGACGGACATCCTGAACAAAAAGGAGGACGAAAAGCAGCTTTGGAACAACTCAGACAATTCCGTGAAGAAGGAAGTTTCAGCTATCAGAAGAACATCTCCAAACCCTTAGAGAGCCGATCTTCTTGTAGCCGTCTTTCTCCCTATTTAAGTTTCGGTGTATTGAGTATTCGTGAAGTATTTCAGGTGGGATTGTCTGAGTACAATAAAGGTGGGAACAAGCGGAACTGGGATGCCTTTCTTTCTAGACTGCATTGGCAGGCCCATTTTATTCAGAAATTCGAAAGTGAATCTAGAATGGAATTTGAGGATGTGAATAGAGGGTATATACTCCTTCAACGTGCAGAAAATGAAGCCGAAATGCAGGCTTTTTTCAAAGGAGAAACAGGTATTCCACTCATTGATGCCTGTATACGTTGTTTGCTTTCTACAGCCTACCTAAATTTCAGAATGCGAGCGATGTTGGTGAGTTATTTTACTCACACACTCTTTTTGCCTTGGCAAAAAGTAGCACATTTTTTAGCCCAGAACTTTTTAGACTACGAACCAGGCATTCATTATTCTCAACTCCAAATGCAGGCGGGTGTAACCGGAATTAATACCATACGAACCTACAACCCCATAAAGCAATCGCGCGAACAGGATCCGAAAGGTGTTTTCATACGTCAATGGGTGCCTGAACTTCAATACTTGCCCGACGAACTTATTCATGAACCATGGAAATTGAGTAAGATGGAAGAACAATTTTATGATTTAATCCTTGATACTAACTATCCGCTTTGCAGAATTAAGGTGGAAGAAGAAAACCGAAAGAATTCTGTTCAGCTTTGGGAACACAGAAAAAATCCTCTTGTTCAAGAAGAAAACCTTAGAATACTGCAAATGCACACCACCTCCAACCGATCTGTTCAATTCAGAGCTAAAGCCATTTTAAATGATTGAAAATCCAATTGATCCAGACTCTATTACAGATTCACCTTCCACCCTCCCATATGCCCACCATGTGGGAAGTGCAGTAATTCGTCCTACCGATAACAATAAGATTCGTTCCAAGGCTCTTTCAAGCATGGAAGAGCAGGTGGATATGCAGCTGGAGCAAATAAAAGAGCAAATTGAGCTACTCTCAAAACAAGCAAAAAAACTCCTTGATCGCAGACGTGCTTCGGAAGAAATTTATTCCGCCAAAATGAGTTTTGAACCCTTGGTAGGTCACGTCTATCACCTTTACCTAAAGGAAAACGGAGAGAGAGTTCTATCTATGATTGCTCCTTCGCAATGGGGAAAGATGCCTTTTAAGGAGCATATCTACTCTTTAAAATTACTGGCTGACCACACTTGGGATGTAGTAGACTAAGGTTTTGCCTTGGCTTCTTTTAAGCGTGCAATGCGAATATTGAAATAAGAAAACACCAAAGTCATTATAGGACTGAGCCAATTGAATATGGCATAGGGCAAATAAGTCCCAGTGGCTACGCCGAGCACACCGCTTTGGTATGCACCGCAGGTATTCCAAGGTATTAATACAGAGGTTACCGTTCCGCTGTCTTCTAGGGTTCTGCTCAAGTTTTCGGGAGCTAAGCCTTGCTTTTTATACGCTTCGGCATACATCCTTCCAGGCACAACAATAGAGAGATATTGATCCGAGGCGGTTACATTTATCCCAACACATGTTACCGTAGTTGTGGCAGTTAGTGCGAAATCTGTTCTTGCAAGACTGAGCAAAGAACGACTGATGCGTTGCAGCAATCCAGCTCCTTCCATGGCGCCTCCAAATACCATTGCACAGAGAATAAGCCAGATGGTATTCAACATTCCTTTCATTCCAGAAGCGGAGAAAAGCTCATTCAAAAGCTCATCTCCCGTTTGAATGGAAACACCTTGGGTAACAGTATCCATTAATACCCTATAATAAGACTTGAAAGAACCTCCCTCTGTAATTAAACTTAAGAGCAGTTCGGATTGAAAAAAGAGAGCACAGGCCAATCCCAGAAATACTCCGCCCAATATGGCCGGAATGGCGGGCACTTTTTTAACGATCAAAAGAATTACCCCCAAAGGCGGAAGGAAGAGGATTGGATGAATAAAGAAATGTTGCTTAATCGACGACATAATTGCGGTGGTATCCGCTGCAGATTCAGCTCCCCACGTGCTGCTTCCAATAAAAATGAAAACAATGAGGGTAATAATGATAGAGGGAAGTGTGGTATACGCCATATAGCGGATATGGGTAAAAAGATCTGTTCCCGCCATAGCCGGCGCTAGGTTAGTTGTATCAGACAAAGGCGACATTTTATCGCCAAAATAGGCTCCGGAAATCACCGCACCAGCCGTCATTCCTTCTGAAATTCCTAGGGCGCTTCCTATTCCAATTAAGGCAATACCAATGGTAGCTGTTGTAGACCATGAACTTCCTGTTGCAAGTGAAACCGCAGCGCATATGATCAATGAGGCTGGCAAAAAATAACTGGGATGCAGAACTTTCAGTCCGTAGTAAATCATGGCTGGCACTACACCTCCTAAAAGCCAAGAAGCGGCTAATGCCCCAATCAGAAGGAGAATTACAATGGCTGTGGCCGAAGTCATAATGCTCTCCCCTACTTTTTCAAATAAATCACTCCAAGACACCTTATTCCACCTTCCCACCAGCATGGCTACAAATCCGCTCAAAAGCAAAATCATCTGATTGGATCCATCCAGTGCTTCATTGCCATACACTTCTAATACGCTAAAGCTTAACATTCCTACCAGAAATAGTACTGGAATTAAGGATTGTATAAGGCTCGGTTGCCTGCTGTTTGCATTCATGCCGTGGAAGATAAGAGGAAAGATTGTAAACCCATTAATCCTTCTGCTTTTTTATAATAATTCCCTTTTCAAATGCATCTCTTTGGTGGCTTTGCTTTACTAGTTTTGTTCAAACTATTCTTCTCATGAAAAAATTCTTGAAAATCAGCGGAATCCTTGTTATTCTGCTGATTGCCATAGTAATCATTCTGCCATTTGTTTTTAAAGACAAGATTATTCAGCTAGTAAAAGATCAAGCAAACGAGACTATAAACGCCAAAGTTGAATTTGGTGATGTCTCTCTCAGTCTAATAAAGAGTTTTCCAAACTTTTCTTTCGGACTTCATGATCTAAGTATTTCTGGTGTAGAGGCTTTCGAAGGCGATACCCTTATGAAAACGGGAAATATTGGACTTACCCTAGACTTAATGAGTGTTATTAAAGGAGAGCAATTCGATATTCGAAGTATTCTTTTGGAAGATATTTACCTCCATGTGAAGGTGCTAGAAGATGGAAGGGCGAATTATGATATTGTTAAATCAGACAGTACGGTTGTGGAGGAAAGTGCAGAAACCAATACTTCTGCCTTCCACCTACAATTGAAGAAGTATAAACTCAGCAATTTCAACCTAAAATATACCGATCTCGAGGGCGATATGTCGGCGAACATCCAGCAGCTCGATCACGAGGGAAAAGGAGATTTTACAGAGGAGATTGTTCAGCTTTCTACCCATACCGAGGTGAAAGGTATTACCGTAGTAATGGAGGGATTGCGCATGTTAAACAAAGCGGCTCTTAAGGCAGATGTTGGACTTGAATACAATCAGTTGGAATCTCAACTCACTTTTGCCGAAAACTCCATTCAGCTCAATGCCTTGGGATTGGCTTTTGAAGGATGGCTTATCAATCAGGCCACTGGGGTTCAGATGGATTTAAAATTCAGTGCTCCCAATACCGAATTTAAAAGTGTCTTGAGTATGGTGCCTGCGGTTTTCTTTGAGGGCTTTGAGGAAGTTAAAACCAAGGGAACCTTCAACCTAAGCGGAAACCTAAACGGGGCATACCGCTATGAAGGTCCTGTTTATCCTGCCTTTGCTTTTCAATTGAATGTGAAGGATGGTAGCTTCCAATACCCTGATTTGCCTGCTGGTATAGATGACATTCAAGTAGATTTAAAGGTGAGCAATCCAGGGGGACAGCCTGATCAGACGCTTATTGATATGAAGCGTTTCCATATGGTGATGGCCAAAAACCCCATCGATGCGAGTATGTACCTCTCCACCCCTATTTCAGATCCCAATTTTGATGTGAAAGTCAATGCCTTATTGGATTTAGCCAGTATAAAAACCATCATGCCTTTGGAAGGATTTGACTATACAGGAATCATCCAAGCCGACTTTACCACCAAAGGAAAGATGTCGGATATTGACAATGAAGCCTATGAGAAGATTGTTGCCGAAGGTGGAATGAGTGCGAAGGATTTGTATTTCTCTGGAGACAGTATTCCTATGCCCATAGACATTCCTTTGGCTACCCTTCGACTTTCGCCTCAAAAGGCCGATCTACAGGCCTTTGAAATGAATCTAGGAAGCACCGATATTGTAGCAAGCGGACAAATCAACAACCTTATGGGTTATGCCCTTAGCGATGAATTATTGGCAGGAAGCTTCAATATTAAAAGCAACTTGCTGGATATAAATGAACTCTTCTCTGCGGCTGGAATGGATGAAGAAACTTCAAGCACTCCATCAGACAGTGCGGCGCCATTGGAAATCATCCGCATTCCTCAGAATGTGGATATGGACATCAATGCCGATGTTGCGAAGATTTTATACTCCAATCTAGAGTTGAATGATTTAAAGGGAAAGATGCACATCCAAGAAGGGCGCATTGAAATGACGGGAGTGAAAATGAAGTTGTTGGAAGGCGGATTGGAAATGACTGGAGTGTACGATAGTAAACCAGAGATTCCAACTACTGCCATGGATATGAAGTTGACTAATCTTTCCTTTAAGTCGAGCTATGAAAACTTTGCCATGATACAGAAGTTGGCACCTATAATGGAAAAGACCGAAGGTATTTACTCTACTTCTTTCTCATTCGATGCTCAACTGCAAAGCGATATGATGCCCAATCTCGCTACGGTGAATTCAAAAGGAAATTTGAAATCTCCGGGCATAACATCCAAGCCCGATGTTATGAAAAAGGTGGCCGACTTGCTCAAAGACCAGAAATATGCTCAAATAAGCACGGGTGCAATGGATGTAGATTATACCATTAAAGATGGACGAGTAAGTGTTGCACCTTTTGACATTAAAGCGGGAGGAGTGAACGCCAAGGTATCTGGAAGCAGTGGATTGGATCAAACCATTGACTACACAATGGACACAAAGATTCCAACCAAAGGCTTGGCTGGAAGTTCACTAGCTAGTTCATTGAGTCAATATGGCGCCAAGATTCCAGAGAATGTAGATGTTAAAATTCTTATTGGTGGCACGGTAGACGATCCGAAAGTTTCTTCTTCCATGGGCGATATGGCCAATGATGTAGTAAACGACTTAAAGGATCAAGCAACGGAATTGGTAGAGGAAAAAATTGAGGAAGTAAAAGAGGATCTCAATGCCAAAGCACAAGAGCTGATCGATGAAGCTGAAAAGCAAGGCGATGCACTAATAGTGGAGGCGAAAAATCAAGCCGATGCTTTGAATGCGGAGGCAAAGAAACAAGGCGATGCCTTGAGAGCCGAAGCCGAAAAACAAGCCAAGAAGTTAGAAGCCGATGCAAAAGGCAACTTCCTAAAAGAAGCCGCTGCTAAGGAAGCCGCTAAAGGCATTCGCAAAGCCGCTGATGACAATGCTAAGAAACTAGAAAAAGAGGCTGATAACCAAGGTAAAGCATTGGTGGCTAAAGCCGAAGCAGAAAAGGTGAAACTAGTAGACACCGCCAGAGAAAAAGGACAGATTAAATAGGAATT